>JAVXWL010000147.1:0-9206 GCA_032230565.1 Pseudonocardiales bacterium | reverse complement strand
CTGCCAGCCGGCAGTATGTACGACGAACCTTTGACCTCTATGAAGACCAACTTGCGTATCTCACGAGGGCATCCCTTGAAGAGCGGTTGGCCGGAGGAGAGGGGAGCATGAACGCGATGGTACGAGAAGCAATCGACACCTTCATCGAAGCACGCAAAAAAAAGTAGCTTCTACGTTCCGTACTACCCGTACCCCGTCCCGTACCCCGTACGGGGTGCCAGCTCACCGCTATGCCCGCCAGATCGGCTCAAGTCGTTGCGGATCAAACCTGTTGCGTCCCGGTACTCCCGGATGCACGATGATCCGATCAAGTAATGCTGAAATTATTGCTCGCTGACGGGGAAGGGACAACCCTTTCCAGACCTCTCCAAACGCCACAGAATCACCACAGACGCCCTCAAGCGCTGCGGTGTGACTGGTAGTACTCAGTCGTTTTCGAGCGACCTCTAAGCGCGCCTCTAGCACCTCTCGCGCCCGTAGCCACTCCTTCCGGCTGATCACGTCGGTTGCGTAGTCCTCGGCCAACTGCTCAAGCTTGCTTTGATCTGCCGCCATCTGTTGAAGCACAGCCGCGTCTCTGTCACCGTGCTCCTTGTCTCGTAACGCCTTGACGAACTCCGCTGACTTCAGTGCCATCTTGACCATGCTCGTCACGCACTCGTCTACTGGATAGGCAACGATGAAGATCTTGCCACACCGGTTGTTGCCGGGCTCTTTCTTACAGAGATAGCGCATACGACCGTCTTCCCGTGGCCGTCCACACATAGCCCCGCCGCAACGAGCACACCGGAGGATGCCACTCAGCAGGCATCGTTTGGCCGTGCCTGAAGTGGACTGTCGCTCAGGTTCCATAAGCAGTGCACGGATCCGAGCAGTGTCCTCCATGCTAATGATCGCCGGCCACACGGCATCCCCGACGATCTCACTGATCAGACGTCGTTTTGTTTGTGCGTGTGACCGCGGTTGATGATCTCGTTGACCTGAGATTCTGCCTGAGGCAAGCATCCGCTTGAGCGTGTGTGTAGACCACTGTCCTCCAGTGGACGTGGGAATCCCTCGGTTGTTCAGGTCCCGAACCAGGCTCCGTACCGGCTCTCCGGCAAGAAGGCGCCGGACACTCTCTCTGATCACCGAGGCCTCGGCCTCCTGCACCGTTACCCGGTCATGCTCATAGCCGAACGGTCGGCCGCCACCCGAGAGCTTGCCTGACTGAGCCAACTCCAGCGCCTTCCGCCGACTGCGCTCAGCTTTGTGCTCGCTTTCGTAGCGGGCCCACGCTCCAAGCGTCCGCGCGACAGCTCGACCTGCGGGTGTTGAGAGGTCTACCGGTCCAGCCTTCACTGTCTCGACCCCGACACCGGCACCTTCGCAGATGTCGATGAACTCCTCGAGCTCTCGGGGCGAGCGGTGCAGTCGATCGGTATGCCAGGCAATTACCGCATCCACGGTGCCTGAACGAAGATCATCAAGGAGCCGTCGGTACTCCGGTCGGACCCTGCCTGAGTAGGCCGACAGATCGTTGTCCACGTACAGGCCAGCGACTACCCAGCCAAGCCTCTCTGCCCGCTCACGACAGTCTGCTTCCTGGCGAGCCACACCCAGCCCAGCGCCTTCTCGATCATCACTGATCCGGCAGTAAATGGCAGCTCGTCGCACGAGCCTCAGGGTACACAGGAATACTCCTGTCCAGGCAGGCATCCTGGACCCGGTGGTCACACAGCGCAGAAGCGACCTCGGCGACGATCCCGTCGCTCAACGCGAGATCTCCCGTGGCTGCTGCTTGATGCAGCTTCTTCAACCGGACCAGCCGCTGGGCCACCAGCCGGGCACCCATCGGATGCTCAGCGTCGGCTGCGTCGAGGAGGATCGCCCGCCGTTGCAGTGCGGTGGGATCGTCCGCGGCCACTAACTCGACCATTTCTTCTCGGCTGCTGAACGTCACTGCTCCGGCCGCGACGCTAGCGGCCGCCAGCGGGCTCGTGGTGGGATCGGCGACCGTGCCGGCGCACAGCGGATCGTCGTAACAGCGCCATGGCGCACCGCACGCTGTCTCGGTGGTCCACGCTGCGTGCACTACCGGGAGCCCCGCGCCGGTTAGCACGTTATCGAGGGCGTCGACCAACGCGCGGTGTGGCGGATCGCCAGCCGCAGTGATAGCACCTCCGACGACGATCACCGCGACGCCCGTGGGGCGCTGCCGGACGATCGGTGGTAGCAGCTGCTCGGCTAACACCGCGGCGTGGGCGTGATCGACCAAATCGGCCCGCAGCGTCAGTCCAAGACTCTTGCCGTGTAGTGCCAGCAAGACCACGGAGTCACGCGGGTGGAAGCCCACTAAATGCGGGATAGCGGCGATCAGCTCGGATGGGTCGGATAGCCGGATACGGCCGGCGGTAGGTGCGCTCATGACGTCGTACCGTCCTCCCGAGGCACTTCGGGGGACAGCCACGGCGGGGCCGGCTGTGGATTGCGGGTATGGGTGTGGACTACTACCCCGGCCGGGCTGTCGCGCACGGCGCAATGTCGGAGTAGATGGTTATCCTGTCGCGCCCGCACGCCCATCGACTCCTGGTGTGACCGCGCGCGGCCGTCGGCAGACGTACGTCACCGCCGGAGGCAGATTCCACCAGACCGTGCGAGTGGTGAGAACCTCAAAGAAGATCTCGCCGAGTAGCGCCCGGAACTGGCACGCCCGGTTCATTGACAAGGCGTGCACGTAGGCGAAGGTGGTGAAGCAACCCCCTGGCCGCAGCGAGCGTGCCGTCGCGGCGACGATCGCCCGCTGGGCGTCGGTATCGATCAGTGACCACGGTAGCCCGCTGACCATGGCATCAACCGCAGGAATTTGGTGCTCGGCGAACAGCCGAAGCAGCTCGGCGGCGTCGCCGACCAGCACCTCGACGCCCGCATGCTGGGCGCGCACGTAGCGGGCTAATCCGGGATCGATCTCGACCGCCACATGCCGGCCCCGGCCAGCGAGCCGATGTTCGATGGCCGCCGTGACCGAACCGGTGCCCGGGCCGAGCTCCACCACGACCGGCTCCCCAGTGCGGGGCACCACGGCGGCTAGCCGAGCTGCCAGCTTGGGAGAACTCGGCGCTACGGCGCCCACTGTTGCCGGACTGCGCAGTACGGCAGCAAGGAAGGCGGCGAGGTGTGGTGGTAGGAGCGGCATGGCCCCGAGCCTGCCCGCCGCCACGCCTTGTTGTGAAGTCGATCTCCGTCGTGTGGCCGTCTTGTCTCCCCGGCTGCGACCTTCTAGCTGATCTTTCACGCCCTGTCCAGCCCCAGACGGGATGAATCGGCACGCGTGGCGCGTTATATGGATCGTGAACGTTGAGCTGTACCACATTGAAGCCGAGCCTTCGACCGCGGCGGGCACGGTACTCGTGCACGCCCTCACTGGATTCGTCGACGCAGGCCAAGCCGGGCGACTGGCGGTTGCACATTTGCTGGAAAATCTGGAGCACCGGGTGGTCGCCAGATTCGACATCGACCAGCTGCTGGATTACCGCTCCCGCCGGCCGGTAATGACCTTCGACCAGGACCGTTGGACGAGCTACGAGCGGCCCGAGTTGGTTCTCTACGAGGTAGAGGACTGTGCGGGCACCACGTTCTTGCTCTTGACCGGCCCGGAGCCGGATCTGCTGTGGGAACGGTTCTGCGATGCGGTTCGCGAGCTCGTCGAGCGCTTCTCGGTTGGTCTGACGGTGGGTCTGGGCGCGGCGCCGATGGCGGTTCCGCATACCCGCCCAGCGGCGGTCACCGCACACGCCACCCGTCGCGAGTTGATCTCCGGGTATCACCGGTGGTTCAACACCATGCGGATGCCCAGTCACGCCGGGGCGCTGGTGGAGCTGCGGTTGGGAGAGGCGGGGCACGACGCGATGGGTTTCGTCGTGCACGTGCCGCACTACCTCGCGCGCACGGAATACCCAGAATCCGCTCGCGGCTTGCTGGAGCACCTAGCGCGCAGCAGCGGGCTAAGCCTGCCGGTGGAGGCGTTACTCCCCGCGGCACAGCGGGTTCTCGCCGAGGTCAACGAGCAGGTCGCCCAATCGCCGGAGAGCATGTCAGTGGTGGCCAGCCTGGAAGCGCAGTTCGACGCCATGATTGGTGGCTCTGACCGGCGCCCCCTGGCGGCCCTCGATATAGAAGCGCTGCCCACCGGTGACGAGATCGCCGCGGAGTTCGAGGCCTTCCTCGCCGAGCAGGACGGCCCGTCCGAAAGCTAGCCTCTGCCGTTCGGCGAACTGCACTGCAGAGTTGTGAACAGTCGCCCGGATAGCTTTCCAGTTGCGTCCGGGTGGCTGAGCGCATCGAGATCGGGCCGGTGATTCCGTCTGTGGTGATCAATCATCCTCGTGCGCCGGCGGAGGAGGGCGACAAATTCGCGGTCAGGATCTTTTACCAGTGCGTGGATTGTCGCCATCACCGAGCAGCTGGCCCGGCAGAGCCTGTTCAGCCGGGACCGTCCCGCCAGGTTCACCTTCTACCTGCACGAGTTCGTACTGCGGCTGCCGTCAGTGGGTCGGCAGTGATGGCCGATCAGTTGCAGCAGCTGCAACGATTGTCGCGGCGGCCCTACCTCACGCTGCGGGTGGTGCCGGCGTCACTCGGCGCGCACGCCGCAACCGCCGGGTCGTTCACGCTGATGGAGCTCGCCGAGTTCAAGGTGGTCTACCTGGAGAGCGAGACCTCCAGCCTGTTCCTGGAGAAACCCGTGGAGATCGCCGCCTATCAGGACATCCTGGCGGCGCTGACGCAGACCGCGCTGGGCGAGGGACAATCGAGGGATCTGATTGCCACCCTGGCAACCGAGCTCTCCGCGGATCGAGAGGACTATGATGACCGCGCCTGAGCCGGACGGGACTGTCTGGCACACCAGCAGTTACAGCAACGGCGGTGACGCCTGCGTCGAGATCGGCTGGCGCACCAGCAGCTACAGCAACGGCGGTGACGCCTGCGTCGAGGTCGCGCCCGCGCCGGACGCCGTGCTGGTCCGCGACTCCAAGAACCGCACCGGCCCCACCCTCACCGTCCCCAGCCCCGCCTTCCTCACCACAGTCGTCCCTAACCTCGCCCCGTGGCCGAGCTCGGTCAGCCTCGCCCGCTGTTGTGGTGATCACGGTTTGGGTGCCGCTCGCGAGAATAAATGTCGCCGGTGGCACACAAACGACGATCATGGTGTAGCTAGGAGGCATGGTCGCGCGACGGCGGTGTTGAGGTCAGCTACCGGCTAGCTGACCGAGGGTCACCGTGACGGTGCGGGTGGCGCCCTGCGCGGTGGTCAAGTTGACGTCGATCTTCTGACCCGGATCTAGCCGTGCCAGCGTTTGGGCTAGGTCGGAGGCATCGTGCACTGGGGTGTTGTTCACCGCGGTGATCACCTCGCCAGGCTGTATCCCGGCCGCGGCAGCCGGGCCGCCAGGTACCACGCTGACCACGCCCATCCCACCAGGTTGGCCGGTCGGGTCCACGACGGTGACGACCCGGACGCCCAGCTCGGCCCGGTGCGAGTTGACCACGTGGCCGTTGTGGGCGACGAGCTGCCCGGCGATGTCGGTGACGATATTGCTGGGAATCGCAAAGCCCAATCCCGGCGCGGCGCCGCCGAGACCATCTAACTGCGGCTCCAGCGCAGCCAGCGTAGGAACGCCAATGACGTCACCCGCCAGATCGACCAGCGCGCCGCCGCTGTTGCCCGGGTTGATCGCGGCGCTGGTCTGGATGGCATCGGGCAGCGTCGCGGGCTGTCCGCCACCTTCGGCGGGCTCGGTGAGGGTGCGGCCGGTGTACGAGATGATCCCGTCGGTGACGCTGCCGGTCAGCCCGAGGGGGTTGCCCATGGCCAGCACGATCTGACCAGCCTGCAGCTTGGAGGAGTCGCCGAAGCGCGCCGGGTGCAAGGTGGACGGCGGCTGGTCGAGCTTGATGACGGCGAGGTCGTCGGGACGGTAGGCGCCTACGAGCGTGGCCGGGATCGATTGCGGGTTGTCGGCCAGGCGCACTTGAAACTTAGTCGCCCGGCCCACCACATGCGCGTTGGTGACGATGTCGCCCTTGGAGTCAAAGACAATGCCGGAACCGAGAGCGCGGTCGGAGGTGATCTGCACCACCGAGGGCAGCACCTTGGCTACCACGCTGACGTAGGCCTGTTCCAGGGCTGGGGCGTTCGCCGGTAGAGACGGCGTGCTGGACGCGGTCTGAGCAGTAGGGGTACTGCCAGCGGCGCATCCGACCAAAGCAACCATCGCGACGGTCAGTGCGGTCGCCAGCGCGGGACGGGACAGGTTCATCGTCGGCTCCCTGCAACTGATCGGGTGCGGCCCGCGCGGGCCGCGGAATCGTCGTCCATGGCGGCGCCACTGGCCATCCGCTGCGCCAGCCGGGAAGCCAGTGCCATGATCGTCAAGGCAGGGTTGGCGGCGCCCTGGGTGGGACACACCGATCCATCGGCGACCAAAAGGTTCGGGACTGCCCAGACGCGCTGGTTGGCGTCGACGACGCTGTGTTCGGGCGAGGTACCTATCCGCGCGCCGCCGATGAGGTCCGCGAAGCGCTGGATGGTGAGCACGTCCTGAGCGTCGGCAGCGTGCAGGATGTCGGTGATCACCTTGGTCGAGTAGGCCATGTTGGCCTTGTCGTTGTCGCTCAGGGTGTAGTCCATCCGGGCGATGGGCTGGCCGTAATGGTCGGTCTCGTCGGCCAGGGTGATCCGGTTGTCCGGGTGCGGAAGCAGCTCGTTGAGCACCCCGATGGTGGCCCAGTGGTTGTAGTCACGCATGTACTCGCGCAGCGCCCGGCCCCAGTGCCCATCGGCGAGCACATGCTCGGCCCAGCCGATCGGCAGCGGGGACACCGTCTGGACGGAGAAACCGCGGGCGAAACCTCGGTCCGGGTCGGTCTCGTAGAACTGCTCGCTGGAGATCTCCGGCGGCGGTGCCTTGTACATCCGTAGCTCATAAGGCCACCGCCCAGCAGTCTGGGTGGCGCCTTGCACCATGACGTAGCGGCCGACCTGATCGGCATTGTTGCCCAGGCCGTGCGGAAAGCGACGGCTCGACGAGGCCAGCAGCAGCCGCGGAGTCTCGATCGAGTAACCAGCGATCGCGACGTGCTGGGCGCGCTGCAGGCGATGGGCGCCGCCAGACTCGGTGGCGTACACGACGCCGCGGGCTCGCCCGGAGTCCTGCTCGATCTGCGCCTGCAGTGCCATGCAGTTGGCGCGCACCTCCACGCCGTGGGCCAGCGCGTCGGGCAGGTGCGTGACATACGGGCTGTTCTCGGCGTTGACCTTGCAACCCTGCAGGCAGTAGCCGCGGTAGATGCAGTGCGGGCGGTTGCCGAAGGTGCCGTTGACGATCCCGACGGGACCGACCCGCATCTCGATGCCGCAGCGCAGCGCGCCCTCGCGCAGCTTGTCGGCGGCACCGGAGACCGGATGCGGGGAGAACGGGTAACGGTGCGGGTATCCCCACGGCCAGTCCTGGCCCGCCACCGGCAGCTCAGCCTCCACCTGCTCGTAGTGCGAGCGCAGATCTTCGTAGTTGATCGGCCAGTCCGCGCCCACCCCGTCGTCGGTGTAGGTGGACAAATCGCTGGGATGAAACCGTGGGGTGTAGCCGGCGTAGTGGACCATCGAGCCACCGACCCCACGCCCGGAGTTGTTCTTCCCGAGCTCGATCGGGTCGGCCCCACCGATGATCCGTTTCTGGGTCCAGTACAGCGGGTGGCTACCGGCCTCGTCGGATACCCAGTCCTCGTCGGGGTGCCAGAACGGGCCAGCCTCGATGATCACCACCCGCCAACCGTGCCGGGCCAGCCGCTGGGCCAGAACCGATCCACCCGCGCCAGCCCCGACGATAACCAGGTCGACCTCGTCATCGTCGCGGTATCGAGCCATGGTGGCCTCGCCCGGTAAATCCCGGGAGTGCACGTCCAGCAGGAACCGGGAGTCGTTGTCCCGCGGCCGGATCGCACCTTTGAGGATGCCCCGCCAGAATGTGCCCATCACTGCTGCCAGTTGTCGACAACCTGCACCGGATCCTCGTCGGTGGCGCCGGGTTTCTCGAACGGCTCCCGCACCGCGGGACCGTCCCCGCCGGGGCCACCCAGGCGCATGAACCCGCGAGGGTAGGCCGGTCCACCGAATCCGATTTCGTTCCACGCCCACGGGTGGGAGTAGAACGCGCTGAGCATCATCCGCATCACCACCGACCAGGCCCGGGTGACGTTGAGCTCATCCCAGGCGCCGCCGACCAACCGGCCGCGCGCGAACTCGGACACGATCGCTTCGCGCTGGGTTTGCGTGGCGCCGGCGAAGTCGACCTGGTAGCTCATCTTGGCGGTGTGGTCGAGCCCGCGGAGCACCAACCGCCAGGTGTCCCGGTCGTCAGGCATGTCGGCGTATTGGTAGCCGTCGAGTTGCGTCCGAGGTGAAGAAACGCAGCGGACCGGGTGACTCCAGCCGGGCCAGTACGACCTTCTTGGTGGCCTCGTCCCAGGTGCTGACGGCATCGAGGACGTCGAAGTCGGGGTAGCGGCCGATCATCTGCGGGGTGGTACCCCGTCGTTGCCGGGGTAGCCACGATGGGTGCGCCGGCACGCCGCCCGGACGTCGCTTGGGTAGATGGTCAGGCCGAGTGAGGTCGGGCATTGGCTCAGTTCTCCCGGCGCAGCACGGCCGCGAGCAGGCCCATGCCGCCGACCATCGCCATCAGGCCGGGCGCGGAGATCGGGACGGCGGGTGAACAGCATGGCGATTCAGCTCCTCGACGCTCAGCGCTGCCGATGCGGCAGGAACTCCTGAAGTTTGGTCTTGACGCCCTGCTTGATCACTCCCCAGCGATCCTCGTCGCCGGCCAGCATGGCCTTGGCGGCGTCGGTGATCTGTTCGAAAGTGGCGTGCGGCGGCACCGGTGGCACGTTGGGGTCGCAGCGCACGTCGAGCAGCGTTGGCCGGTCGGCGGCCAGCGCGCGGTCCCAGGCGGGAGCGATGTCATCGGGTTTGTCGACCGAGATGGCCTGCAACCCCAAGCCGGCGGCGAAGGAGGCGTAGTCCACATCAGGCAGGCTTTGCGACTCGACGAACTTCGGCGCGCCCCCCATCGCCCGCATTTCCCAGGTGACCTGGTTCAGGTCGTCGTTGTGCAACACGGCGACGACCAGCCGAGGGTCTGACCACTGTTTCCAGTACCGCTTGA
>JAVXWL010000240.1:0-13654 GCA_032230565.1 Pseudonocardiales bacterium | reverse complement strand
GCCTGGTGTCGGCGTCAAAGCACCGGTTGGAGTCCTTCCCTTGCCCCCTTGGACACGGCTGGCACCTGCGATACTCGGGCATCGAAAATGGTGGCAAGGGGCCCCGCCGCGGGTGGCGCTGAGCCATCGACTCGTGCTCGCTGCTGGGCGTCTGATCAGGCCCAGCGAGATCAGGCCCAGGTGAGCAGACACAGACCGATGCAGCTCGTTGTGATGGGCGTCTCCGGTTGCGGCAAGAGCACCGTGGCCGCGCTGATCGCCAGCAGAACCGGCTGGGCGCTGGCCGAGGGCGACGACTTCCACCCCGCGTCGAGCCTCGCCAGGATGGCTGCCGGGTTCCCCCTCGATGACACGGTGCGCACGCCCTGGTTGGCGGCCATCGCGGCCTGGCTCACCGAGCGGGCGGCCGGTGGCGAGTGCGCCGTGGTGAGCTGCTCGGCGCTGACTCGCGCCTACCGTGACGTGCTTCGCGGCGCAGGTCCGGATGTCCGGATGGTGCACCTGGCGGGTCCGTATGAACTGATCGCACAACGGCTGGCCGCCCGCCGTGGTCATTTCATGCCCCTGCGGCTGCTGGCATCCCAGTACGCCGTGCTGGAACCGCTCGCTCCCGACGAGCCCGGCATCACCCTTGACCTAGACGCCAGCCCCGACCACCTCGCTGACGAGATCCTCCGAACCTTCGGCTTGCGACCGCATCGCGCGGGCTGAGCGGGGTTATTCGGCGTGGGAAACCCCGCTAAGCCTGCTGAATGCGGGCGGAGCTGATGGAATGTAACCGGGTGGTAAGGGTTGGGCACGGTTCGGTGGGGGAAGATGTCCGGCAGCGTCTGATGCGAGGGGAGGTCGCCATCGTGCCGCTTGTCGATCCCTTACTGCGCTCGCGCGATGTCGGGGGCTCGCGGGGTGAAATCGGGGCGCGGCGCTGACCGCCCCGCGCGCGACGCTGCTGGTGCTGGCCAAGGCGCCGGTAGCGGGCAGGGTAAAGACCCGGCTGTGCCCGCCTGCCAGCCCGGCGCAGGCCGCCCAGATCGCTGCGGCGGCGTTTTTGGATACCATGGACGCAGTGCTGGCGGTGCCCGATGTGACACCGGTGGTAGCGCTGACAGGTGATCTCTCTCAGGCGATCGACGCCGAGGAACTGACCGTACGGCTGCGGGCCACGACGGTGCTACCGCAACGTGGTACGACGTTGGGGCAACGAATCGCTGCCGCATACGCCGATACCGCTGCCGCAGTCGGTGACCAGCCGGTGTTGCAGATCGGAATGGACACCCCACAGGTCGACGCGACAATGCTCAGCCACTGCCTGGACCAGCTCGACGGCGACGGCGTGGACGCCGCGCTCGGCATGGCCGCCGACGGTGGTTGGTGGGTTCTGGGCGTACGACGACCCGAGCTGGCCGGGTTGATCGCTGATATCCCGACGTCGCTGCCGGATACCGGGCAGCGGACGCTCGCCGCGCTCCGTGCCGCCGGATGCCGACTAGCGGAACTGCCCGAACTGTCCGACGTGGATACTTGGCAGGACGCGGTCGCGGTGGCAGCGGAGGTGCCTGGCGGTCGGTTCGCCGCGGCGGTTGCCGGCGCCGCGGCTGCTCTGGAGTGCCGCCGGTGATCGCCAAACACACGTCAGTCTTCGATCCGGCGTTGGCTGGCAGGTCCGCCCAGCTCGTCGGCGACGACGGGCGGATTCTTCCGGTTGCCCCGAAGCGCTGGCTGGCCCCGGCTGACGAGGAGGATATCTGGCTGTTGAACCGCTGCACCGGGCCGACAGTCGATGTGGGCTGTGGGCCGGGCCGGCTGGTGGCCGAGTTAGCTGGCCGAGGTGTCCCGGCGCTGGGTGTGGACTGCTCGCCACTGGCGGTCCGACAATGTCACTCCCGGGGCGCTGCGGTGCTGCACCGAGATGTCTTCGCCACGCTGCCCGGTGAGGGATGGTGGCACCACGTGTTGCTAGCGGACGGCAATATCGGGATCGGCGGGGATCCGCTGCGGCTACTGCGCCGCTGCGCCGCCCTGCTCAGACCCGGCGGCACCATGCTGGTCGAGGCTGGACAGCCCGGATCTGGGTTGTGGCGCGGCGCTGCCAGGCTCCAGGTGATCGGCAGCGTCGCAGGTCCTTGGTTTCCGTGGGCGGTCGCCGAGTTGACGGCTCTCGCTGCGCTCGCCGCAGTGGCAGGGTTTCAGGCCGGGGACCGTTACCGCGCCGGCCGCTGCTTTCTCGAGCTGCGCTATGTCAGCGGACGGTAAGCCCTAGTAGCCCGCTAGCGTTGCGAGCATGAGTGTGCTAGACCGGTGGGCCAATCGAGCAGCCGAGCACCCCCCGCCAGGGCCATTCCGAGCCGACTTCTGGCGTAGCCCACTACGCGGCCCCTGGTTCACCGCAATGCTCAGCGTGGCGCTGCTGCCCGGCATCACGCTGATGTTCCTCACCGGCCTGGCGTCCTACGCCGCTTACAACCCGAACCTGGCGCCCGGCAACGACACCACACCCGACAAGGGACTGCTCGGCTCCTGGCTGCCGGGCTGGCCGGCCGGTCCGTCCTGGCTGTACTGGGTGAACCAGGGCGTGCACGTAACGCTCGGGCTGGTGCTCATTCCAGTTGTGCTGGCGAAGCTGTGGTCGGTGTTACCCAAGCTCTTCGAGTGGCCACCGGCCCGCTCGATGACCCAGCTGGTGGAACGGACCTCGCTGCTACTCCTCGTTGGTGGCGCCGTGTTCGAACTGGTCACCGGGGTCATGAACATCCAGTACTACTACGCCTGGCCGTTCGGTTTCTACCAGGCGCACTTCTACGGGGCGTGGGTGTTCATTGCCGCGTTCGTCGTACACGTCGCGTTTCGGCTGCGCACCATGGTCAGCGCGCTGCGCGGCCGCAGCCTGCGGATGGAGTTGCGCACCCCGGTGTCGCAGACCTTCGCCGAGAAGCCCGACCCCGATCACCTGGTGTCCCCGAATCCCGCCCCGGCGACCATCTCACGGCGGGGCGCGATGGGCATGGTCGCGGCCGGTTCGCTGGCCCTGTTCGGGCTCAGCGTGGGCCAGACCATCGGCGGGGCGACCCGATCCACCGCCCTGCTGGCGCCGCGTGGGCAGAACCTCGGGCAAGGCCCCCAAGAATTAACGCCGGATTTCCAGGTGAACAAGACCGCCGCCGAAGCCGGGATCGGCCCGGTCGACACCAGCTGGCGGCTGGAGATCAACGGAGCGGCCAGCAGATCGCTGTCCCGGGCCCAGCTGCTCGCCCTGCCACAGCACACCGCGTGGCTGCCGATCGCCTGCGTGGAGGGTTGGTCCACCGGCGTGCAGACCTGGACTGGGGTGCGGCTGGCCGACCTCGCCGCCATGGTAGGCGCGGCACCTGGCACCAGCCTGTTCGTCGAGTCGCTGCAGCGCGGCGGTGGTTTCGGCTCGGCGACGCTGTCCGCTGGCCAGGTAAGGGCACCTGATTCCCTGCTCGCGCTGGGAGTCAACGGCGCGGACCTGAGCATCGACCACGGTTTCCCGGCCCGGGTGATCGTGCCGGCCCTGCCGGGAGTGCACAACACCAAATGGGTCACCCGCATGACGTTCCTGCCGGTCGCGACGTGACCCGCCGCGAAGGGGTGCAACTGCTTGCGCTGCTGGCCAGCTTCGTCGTCGCCGGTTACGCCGCGGTCCGGTTGCTGGCCGGTGATCTGATCGGGACCGGTGCCTGGTTCGTCGGCAGCGCCGTCGTCCACGATCTGGTGCTTTTCCCGCTGTACGCAGGGATCGACGCCGCACTGGTGCTGCTGCTGCGCAGCCACCCCAGCTGGGCCACCGTGGCCGGTGTGCGGTGGCTGAACTACCTGCGGGTACCCGTGGTGGTTTCCGGATTGTTGCTGCTGGTGTGGTCCCCGCTGATCCTCCGGGTATCCGATGGCGCTTACCAGGCGGCATCGGGGCTGTCGGCGCAGCCGTTCCTGCCGCGCTGGCTTACCGTCACCGCGGTCCTGTTCGCGGTCTCCGGAGTCATCCTGGTGGTTCGCGCCATGCAAAGTGTTAAGCCATGACCGCAACCGCAGCGGTGCTGGTGTCGACGCGTGGCGGGTAGACGGCTGTGTACTAGCACGTAGAGTTACGGGCATGGCGGGTTTGCGGATGACGGTGGGTGTGCTAGCGGTGCTGGGAGCGCTACTCGATCGCCCCGACAACGAGCTGTACGGATTGGAGATCGTGCGCGCCAGCGGTCTGGAGCCGGGCACGATCTACCCGATCCTGCAACGACTGCGCGGTGCCGGCTGGGTCGACGATCGATGGGAGGACCCGGCTCCTGCTCGCAGCCAGGGTCGGCCCCCGCGTCGCTACTACCGGCTGACCATCGAGGGCCGTGCTCGTGCCGTGCACGCGCTACAACGGGGTCGTGACCGCAGTGGTTTGAGTCGGTTGCTCGCCCCTCCCAGCCGCCGTCCTACTACAGAGGGGGGCCCAGCATGATCGAGCAGAGCGTACTCGTCACCGGTGTGCGGCCAGCGGCGCCACCTCCCGTACCGGCCGTGAGATCACTGCGTTGGGTACGCGGCCTGCTGCCGGAAGAGGAGGGCACGGCCTGGTGGGCTGAAGTGACCTGCTGCGTCGCCGAGGCCTCTGACCCTGGCGAACGACGTCGGTACCTGCGCAGTTACCGGCAGTCGATACCGCAACTGATCTGGACCAGCTGGACCTCCGAGGTTCGTTCGGTGCAACCCGCACTGGCGGGCGCCGAGTACAGAAACGCCGAGCGTAAGACAACAGACATGGCGTTTGTTGATACCGAAGACAAGTTCGGGATCAAGATTCAGAGCGTCAAGGCGCCCCGGACGCTCGAACAGAGCTTCTCGCTGATCGCCGGCAGTGTCTACCTAATCGGTGGAATCATCGGGTTCTTCGTCACGGGCTTCGGCAGTTTCACCGAAGTGACCCACCACTCACTTTTCGGCATGTTCATGCTGAATCCATTTCATAACGTCGTGTACCTCGCTCTCGGTGCGCTATGGCTGCTCGCGGGATTTGCGCTTACCCCGGCCGGCACCGAGGGTCTGAACGTCGCCATTGGCGGCACCTATGCACTCACCACTGTGCTGGGCTTCCTCGGCTACTTCTCTTTGCTGTCCATCCCAGCCGGCGCGTCCGGAGACAACTGGCTGCACCTCGTGACTGCTCTGGTGACACTCGTGTTCGGTTGTGGTCTGCTCAGGGCCTTCACCCACCGGCTAGCGTAAGACGGTGACTGATGTGCCGTACCGCTGCGTGGCGCGCACCGCAGTGGGCTTGTTCCGGACGCTGGACCTACGGATCGACGTCGTCGGGCGGGAGCATGTGCCGGCTACCGGTGGCGCCGTGGTGGTGATGAACCACACCGGGTACCTCGATTTCGCCCTCGCCGCCATGCCATTCTGGCGCGAGTGTGGCCGGTTCCTGCGTTTCATGGCCAAGCAGGAGGTCTTCAGCCATCGAGTAACGGGACCGTTGATGCGTGCCATGCACCACATCCCGGTCGATCGCGCCGCCGGGGCGGCCTCCTTCCGGGCAGCGGTCGACGCGCTGCGCGCCGGTGAGTTGGTGGGGGTGTTCCCCGAGGCGGGGATCAGCCGCAGCTTTTGCCTCAAGGAGTTCAAGTCTGGCGCCAGCCGGATGGCGCGCGCGGCAGGCGTCCCCCTGATTCCGGTGACGCTATGGGGTAGCCAGCGGGTATGGACCAAAGGTCGCAAGCCGACCATCCGTGCTGCGCGCCATGTTCCGATCAGCATCACCATCGGCGCACCTCTGCAACCCAGCCGCGGGCCGGGCACCGATACCGCCCTGCTCGACGTGATGAGCGCGCTGCTCGACGAGACCCGGGCACGCTATCCCGACCCGCCCGGTGACGATCCCTGGTGGGTGCCGGCGCATCTCGGGGGCACCGCTCCCACGCCGCAACAAGCCGCCGAGTTGGACGCCGCGGACCAGCTGGAGCGCTCCCGCCGCACGCAGCCGTGAGTGGGAAACAGTGCATGCCGCTCGTGGTGCCTGAGGTGCTCCTCGCGCTGAGCTGCCCGGTTTACTGCCGTTCCGCTGCCCGAGCTTGGGCCTGCGCGCGGCGCTGCTCGAAGCGGCTGGCCTGCGCGTCGAGCTGGGTAAGGAACTCGGCCAACTCGACGCGAGCCTTTTCACCTTCAGCGTCGAGGTTTTCAAGGTCGAACACCGCCCAGTGCCGGAGCAGCGGCAAGATCACTTCATCGTGGTGGATCCGCAGATCGTAGATACCGGCTCGGGCGATCTGCGCGGCTTTGCGGGCAAAGCCGGGGATGACGACGCCAGGCATGCTGAACGCGACGACCTCGTCGGTGATCGCGCGCAGGGTGGGGCCGGGGGAGACGTCCAGGGCGGACTTGAGCAGATTGCGGTAGAAGACCATGTGCAGGTTCTCGTCCGTGGACACCCGGGTGAGCAGCCGTTCGGCGATGGGGTCGCCGGCATAGCGGCCAGTGTTGCGATGCGAAATCCGGGTGGCGAGTTCCTGGAAGGAGACGTAGGCCAGGACATGGAGCAGTGGCGCCTCCTGGGTGTCGTAGCCGGTCTGCATGACCTGCATCCGGGCCCGCTCCAGCTCCACCGGATCGACGCCCCGGGTGACCAGGAGGTAGTCGCGGATGCAGTAGGCGTGCCGACCCTCCTCGGCGGTCCAGCGGTGCACCCAGGTCCCCCAGGCGCCATCGCGTCCGAATGCGCGCTCGATCTCCCGGTGATAGCTGGGCAGGTTGTCCTCGGTGAGGAGGTTGACCTCCAGCGCGGTCCGGGCGATCGGTGACAGCTGCGACTGCTCCGGGTCCCAGGCCTGCCCGCCGAGGTCGGCGTAGTCGCGGCCGAGACTCCACGGTACGTACTCGTGTGGCATCCACTCCTTGGCGGCGGCCAGGTGCCGGTGGAGATTCTCGGTGACCACCGGCTCGAGTTCATGTAGTAACCGGACGGTGTCCGAGGTCGTCGTCATTGAGGTCCTCAGCAGCAGATCGGGACGGCCTAGAAATACCACCGTAGCGTGTGCGGTCGCCCGTTCCACCTGCCCGGCACGTCATGTACCCAGCCGGCGAATCAGCTCTGAGCAGGGCCAGCAGCGGCCGCGGTGACGCTGGATCTTGAGTAGCCACTAGCAGTAGTGATATATATACGTACCGTATAGGTTACGGTTTCCATCGAATGGTCTCTTCACCACACGGTGACTGGTCCATAGCGTTGAGCGACTGTCGGGGAGCTCTGTGGGTCATCTAACTCGAACCGAGAGGACCTGATCCGTGCTCGTCCGAAGCCACCGTCGCATGTTGGCGGCTGCCATAGGCGTCCTGCTCAGCATGGGCGTGGCGGTACCTGCGTCGGCTGCGCCCGCATCACCGCAGCCCAGCAGCTCTGTGCAGCGGCTGCTGGCCTTGCAGAGCCTAATGGCGGTGCTAAACGCCCGATCGGGCTCGGTTCCGAACTCGGTGACCGGCTGGTACATCGACCCGGCCAGCAACTCAATCGTGGTGTCGACCACCGACGACACGGCTGCTCGGACCTTCGCCGCAGGCCAGCGCAACGTGCGCATCGAGCACGTCAACGTGCGCCCGCGGCTGCTGGCCGACCTGCGCGGCGGGGACACGATCAGCACCAGCGTGGGCGGGCGCTGCTCGGTTGGCTTCAACGCCGTCTCGGGCCGCACCCGCTATATCATCACGGCCGGACACTGCACCAAGCTGGGTGGCACCTGGTCAGGGCCGGACGGCACGGCCATCGGCCCAGTCGCGAAGTCGACCTTCCCCGGTCATGACTTCGGGCTGGTCGAGGTGACGTCGAAGGCCTGGCAACAGACCCACGACGTCGACAGCGCCGACGGCTACCTCAACGTGGCCGGGACCGCTCCGGCTGCGGTGGGCGACCAGGTCTGCCTGTCCGGGTCCACCAGCGGCTACCACTGCGGCCAGGTGGAGGCTGTCAACGAGACCGTCAACTACGGAGACGGCGACATCGTCAACGGCCTCACCCGGACCAACATGTGCGCTGAGGCCGGTGATTCCGGTGGCTCAATCATGAGCGGCACCCAGGCTCAGGGCACCTTGTCCGGCGGCTCCGGCGGTTGCCTGCTCGGCGGGCAGACGTACTACCAGCCGATCCAGGAAGTGCTGTCCACCTACGGGCTGACCCTGCTCACCGGCCCGCCAACCGCAGACGAACGCTAGCTCGATGACCGCAGCCGCTGCGCGAAGGCGGCGGCGGTCGCCTGCGGATCAGCTGCCTCGGTAATCGCGCGCACCACCACGACGCGACGCGCTCCGGCGGCCAGCACCAGCTCCAGCCGCCGGGTGTTCTCGATACCGCCGATCGCGAACCACGGTCGGGTCGGATTTGCCGTGGCGATGCGACGGATCAGGCCGAGACCGGCGGCCGGGCGCCCCGGTTTGGTGGGGGTGGCCCAGCAGGGCCCCCCGCAGAAGTAGTCCACCCCGGCCTGGCCGGCGGCGTCGACGGCCTGCGCTGGATCACGCGTGGAACGGCCTATCGCCACCTCATCGCCGAGAATCCGGCGTGCCCAGCTGATCGGCAGATCGTCTTGGCCCAGGTGCAGCACGTGGGCACCGGCGGCCAACGCAACGTCGGCCCGGTCGTTGACCGCGAGCAGCGCGCCGTGACGCCGGCATGCGTCGGCGAGTATCTCGAGGGCGGCGAGCTCCGGGCGTGCCTCCAGGGTCTTGTCCCGCAGCTGAAGGATGTCCACGCCCCCGGTCAACGCCGCGTCGGCGAACTCGGCAAGGTCCCCTCGGTCGGTCCGCGCGTCGGTGCACAGGTACAGCCGCGCGTCAGCCAGCCGGGCCCGGATCTGCTCGCCGTCCATCTGGCGACCGTATCGAGGTAGGGTGGAAACCGGTCCGCACGGGAGCCTGACCGGGCTGAGAGGGGGTCCTGCGACCCCGACCGTCGAACCTGATCCGGGTCATGCCGGCGCAGGGAGCGTGATGAGCGGTTCGGCTGGCACCGTCGCCGTGGTTGGCGGCGGCATCATCGGGTTGAGTTGCGCCTGGCGCGCGGCGTCTGCGGGGTTCACGGTGACCGTGCACGACCCCGCGCCCGGATCGGGCGCCTCGCGCGTCGCCGGCGGGATGCTCGCCCCGGTCACCGAGGCAGCGCCCGGCGAGGCGGAGGTACTTGCGCTCGGGACGGCCTCGCTGCGCCGCTGGCCGGCCTTCGCCAGTGAGCTCGTCGCCGCCGGCGCCGACCCTTGCCTGCGGACCAGCGGCACGTTCGTCGTCGCGGCGGATCCCGGCGACCGCGCCGACCTCGACCGACTCGCCGAGCAGCTGTCTCGGATCGGGCGGCAGGTGGAAGTGCTTTCCGGCCGGCAAGCGCGCCGCGCTGAGCCGTCACTGGGCCCGCAGGTGTGCCGGGCGCTGTCGGTGCCGGGTGACCTCTCGGTGGACAATCGCGCGCTGGTCGACGCCCTGCTGGCGGTCTGCCATGGCGCCGGGGTGCACTTCTCCAGCCAACGGTGTGCCCGCCTGCCGGTGGCCGACGTGGTCGTGTTGGCTGCGGGTGCCCACAGCGCCGCCCTGCACCCCGCTCTGGCTCGAGTGATCCGTCCGGTGAAAGGGGAGATAATGCGGCTGAGATCCCGGCCGGGCACGTTGGCGCCGCCGTCGCGGACCGTTCGCGCGATCATCGGGGGACGGCACAGTTACCTGGTGCCCCGCGACCGCGGAGGGCTGGTGCTCGGCGCCACCCAGCGCGAGACCGGCTTCGACACCGACGTCACAGCCGGTGGCGTGCGCGAGCTGCTCACCGACGCCGAGCGGGTGCTCCCGGCGATCGCCGAGTACACCCTGGAAGAGGTAGCGGCGGGGCTGCGTCCCGGCAGCCCCGACAACCTTCCGGTTATCGGCGAGCTGGAGCCCGGCGTGCTCGCCGCCACCGGTCACCACCGAAACGGGATCCTGCTCGCGCCGCTGACCGCCGACGCGGTGCTCGCACTGCTGCGTGGTGAGCCCGTGCCAGCGGAGGCGCAGCCGGCTACGCCCGCACGCCTGCTGAGTGAGGTGCCATGACGGTCACCGTGAATGGACAGTGCTGGGAACTGCCTGACGGCAGCGCGCTGGTCGATGTGCTGTCGCGACTCGGCACGCCGCCGCGCGGTGTCGCGGTGGCGCTGGACGGTGCCGTGGTGCCCCGCGCGTTCTGGGCCGGCACGGCATTGCGAGACGGCGCATCGATCGACGTGGTTACCGCGGTGCAGGGAGGTTGACGCAGATGGCAGACGATCCCCTGGTCATCGCCGGGCGCGAGTTCGGCTCGCGGCTGATCCTGGGAACCGGGGGTGCCGCCAATCTGGCCATCCTGGAGCAGGCGCTGCTCGCCGCGCAGACCGAGCTCACCACCGTCGCGATCCGCCGGATCGATACCACCGGCGGCGTCGCCGGCGTACTTGACCTCTTGACCCGGCACGGAATCGAGCCGCTGCCCAACACCGCAGGTTGCCGCAGCGCCGCGGAAGCCGTACTCACCGCTGCGCTGGGTCGGGAGGCCCTGCAAACGTCCTGGCTCAAGCTGGAGGTCATCGCCGACGACCGCACCCTGTTGCCCGACCCGATCGAGTTGCTCGACGCCGCCGAACAGCTCGTCGACGACGGCTTCACGGTGCTGCCCTACACCAACGACGACCCGGTGCTGGCCCGCAGACTTGCCGATGTGGGATGCGCGGCGGTGATGCCGCTGGGTTCACCGATCGGCACTGGCCTGGGCATCCGCAACCCACACAACATCGAGATGATCGTGGCGCAGGCCCAGGCGCCGGTAGTTCTCGACGCCGGAATCGGCACCGCATCGGAGGCCGCCTTCGCGATGGAGCTGGGTTGCGATGCGGTGTTGCTCGCCAGTGCCGTCACCCGAGCCGAGGACCCGCCGCGGATGGCCGAAGCGATGCGGCTAGCCGTGCAGGCTGGCCGGCACGCCCGGCTAGCTGGCCGGATCCCGCAACGCTTCTGGGCCCGCGCCTCCAGCCCAGACCGCTAACTGGCGTGCTCGTCAGTCTGTCAGCCTCGAGGTGGGTCCCAGTGCGTGGAGACCTTCCGCATCGTGCCGTTGCAGGCACAAGGCTCGGTGTTCACCGTGCGCGACTTGGCATCGCGTGCCGGCAATGCCGCTGACGGTGGTGGAGATGCCGGCCGAGGATCCTGAACTGGTGCGACTGAGCCCGCAGGGTTGACCGCTGGGGCAGGTTGCTGCTGCACCGGCATCTGCATCTGGCGGTAGTGGATTACGGGCTGGGCACGCACCGCAGCGGGCGCCGGGGCAGCGACATCGTGATGTACCGGAGCGGCAGGAGCTGGCTCAGCGGGCGCTGGGGCAGCGGGCGCGGGCGCAGGCGCGGCAAGCGCTGGGGCAGCGATACCTGGGGGCACCGGGGCGGCACGGGCCGCGGCAGCGGCATCCTGCTGCACCGAGGCGGATTGACCAACGGGCGGCTGTGCAGGCTGGGCGGTGAACACTCCAGTGGAGACGCCCGCCAACACCACGACAAGCCCGGCACTCGCTACCAAGGCGATCACCGCATTACGCAAACTGAACATGGCCCCCCCAACCTCGTCACTGAATGTACTTCTCACTAAGCGTGAGAAGACCCCGCTCTGTTAGCCGACACCGCCGAGTCACCTATTCGAGTCGATCAGGCGACCCGATAGCGGTGTTGGCGTTCCCCACCGATGGTTTGCCCGGTGAGGTAACGTCCCGCCATCACGAACTCCCAACGCCGTCTGCGTCTCGCCGTGACGCTGATGCTCGCCTGCGCGGCGATCATCGTGGTCGGATGCGGACGCCCCGCCGTCAATCCGGCTGCGGTATCGAAAAGCTCGGTGCCGCCGGTACTCGCAATGCCGCCGGTACTCGCAATGCCGCCGGTATCGGCGCCGCTGGCGACACCTGCCGTGGCATCGCCGCGGCCGTCGTCACCGGCGCCGTCGTCACTGCCAGCCGATTGCCCTGACCCGGCGTGGAGCTGCACCCAGCAGCAGCGCTTCGCCGCCGCCAGCGCCTACATCAGCCGCAATGTCAGCGGCAACGGCTACCTGGCCGTGATATTCACCGACCGGCAAACCGGGGCAGTGTGGCGATTCGGGCCGACGCAGCACCAGGGGTGGACAGCGTCCACCATCAAACTGGCGATCGCGGCCGATCTGCTGCGCCGTCAGCGGGCCGGCCAGCTCACCCTGACCGCCGCCGACCGGCACGACATGGCCACCATGCTCAACTTCTCCGACAACGCCGCGTCGGACCGGCTGTGGACGAAGTACGGCGGCGAGGACATGCTGGCCCGGTTCCGCAGCCAGTACGGCATGACTGGCTTACACTTCGTGCCCGGCTTCACCGCCAAGACGTACTGGGGCTTCGTCAAGTGCACCACCGATGACCTGGCTGCCCTCACGCACTACGTCTTCACCCAGGTGAACCCGACCGACCGCGCCTACCTGGTCGATGCCTTGCGCGGGGTCGCACCCAACCAGCAGTGGGGCGTCTGGGCGGCCGGCTCCGAGCAGCGGCCCGGGAACAAGGACGGCTGGTCGTATGAGAGCGATCCCTACGGCAAGCACTGGGTGACGAACACGGTCGGCTTCGCCGGACCCGACGAGCGCTACCTGATCGCCGAGATGTACCAAGTGGATCCGCGCGGCACGCTGCCCGGCGGCGTGCATACCGTCAGCGATGTCGTTGCCTTGCTGTTCGGCGTGCCGGTACCGGCACGGATTACCGTGCCAGCCCCCGACGGCTGAGGCACTGTCCGTGACCTCCGAGGAGGAGGTGTTGCAGCGCACGAGTGTGCCGTGCCGGGCGACTTTGCGCTGAAGTTGCCGGTGGCGGCACATGCGCAGTGAATCCACCCAGCCTCGGCTGGGGCTGGTGGGACGATGAGACCGGTGTCGGCAGTCGGCTTTCGTCTCTACGATGTGGGGATGTGCCGCAATATCCGCCCGCTTCATAACTTCGACCCGCCTGCGACACAGGATGAGGTGCGCAGCGCCGCATTACAGTACGTGCGAAAGATCAGCGGCTGTACCAAGCCGTCGCGGATCAATGAGGCGGCGTTCGAACGGGCGGTCGACGCCGTCGCCGAGGTCTCGATGCGCCTGCTCGACGAACTGGTGACGTCGGCGCCGCCGAAGGATCGGGACGTCGAAACTGCCAAGGCCCGCCAGCGCACCGCCTCCCGTTTCGCGACGTGACTCACAGCGTCTCGCTCACCCGGATGGAACGCCGCGCGACCGGAGATACGCCGAGAACATCACCACGGGGGCTGGACGCGCCAGAACGGGGAGACTGGGCCGATTCCCGCGCCGAGTGGGTATGCGTGGGCTATCGCCTGCTTGATGTATCGCTTGCCGTAGCCGACCGCCTCGGGCATCGCGGCGCCGTGGGCAAGCGCGGAGGTGATCGCCGCGGCTAGCGAGTCGCCGCTGCCGTGGGTATGTGGGGTAGCTAGCCGGGGTCCGGTGAACTCGGTGAAGTCGGTGCCGTCATACAGCAGATCCAGGCACAGTTCATCGTCAGCGCCGTCAGATAGGTGCCCGCCCTTGATCAGGACCCACCGGGATCCCAACGCATGCAGCGCGCGCGCAGCCTCGTGCTGCTCCGCGTGGGATCCGACGTCCACGC
>JAVXWL010000117.1:0-13255 GCA_032230565.1 Pseudonocardiales bacterium | reverse complement strand
TCTCGGGGACGGCCTGTTCGGCGTAGCAGGGTGGTGCCAGTGGATGGGTGGCTCGTGGCCAGAAGGTGGCCACGTCCCACAGGGCGCCGACCGCGCGCCTCCGGCCGGAGTTGGCGTAGGTCGAGCGCAGCATGCCCACCAGGACAACTGCGGTCACCGCGCTCACGCCAACGCCGAAGGTCACCAGAACGTCGACCACGCCAGCCAAGGCGGCCGCTTGTGGAAGGGCCAGGAGCGCCGCCACCTCCACCGCAGTGACACCGATGGCCCAGGCAAGCCCCACCATCGCGATGGGCACGTCCACGCTATCGGTCAGCGAGGCGAGCGACCACGCCCTGGTGACCTGGCCCACGGCATCGCCGGGGGCTTGCTGTGACTCGGGATACCAGGCCCGAACCTGATCATCACCTTCGGTGAACTGGCGGACTTTGCGTCCATAGGTGCGCCACAGCACCAACCCCGCAATCAGCAGGGCGGGCAGCGTAGCGACCATGCCGATTGCGAAAGCGAACGCCTCGTCCGGCACGAACAACGTTGAGGGCGTTGGCCTCTCGGCCGGGAGATGCACACCGCTGGGCTGACCGAATAGTCGTGCGACAGCGAGGTTGGTCGCCGCCGAGAGCAGCCCGCCGAGCAGCACCGCGATCAGGGATACCAGCGGGGTTAACCACCCGCCGAGGAACGGCTGCCAGTCGCTCGCGCGTTGAGATTCATCGGACCTGCGTAGTACCCGAACCGCGATCACCAGCCCGATCAACAGGATGCCCTGGATGATCAGCACAGCTCTGGTGCCATTCACCAGGGCGGGCGCGACCGATGACTGGCCATTCCGGTCGAGCATCCACAAACAGCCGAGGACGGTTGCAAGCAGCACCAGCGCACCGGCACCCGCTACCGCGCGGAAACGATAGCGGGAGGCGCTATCGCGGTCTTCGAGCTGGTGTTCTCGATCAACCGCACTGGTGGCTGTCGCTGCGACAGCGACGACAAGCACGATCGTCGCGGCCGAAACCTCGATGGCTCGCCACACCGTATGCTGGGTTGGCAGCAGCGCCACGCTCAATGCCGCAAAAGCGAGCGCCGCACCCACGTGTAGGTTCCGCTGTCTGGTCACGACGATGGCGCCATGCCAGAAACCGGGCTTCCTCAGCTTCCAATCATGATCACCTACGGCGCTAACGCTCGTTTCGCGGTTCTCATACCTATGCGCTGTTCGAACACTTGCCAGCCACAAAGCACCGACGATTACCCCGACCATGGCCAACGCCAGGCCGACCCGTGACCCTGCACCCAACCGGGTGTACCACCCAATCCACCAACTTGGGCTGCCGCCTCGCGTCGCGGCGTT
Source organism: Pseudonocardiales bacterium (assembly GCA_032230565.1). Lineage (GTDB taxonomy): Bacteria > Actinomycetota > Actinomycetes > Mycobacteriales > Pseudonocardiaceae. The sequence continues at coordinate 11,907 of JAVXWL010000117.1, read as the reverse complement.
TTGCCACGCGATCGTGCTGACCAGTACGATGACCGCGCCGTTGACCAACTGGATGGTCGCTGCGAGCGCAAGCAGCCGCATTATTCTCCGAGCCCACCGATGGTGACCCGGCTTGGCCCCGCCAGTTGGCAGCATGAAGAAAGCGACGTTATAGAGCATGAAGGGTGTCAACACGATCCAAGAGGCTGCTGCCAATGGCCTTTCGGTCAGCCCGCCCCACGAATAAGCCTCCAACGGCCACGGCACAGACAATCTCCCGCGGCCGCCCGGATCCCACCGACGGTAGATCGCCGTCGGTGACTTACCAGCCACCTGGATCACGTGGGGATGCTGCAGCATCGTGGGACCGTCGGAGCCGGACACTCCATGAATACGGAACTCCGTGGGCTCACCGCCACTGAATCGTCGATCCGCCAAAGCACCAGCTGCCACAGCTTGCGCCGGACTGACTAGGTCGGCACCCGAGAAGCCCGCTGGAGCCTCAAGACCCAGCGAGATCTTCTCCGAAGAAACGTTCATGGCAGGGCTATCGGCATCCTCGTCCACTGTGCCCCCAAGATCCCAAGGCTTGGTCTCCAGCCAGCTTGGTGCCGGCCTGAGACATCGGCTTCCAGCGGCCTTCGCTCAACTCGCCCTCACTATCTGATCACAGCACGCCTGAACCGGCGCGCCCAAAACCTGGTGGAGCACCCGGCCCCGCTCCTGCAGGGATGACGTGGCCCAGAAGCCCCGGCCGCGGGGCTGGCTGGGCCAGCGATAGGTCTGGCGGCGAATCAATCACCTCTGGAGAAGCGAGGTTTACTGTCAGGTGATGCCGGGTAACCCAGTGCTACCAACGTCCTGGGGCCTCAGAGCGGACGACGGTCCGTCAGGGCAGATCCGGCATCCCGCCGGGGCCCACCGAAGTGGTAGAAGGGAGCTGGAGATGACGTTATTACCGGGCGTGCTGAGCAGGGTGGGACCGTTGTGATCCGACGTCCTGGATCTACAGGTGGCCGAGCGCGGTGCCGATGCTTATGTGGTCACCGCAGTGGGCGAGATCGACGCGCTGACTGCGCCATAACCTCGCCGCTTTTGTGACTGCGCACCGGCCCTTGCCCGAGTCGTGGTCTGAACCCTGATGGTGAGCGGTTCGTCCTCTGCACGATTGCGCCGCGCTGTTTGAGGCGACGAATTCGCGAACCGAGAAGACCACGACTTGCGGTTGGTGTGCAACTCCCAGACCGCGGACAACGCGTCGCGCAGTCGACCCACGGCCGTAACGGCAGGAACTGCGCACGCGGTGATCACAATTAAAACGACTATTAAGGAGTAATCATGGACCACAGCGCTGCACGTAAGCTGATCAGGGCGGCGACCTTGTCCGTTCTTGTGCTCACGACGACATCGGGAATGGCAGGTTTGGCGGTAATGGCCGCCAGTCCAGCCATGGCCCAGCCGGACGGTTCGGGTGGCGGTTCGGCCCAGGGATGGGTCTCAGACCCGACGGACCCGCCGCCGTCCCCTCCCGTCCCCATTCCCCTCCCTGGCTCGTGAGTTCCCGGTTGGTTTGCTGTAGGTAGATGGTCGCAGCTTCCGCGATCCGAACTTCGGTCAGCCTGGACTAAATTGACGGAGGCCGAAGTGCTGTCGAGCGCTTTTGAATTGAGTGCTTGGTGAGGTTGTGACCAACACCTCGGTATTGCCGGGAACCCGGGTCGAAGACGTGAGGATGGTGCCGCCGCCTGCGTAGGCCGCTGAGCGATCAAGGCGGCCGGAAGACGCAGGGGCGGCACCGCCGGGACATCCTCGCCAAGGTGGTCTCCGGGACCTGGCGACCGGCGAGGCGCAACCTTAGGCCGGGGCGATCCCCGGCGAGAGCGGGGTGATCACGCCAGTGTGGCTCAGTGACTTGCCGGTGGTCTCAGGGGCGAGCAGCTGGGATACGCCGGCGCCGATCACGCACATCGCCGCCCCGATCACCATGCACCACGGTAGGCCGATGGCCTCGATCCCGACCGGGAGCAGGAACGTGCCCGCCGCAGCCCCGATCCGGCTGAACGCGTTGGCGATGCCCACCCCGGTGGCCCGGACATCCGTCGGGAACACCTCGATCGGGTACACGGCGGTGAGGTTGCCGGCCACGGCGTTGAAGAACGCGAAGACCGCGAACGCACCGACCAGCGCCATCGGCGGCGCACCTGCCCACAGCCCGATGACCAGCAACGCCACTGCCATGACCCAAAACGGGCCGATCAGCTGCTTGCGGCGCCCGATCAGCTCGATCGTCAGCATGCCGACGATCGCCCCGATGAACGCGATGCTGTTGGCGAAGATCGTGCCAGCCCTCTCGTTCAGCTGCAGCGACTCGAACACCTTCGGGGCGAACGTAAAGATCGCGAAGTACGGCGTCACCACGCAGATATAGAAGGTGCAGACGAAGAAGGTGCGCGAGCGCATCCCCCGGGCGAACAGCTGCCGCCAGCCGGCCTCGTTCTTGGTGTCCGAGCCGTAGTCTGCCTCAGCCAAGTGCTCCTCCCCGCCGAGGTAGCGGTTGATGATCGCGTGGGCTTCGTCGGTGCGCCCGTGCACCATCAGCCAGCGCGGGGACTCGGGCAGCCCGATGCGCAGCCCCAGCACCACCAGTGCCGGGATCGCGCTGGTGGCCAGCGTCCAACGCCAGCTCCAGCCCAGGCCGTCCAGCAGGCCGTAGGCGGCCACCACCGAGAGCAGATAGCCGCCGTACCAGAAAACCAGCATGTAGGACACCCGGCGGCCACGCCCGTGCGCCGGCACGAACTCCGACAGCATCGAAGAGCCGATGGAGTACTCGGCCCCGATAGCGATACCCAGCAGCAGCCGCACGACAAGCAACTGCCACCCCTCGGCGATGAACGCCTGTAGCACGCCGAGGACGACGAACAGGCAGATGTCGAGCAGGAACAGCCGCTTGCGGCCGAACCGGTCGCTGAGGAAACCACCGATCGGCGCGCCAAAGAAGATTCCGATCAGCGACGATGCCCCGATCAAGCCAGCCCACACCGGCGAGATCCCGAGCTCCTTCGACAGGGGCACCAGCACCACGCTGAGCACCCCAAGGTCGAAACCGTCGAGGCCCTCACCCCACGCCGTGGCCAGCGTCAGCCGCCGCAGGAACCGCTTGTCGCCGAATTCCTTCCGGCTCTTTGTGGCCTGCGCCATCTCGCACCCGCCCTCACCCCGGCCGTCACGGTTCTCAGCCACGATAATCACCGCGCCGGCTGGTCTGGTAGAGCCCGGCCGGCGCCGCAGCGCCACCACCAGGACGGAGCGGAGGCGACCGCTACAGCCCGCAGGAGCCGCGGTCGAGGTGGAAATATCTGGTGTTGGCCCACCCGCAGAGCCACATACCGACCACGACGCCGGCAATCGTAATGATGGCAGGGAGATATCCGCTGGCGACTTGGATGATCGGGATCGCCGGGCATCCACCCGAGATCGCCCACCCGGTGCCGAACAGCACGGCACCGGGTACCACGCCCGCGTGGATGCGTCCTGGTGTGCGGCGGACTCCTAGCACGGCGAAGACCACCACAATGATCGCTACGGCGCCGGCGAATGCGAGGAGCATGCGCAGATCCTGGAAGGTGAACATGCGGTTCAGTTCGGCGTAATCGCCGAACCCGATGTTGGCGACGATGTAGCCGAGGGCCAGCCCGGCGATGATGTTGGCGACGAGAACCCCGCCTCGGGTACGCATCAGATCACCTTCCACAGCAGGAATGACACGACGACGGCGGTGCCGAAGAAGACGGCGGTCGCAAGAATGCTGACCGGCCGTAGCCGGCCGCAGCCGCTGAGTCCGTGACCGGAGCTGCACCCACCGGCAAGGCGGGTGCCAAATCCGACGAGTACACCCCCAACGAACAACACGACGATCATGGTGGTCGGATTGTCGGTGACGAGTTGGCGGTAACCGTCGCCCATATCGAGGCGAAGCTCGAATCGGCCGGCGGTGACTGCCGCTACCCATCCGCCGAGCAAAACCGACAGGAGCAGGGCGGCCTGGGTGACCAGGGGTGCCGGACGCAGGCTGGGGACCGGGGCACTCTCAACTGCCGTGGGCCCGAGGTCCTGGCCGGGCGCCTGCGCGTCGCCACTTTCAGCGTCCGGCCACGAGTGCGCTCCAGTGCCGGTTCCGAACTGCTCGGCGGTGGCCGCAGCGAAAGCGTCAACGAGGGCGCGGTCGTCGGCGAACTGGGCGTCCAGCACTTCGAGGCGCCGTTCGGCTCGCCAGTGCAATACGCGATCCCACGCTGAGGAGATTCCGAGGGACCGGTCAGTGGTGAGGGTGTAGTTGATGGTGACGAGGGCGAGCCCGATAGCGCCCGCCCACCAGGGCCAGTAGTTGTTCATGCGGGACTTGTCATCCAATCGGTGAGCCGGGTCCACCAGCGGGGCGTCGAGCCGTAAACCCGCCGCGCGGGTCGCGTCAATCCAGCCGGTGGGCGCTCTGGGGTTGGTGAAACAGCCGGTGGGCTCTCTAGGGGCTGCGGAACCTCTGAATGTGGTGACGGCTCGAGTAGCCGGGTCGGTGCCGGGGCCGGTCCTGGTTCGAACTGAGCCATGGGTACCGCAGTCTCCCGTGACCCGGATTTGAGCTGTGCCGCCGGTGCATGCTTGGGGGCATGGCTCCGTTCGGCCGGGCCGGGCCGGTCAGCGCCGCTATCGGGTCTTAGGAGCTGCGCGTCGTGGCCGTTCGGGAGCAGCGTGATCGGCACGAGCTGACCCGTGCGTGACAACTTGTATCGGGCACAGTCGTGCCACCGATCCGCGCTGTCGCAGTAGTAGTTCCGCCAGCCGCGTAAGCTGGCGTTGAGCAGGGGAAAGAGGGGACATCCCTCTCTGTGCGAGCAGCCCACGCCGCTCCGATCTATTCGGGCACACCGCCTGGCCGGGGTAGGCGGCATGGCGCGATGTTGTCGTTGTAGAACCCAGCCAGCCATCTCAAAGCTCGCGGAGTGTAGCCACAGCACCGTGATGCGAACAGCCCCGGGCCGCTACGCCCTGGCTGCGCCACGCCGTCACCGTCTCCACCCGGGTGCTTGGTCCGGGTGGGATTAGGTGTGACCTGGCCCTTCGACCGGCCAGAACATGCGACAGGCCTAACCCGGCCGCGACGGAGTTACTCGTCACGCCCAGTGCGCGAGAGGGCAGAAGCCGGGGCGAGCTCGCCGGCAGGGAGGCCAGGGGTTGCGACACCGCGGCGAGCTGCTCTCTCGGCCACTACGCCAAATGGACTAACGTCCGACCGCCCGCAGGGGCTCGCTACGCTGCGCGCCTCCGTGTGCCCTCCGGGTGACTACGGAGATAACAGGGTCACCCCCGCGTGCGACGCGTGCACGTCACGGGCCCTCGGAAAGGGAATGGTGTGAGTAGCGTCGAGAAACGCGGCTTCCGCGCCACGCTGAGATTTCGCGTGCTGGTTATCGCTGTGGTTCCCAGTCTGGTGCTGTTACTTTTCGGTGTCGGCGTGAGCGGCTATTTGCTCGTCAACGCCCTGCAAGAGCGCGACCGGGCGCAGCTGCTTGATCAAGGCTATCAGATGGCAGTGCCGTTTATACCGACCATGAGTCAAGAGCGCCGTGCGAGTATGCTGGCGGTTTCCAATCCGGCCCCGGAGAACCGCGTGGCCTTGGCGCGGGCTCGCCAGGACATGGATGGTTCGCTAGCTCAGTTCCGGTCGATATCGTCTCAGGTCGCGGACGCCATGCCGCCTGGCGCGAAGTCGGCGATCGGAAATCTTGTTGCGAAAATGCCTCAACTTATTGCGACCCGCCAGGCAATAGACACTGGTCGCATATCCCGATTCGACGTGTACCGCGCCTACAGCGAGGTCGCGGACGCCATGATTGTCGCTGCGGATGCCATCGGGAAGGACTCTATCGACAAGGAAGTAGCCCTTGATCGGGGAACGGCCTCCGATCTGATGCGTGTTTCAGATTGGCTGGATCGTGCTAATGCACTCGCCGCAGCAGCGTTGTCTGGCGACGGTTTGACGGTCGAAGAGCTGCATGAATTCAATCACTTGACTCAAGGTTACCATGCCGAATTGGATGCTCTGGCACCCCATTTAACGGAGCAACAGGGCCAGCTTGCGGCACTGCGTTCATCCCGTGCATGGGAACAGCTGTCGGCCGTGGAGAACGCAGTTGTTGAGCAGCAGTACACCGCACGCGCACGCAGTTCCTTCAACGCTAAGCCGGCGAGGGCTGAAATATCTAAAATCCAACCATCGAATCCTGAGCCGCCGGAAGTTAACCCACCGGTTCTTCCAGTCAGCTTCCAAGATTGGCAGAATGCGGCGCACGAGAGTGCGACACTGCTCAGCAGTCTGGGGTTGGGCACGCTGGGGACTCACGCAGCCAAGTTGGAAGCGGATCGAGCCGGCACCGCTCTTGTCCGTTCGCTTATCGCTGCGCTGGTGACGCTGTGTGTGATCGCGACAGTCGTAATCATTGCGATCCGGCTCAGCAACAACCTTATCCGGCGGTTGGTCCGGCTCCGTACAGAGACGCTGAGACTGGCCGATGAACATTTGCCGCAGGTCGTGCAGCGGCTGCGCGCCGGTGAGCAGATCGACGTCGCGGTCGAGGTGCCAGAACTGCACTACGGGGACGATGAGATCGGGCAGGTGGCTGCCGCCTTCAACAAGGCACAGCAGACGGCTGTGGCCGCGGCTGTACAAGAGGCGAAGACGAGGGAGGGGATCAACGCGGTATTCCTCAACATCGCACGTCGAAGTCAGACCAACGTGCACCACCAACTGCAGGTCCTCGACGCGGCAGAGCGCGCGGTCGACAACCCAGACCAGCTCGAGCTGTTGTTCCAGTTGGATCATTCGACAACCCGAGAACGCCGAAACGCAGAAAATTTGATCATTCTCGGTGGCGGGCAGCTGGGCCGGCAGTGGCGCAACTCGGTGTCGCTGGTTGAGATCGTGCGCAGCGCTGTCGCCGAAGCTGAGCAATACACCCGGGTGACAGTCGCCCGTGTTCCTGACGTCATGGTGGACGGCCGGGCAGTTGCCGACCTCATCCATCTTCTGTCTGAATTGATCGACAACGCGACCTCCTTCTCGCCTCCCGGATCTCCCATCGAGGTGCGCGGGAACCCAGTTGGTAAGGGCGTGGTCATCGAGGTGGAGGACCAGGGACTCGGCATTGAGGCTGAGCGGCGGGAGAGTCTCAACAAGATGTTCCGCGATCAGCCCGATTTCGGGCTAGTAGCGTTGCTTGAAGACCCTCGGATTGGCTTTTTCGTGGTGGCACGCTTGGCTCATCAGCATGGCATCCTGGTGAGCCTGACGGAGTCAACTTATGGCGGCGTGCGTGCGGGCGTGCTGGTTCCTAGCGTATTGATCACTAGACGCGACGGAGGCCAGGAAGGTGAGCACAACGAAAGCGCTTACATCGGTGAGTCGCCGGATCAGACTTCTCCGTCCATCGTTGATGAAGCTGTACTTCACGGTAACGGGTCGTCGCAGCTGCACGCTAGGACCACCGAGCCGCAGAATTCTGTGGTTGACACCAGTGCGGAGGAAGCGACGGCGCAGGGGACGCACCGGGCGGATGATGATCGTCCTGCCCTACCGCGGCGTCGTCCGCAGGAGCACCTCGCAAGCCAACTCCAAGAAGAGCTAGCTTCGGGTGTCGAAGGTCAGACCGCCGAAGCAGATTATGACCTCGCGGCTAAGCGTGCCCAAAATACTCTCTCTGCATTTCAACGGGGAACTGAGCGTGGTCGCACCAACGGCGATAAGCCCCAGTCGTGAGTCGGGACTGGACGAATAGTCTCAACGACGAGGAATCATGGTAAAACTGACGAAGACAATTGATTTACGGTGGCTGCTCGATGACTTCGTTGCACGGGTCGCTGCCGCTGATCGCGTAGTGGTGCTTTCTGCCGATGGCTTGCTCGTCGGTCGATCGAGTAGCTTGTCGAATGAGGATGCTGAACACCTTTCAGCGATAGCGTCGGCGTTTCAGGGCTTAGCTCGCGGTGCCGCCCGACACTTCGAGGGTGGGGGAGTTCGGCAGACACTGGTCGAGATGGATAATACGTTCTTGGTCGTGACCGCGGCGGGACGGGGTGCTTGCCTTGCTGTGCTGGCTTCGGATCAAGCCGACCTCGGCCTGATTGCTTACGAGACGAATATCCTTCTCAAGAGAGTGGGCACATACTTGTCAACGGCGCCGCGGACCGCTGGTAGCGGCGATACGTGTGGTGCCCACGCATCATGAAAGTCGAAAACGAGTTCTGGTTCGATGAGGATGCAGGTCCTCTGGTTCGACCTTATGCGGTTGCCCGTGGTCGGACTCGGCCGACTCGTCATGACCTTGAGATGACTACGCTGGTCGTTGCGGTGAGGGCGGACCGCCACGTGAATGTGGACCGAGAATACGCCCACATTATACGAATTTCCCGACGACCGTTGTCCGTCGCTGAAGTATCCGCGACACTGAACCTACCCCTCGCGGTGGTCAAAGTATTGCTTAGCGATCTCATCGATTGGGGACTCATTATTTTCCGGTCCCCACCGCGAGCATCAGATGTCCCCCGAACGGAACTATTGCAGGCGGTTCTTGATGGCATACGCAAGCTCTGACACGCCGGTGACCCAGACTCTATCAGCTAGAGCGGTCAAAATATTAGTAGCGGGTGGATTTGGCGTTGGCAAGACAACCATGGTGGGTTCGGTTAGCGAGATCCGGCCATTGCGCACTGAAGAAATGATCAGTGAGCTTAGCTCCGACGTTGATGATCTGTCGGGCATCGAGGACAAGACCACAACGACGGTCGCCCTGGATTTTGGGCGCATCACGATCAATCCCGATCTTATCCTCTACCTCTTCGGAACTCCAGGCCAAGAGCGTTTTTGGTTCATGTGGGATGAACTTGCTTACGAGGCGCTGGGAGCGGTCGTCCTCGCGGACACCCGACGGCTGGAGAGTTGCTTTGCGGCGGTAGACTTCTTCGAACGCAGAAAGATCCCGTTCATAATAGCAGTCAATTGCTTCGATAACACGCCAGTGTACGAGTCTGACGAGGTTGGGGAAGCCCTAGGCCTCGACAAGAAAATCCCGACCGTGATGTGCGACGTGCGCAAGCGCGATTCAAGCAAGCAGGTGCTGATAACGCTACTTGAATACCTCATCAGCTTGACGATGCCCGCTGCTGAATCTGCCAAAGAGTCCTCGCCGATACAATAAGGGAAAGCGTCAGAATTGAGTCGCGTGGCTGACGAGGTGCAGTTTTTCGAGTGCGCGGAAAGTGTCGGAGATTCGCCAGGCGGGCGTTCCAGGAGCGAGTCGCCACTCGGTTAGTTGCGGCAGCAGTTGCCGCAGGGTCTCCTGGACCTCCGCGCGAGACAGGGCAGCGCCGAGGCAGAAGTGCGGTCCCGCACCGAAAGCGAGATGCGGAGCGGGAGTTCGGGTGATGTCGAAGCACTCGGGGTTGCGGAACTGCTCCGGATCCCGGTTCACGGCGCCAAGCAGAACGAGCACGCGCTGGCCGGCGCGGATCATCTGCCCGCCTAGCTGCCGGTCGACGAGGTTGGTACGACCGACGATCTTCGCGGGGCACTCGAACCGGAGTATCTCCTCGATCGCCTGCTTGATCAGCGCGGGATCACGCTGCAGCAGGTCGAGTTGGTCGGGATGTTGCATCAGGGTAAGCACGCCGTTGCCGATCAGGCTGGCGGTGGTTTCGTGCCCGGCGGTGAGCAGCAGGATGCAGGTGGCGAGCACCTCGTCGAGTGCAAGTGCGTCGCCGTCGTCGTCTCCGAGGGACAGCAGTTGACTGGCCAAATCGTCGCCTGGCCGGTGACGGCGGTCGCCGAGGATGGGCAGGAGATGAAGAGCGAGGCTGGCGGTGGCCTCCTCGGCCGCGAGGACCGCCTCCTCGTCGGGGTCGAACTCGAGCATTCCCACCAGCTTGGGAGTCTCGGTACGCAACAGCTGCGCGCCCTCGATGTCGACGTCGAGCAGCTCGCACATCACAGCCAGCGGGATCGGGTAACCGATGTCGGCGATGACGTCGACCTCACCCGCCGCGTTCAGGTCGGCAAGGGCGGCCTTGACCACCGCGGCGATCCGGGGGTGCAGCGCGTCGATGGCACGGGCACTGAATGCCGGGGCGAGGAGCCGCCGCAGCCGGGTGTGGTCAGGCGGATCCATCGTCAACAGGGTCGTGCGCAGCGCTTGGGTTCCGAGTTCCGCCCGATCCAACCGCGCGGCCAGTGCGGGGTTGCGATACGGGTCGCTGCTCCACCCCGGACCGCGCAGCACGGCGCTCGCCTCAGCGTAGGAGCTGACCAGGAACGCGTCCAGGTCGCCATCCCAGCACACCGGATGCTGTTCGCGCAGCGCGCGATACGCCGGGTACGGATCAACGGTCGGGATCATCACGGCTCCACGGTCTCCAGTCCCCGCCGCGCCCAATGTTCGACGTCGAGCTCGCCGATCTCTGTGGCGGGGGGGCCGTTCTCGTCCCATTCGCTGCGGATCGCCGCCCACGGCCCGGTGGCCTCCAGTTCAGCCAGCAAGGCGGTGAGTCCGAGGTCGATGCGGGTGAGGAACACATACTCGCGGGGCAGCTCGATGCGGCGAATCACCGAGCCGGTCGCGCCCCGTCGGGTGAAGTAGCCCTGCACCACGGACGCGGCGAATGCCGGTGTGTAGGTGAATGGCTGCTCGGCCACCAGTGGTTGCAGCTTGTCTCGATACCACTCGAGCAGTTCGGCCGGAGTGGGCGCGTCGGAGGCGGTCAAGAAGCCGATCTCGACGAAGGTGTCCCACAACGCTGCAGAGTCGTCGGCGATCGCGGCGGCGACCACCCGTTGCATCAGCGCGACCTGTTGCGCGGAGAACCTGTTGACGCACCCGAAATCCAAGAACGTCACCGCGCCATCATCGTGGAACAAATAATTGCCCGGATGAGGGTCGGCGTGGAACATGCCCACCATTCGCAGGCTGCCCAGCGCGAACCGGTAGATCACCTCGCCCCAGCGGTCCCGCAGACGTTGATCCGCCTGCAGCGCCTGCGACCAGCGCATGCCGTCCACGAGATCCATGGTCAGCACCCGGCGGGTCGACAGCTGCGGCACCACCTCGGGGATGCGGATAAACGGATGATCTCGGTACGCGTCAGCGAAGGCGGTCTGGTGGGCAGCCTCGATGCGGTAGTCGATTTCTTCGCCAATCCGGGCCGCCACTTCCTGGGCAACCGCCCGCACATCAAGCCGATTCGAGCCGGGCATTATCGCCCCGACCAGCTGGAGGAAGGTGGCCAGCAGCTCGGTGTTGTCCAGATCCGCTCGGATGGCCTGATCGACCCCGGGATACTGCACCTTGACTGCCACCCGCCGCCCGTTGGTCAGCCGTGCCGCGTGGACCTGCCCGATCGACGCCGCCGCGAACGCATGCGGGTCGAACTCCGCGAAGACCTCCTCTGGCGGCGCGCCCAGCTCAGCCTCCACCACCGCTTCGGCCAGTTCGGGGGCCATCGGCGGGGCGTCGGCCTGTAACCGGGCCATCGCCGCCTGGTACACGCGCTGCCGCTCCGGGGGGACCAGCGCCCCGAGCGCGACGAAGGACAGCACCTGCCCGGCCTTCATCAGCACGCCCTTCGAGTGGCCGAGCATGGCCGCGTAACGCTCACTGGTCCGCTCGTGGAACGCGGCGCTGTCCTCGCCGGTTAACCGCTTGCGCAGGGCGGCGACAACCGCCTCTCCTGCCGTCCGGCCGGCCAGCCCGGCCAGGGGAACCGTGCGGCTCAGCCGACTTCGACCATGCGCGGTCATACCGCTCCTCAGTTGACGCTTGACATGCCTAAGTAAATACTTTGGTGCCATGGGCGATCTGTCAACCGCGGCGACCCGGGATCGCA
>JAVXWL010000102.1:0-112555 GCA_032230565.1 Pseudonocardiales bacterium | reverse complement strand
GCCCTGCTTGCTAAGAGTCACCTCGCCTGCATCGAAAATCCTTATAAGGTCCGATTATTATGGGCGCGATGGCAACCGTTGGCAACGAATATCTGATCTGAGCGGCGGAGCTGAACCGCGGGATCAGAGCTGGCCGAGACCCCCGCGACGCACTGGCACGGCTGCCATCTTGATCTTCACTCTAGAGCGGAGTGCGCAACGTCGTCTGTCCTGCCGCCCATCGACTCAGAAGTAGGTCGGAGAACCGGTCGGACAGCAGGGTGCTGGCTTGGATGCCGAACACTATGTCGCCGGCCAGTTCAGGTTCGGCCGCAAGCAGTGGCGCGATCACGCCGCGCCTGACGAGTTGTTCGTGGACCGCATCCGCCTCGATGTGCTCGGCGTAGAAGCGAATTGACGCGGAACTGCAACCCAACCGGTGCATGGCTTGGACCAGCCGGTCCGAGCCGGGGGACGACGTCAACTCCACGGTGGCGAACTGGCCGATGAGCGCGCCACGCAGTTGGCGGTGCAGCCCGCACAGCGACATGAAGTTGACCTCGGCCAGCGTGGCGGCCGGCGCGGTGTCGAGGTAGGCGCCGTACCGGGGTGAAAGTCCCAGCTCGGTCATCATGTCGGCGAACAGGTGGGCGTGCATGTGTTGTGGGTCGCCGGCGCCGTACTCGTCGTGCTCGACGGTCACCAGCGCCGCCTTGGCCGACCCGCTCAGTCGGGGTATGACCCAGGCCTGCGGATCAGCCTCTTTGAGGTGGTAGATCGAGCGGTGGGCGATGTACTCGCAGAGCTGCCAGAGCTGTCCGACCCGGCACAGGTAATGCGACACACCGGTGGCGTCCACCGCCTCCACCAGGAGAGAGTTGATTTCGGTGGCGACGTCGGTCCCGCCCGGAACGTCGGACCGAAGCGCGGCGAGGAAGACCTGTTCCATCCGCCGGCGCAGTTCCAGCAGTCCCGGGTTCCATTCCAGGTCATCAGCGACTGGATCATCGAGGACCTCGGTGAAACCGCGGTAGTGCAACTCATAGCAGCAATGCAGTGCTAGTTGCAGGTCGTCGCCGTACGGGTCGGCGTGCTCGATGTCGGCCGCGCCGATCTCGGTAGTCCGCGCGGCGTCAGTGCTGCCGCGCAGGGTGGCGAGCACGGCACTGGACAGCGGACCGCGCGCCTGCGGAAAGGAGCACTTCGTCACCGGCTGCGGCGTGCGGGTACTCAGCATCCCGTCGCCCTGACGTTCCGATACTGAACTCCGTGCGGCGGGTCGGCTGCCTGACTGTCGTCGGTGGCTGGTGTCGCAGAACGGATAGCGGCGACTGAGGCGGCACGTGCATAGCGCGGTGACCGCTCGGTCGGAGGTCAGCCGTTGGCCATCGTCGAGGGTGACTTCGATAGGTCCGTGCACCAGCACGGGTCCTTCCTCGGTGACGGTAACCTGACGCCGGACCGGTTCAGCTGGCACGCCGGGCTCCGATTACCACCAGTTCCTCATTACGTTGCCCTGCCTGCACGAAGCCGCGGGCTTCGAGCATGGCCGCGCGAAGCCGCATGACGGGCCCAAAAGGCACCGTGGCGCGGGCGAGGACCTCGGCATGCAGGCCGGCGTCGACGAGGCGGCGCAGGGTGAGGGCGTCTTTGCAGAGCGCGGAGTGCACCAGCAGCATCAGGCCTCCGGGCGCGAGTAGGGCCGGCCCGCCCGTGCAAATTCGCTCCAACACGGCACGTCCGTCGACACCACCATCCCAGCAGCGGGTGATCCGGTGCCTCGGCAGCATGTTCGTGGCCGCGGGAACGTAAGGTGGATTGGCCAGGATGAGATCGAAGCACTTGCCGGCCACGGGTTCGAACAGATCGCCGTGGTGCACAGCGCACCGCACCCTGTGCAACCGCGTGTTGAGCCAGGCCGTGGCCACTGAGCGAAGAGACAAGTCCACTGCGGTGACCGAAGCGGCGCCCGCTCGAGCTGCCGCCAGCGCCAAGGCACCCGTTCCGGTGCCGATGTCCAGGACGCGCCGACCGCTGGCGTAACCCCCCTCACGAAGCACATGAATCAATAACGAGGTATCGCTATCGGCTCGGTACACCCCTGGGGGCCGCAATAGCAGCACGACCTGGGGATACCCGGGGGTGGCCTCGGCCAAACGTGGATTTCACATCCTGAGCTGCAGTCATACCGAGCGGACGAACAGAAAGATGCCGTACTGCCACAGTGCGTCGATCCATTGCGCGTCGAGATCGAAACCTCGTGCCGCGACGTCCGCCACGAACTCGGGGCGGTGAAACTTATAGGAGAAGCCGACATTCAGTGAGTCACCACGTCGCAGGACCAGTTCAAGATCCAGCTCGCGCAGCGCGACGGTCTGGTCCTCGGTCGCGTAGAGATGGCCCTGAACCGCCGTGCTGGCGGAGTCGTAATGTGCCCGCGGGTAGAAGTATTCCAAGGCGAAGTCGGCGTCGAAGCGTCGGTTGAGGTGCGAGAGGTGGTTGAGCCGGAACCGCGCGAAAGCTGACCGGTCGAGTGGATCGTTGTAACAGGCTTCGAGCACCTTGGCCGGCTTCTGCAAGTCCGCTGACACCAGGAAACGGTCGCCCGGCCGCAGGGTGGCCGCGATCTCGGCGAGGAGCGCAGCGCGCTCCTCGGGCGTGGTATTGCCCAGGGTGCTACCGAGCAGTGCCACCGTCACCGGCTCCGGCGTGCCATCCCGCAGCCAGCCCAGTCCCGCCTCGTACCGACCCCACAATCCCTGCACCCGCAATCCGGGCAGTTCGGTGGTCAGCTCACGCGCGCTGGCCACCACCATCTCGCGGCTGACATCGATCGGTAGATAGCAGGTCGGACGGCGTTGTAAACAGGCCGCCAACAGCAGGCGGGTCTTCTTCGCGCTTCCGCTGCCCAGCTCGGCGATTCGCTCGTAACCGATCAGGTCGGCGATGTGCTCGGCGTGGCGCTGCAACAACCCGTGCTCGACCCGGGTGAGGTAGTAGCCCGGCAGCTCGGTGATCGCCTCGAACAGTTCCGACCCGAGCGCGTCGTACCCAAGGTAAGCGGGCACCCGCGGCGGGGTCTCGCGCAGACATGTCAGCAGGCCACGCCGATCCTCCCAGAAGCCGCCCTCGCCATCGACGGGTACGATTTCGATTCCGGGCGGTTTCACCGTGCACACTGTATTGCGCCGGCTGGTCTCGTGCCGCCACCGAGCCGCCGCGCTGCCGCTTCCGCGACCTCGATGCTTGGCCTCCGCGCTCGGTGGAGCGTGCCCATTGATCCAAAAAGCTCGCGCGTGTGTGCGTTGCTACTTTCCGTGACGTGCATGACGCGGTAGCGTCTATGTTGGACCGCGTACGGTGGGTGACGTCCCCTCCTGCCGCGGGGTCCGGTCCGGCAGCCGTAGTGCACTACAGGGGTGGGTGCGCTGCTCGCCTGCCGCCGGGGCCCAAGCGCGATCGATATCTAAAGGGGGGAGTAGACATGATCCAGCTTGAGAACGTTAGCAAAGTCTACCGGATGGGCAAGGTCGAGGTGCCGGCGCTCTCCGGCGTGGACCTGACTATCGACGACGGCGAACTAGTCGCCATCATGGGCCCCTCGGGGTCGGGCAAGACCACGCTCATGAACATCTTGGGCTGTCTCGATGTCCCGACCAGTGGGCGATACTTGCTCGACGGCACCGACGCCGGACGGCTGTCCGACAACCGGCTGGCCAAGATCCGCAGCCGAAAGATCGGTTTCGTCTTCCAGTCGTTCAATCTGGTCTCTCGTACCAGTGCGGTCCGCAACGTGGAACTCCCATTGGTTTATGCGGGGGTGCACGCTCGGCGTAATCCGGCCCGGCGCGCTCTGGCGCAGGTCGGTCTGAGCGACCGCGAGAAGTTCATGCCCAATGAGTTATCCGGTGGCCAGCAGCAGCGGGTGGCAATCGCCCGGGCGCTGATCAACGATCCCACCCTGTTGCTTGCTGACGAGCCCACAGGGAACCTCGACACCGCAGCTAGTTCGGAGATCCTGAAGTTGCTCGGCGCACTGAACGACGCCGGCCGCACCGTTGTGATCATCACACATGAAGAAGAGGTCGCCGGGTTCGCCAAGCGGGTCGTGCGGATGCGCGATGGGCGAATCGAGAGTGACCGGGTGCAGCGGAGCCGGACGGAGGTCACCGCGTGAACCTGCAGGAGGCGGTGCGCATCGCGCTGCGTGGCTTGCGCGCCAACCGGTTGCGGTCCGTGTTGACCATGCTCGGCATCATCATCGGTGTCGCAGCGGTCATCCTGCTCGTCGCCATCGGTAATGGCGTGCAGTCGTCGGTCAATGAGAAGATCCAACCGCTGGCCAATCTGATCACCATCGTTCCGTCGGCTGGCAACGTGCCAGGCGGCTCCCCCCCGAAGGACCTCATCGACGCCGACGTCGCGGCGCTGCAAGAGCCGGCGATGTCATCTGACATCGCCGCAGTGATCCCCGCGACTTCTGGCAAAGCGTTGACCGAGACCGACTCTTATCGATTTCGGGCGAACGTCATCGGCTCCACCGATCGCTGGCTGGATATGAACAACGGGGACATGGCGGCCGGATCGTTCTTCGACGACGCCCAGGTTCGCTCCACGGCCAGGGTGGTAGTTCTCGGTCCCAGTGTGGCGAGCTACCTCTTCGGCGATGATCCCGCGGCCGCGTTGAGTCACACAGTCCGGATCAACCGGCAGACCTTCAGGGTCATCGGTGTGATGCAGTCCGTCGGCGAGCCGGGGGACAGTGTGGCGGTCATGCCGCTGAACACGGCGCGCCGGTACATCTTCGGTGGTGGTGACAAGGTCAATCAGATCATCGTGCAAGCCAGGCAAGCGTCCGCGGTGCCCGCCGCTGAAGACGACGTGATTCGCGTTCTCAGCGATCGGCACCGGATAAAGGACACGGCGAACAGGGATTTCGAGGTTCAATCTCTGCGCAGCCGGCTCGACACCTTCAACCAGATCCTCCGAATCCTCACGTTGTTTACGGCCGCTGTCGCGGCGATCTCGCTTTTTGTCGGTGCTATCGGAGTCCTCAACATCATGCTGGTTTCGGTGACGGAGAGAACCCGTGAGATCGGCATCCGAAAAGCGATCGGCGCCACTCGACGCGCGATCCTCGAGCAGTTTCTCATCGAGTCGCTCGTGCTGGCCGGCCTCGGCGGGTTCATCGGTATCGGGGTCGGGGTCGGACTGTCGATCCTCGGATCGATCCTCGCGCCCGCGCTCGGCCCCACCTTCGCCACGTTCGCTCCGGCAGTGACCATCCCGTCGGTGGTGCTCTCGTTCGCGATCAGCCTCGTGATTGGGCTCGTCGCCGGCGGCTACCCGGCCAACCGGGCCGCGCGGCTGCGGCCGATCGAAGCCCTTAGGTACCAGTGACGTCGATACTCCTTCCACCGAGACGCGAGAGCCCGTAACCCGCTGCCTACTGAGACGTTGCACAGCGTGAAGCCCGAAACCACAGGGGGACATCGTTGTGACAATGACGCAGACCAGCTCATCGAGGCTGTCTTCAGTCCGGCGCTCAGGTGCTCGGGTGCTGGTGGCGCTAGGGCTGGTCGCCGCGCTTGGTGTGGCGGCTGGATGTGGTGGCGAGCCACCACCGCCCCCGACCGGACGGGTGGAGCGCGGGGCGGTGGTGACGAAGGTGTCAGCCTCCGGTTCGCTATCAGCCATCAGGGAGCAGAACTTGGGCTTCCCCAAGGGCGCACAGCTCAAGCAGCTGCTGGTCAAAGTTGGCGATCGGGTGACCGCGGGCCAGGTGTTGGCGCAGGAGGATGACTTCGCGTTCCGTCAGACCCTGAACCAACTGCAGGGCCAGCTGAACTCCCAGCGGGCGTTGTTCGGTAAGGCCGTGGCCGACCCGACGGTGCAGGGCGCACAGGCCACCCTGGACCAGGCGCGCCAGATCTTGGAGGCAACGCAGAAGTCGGTCGACGCGGAGCTGGCAGCGGACCAGTCGGCGACGGACCAAGCGCACAAACAGCTGGACTTCGACAGCTATCTGATGGACAAGGCGCAGGAAACGCTGCGTGCCGACCAGGTCTCTTGCGCCGCCACCGGGGGAATTCCCTTCACTCCGCCCGCCCCCGCCAACGGCGTCGGTGGTGCTGGTGGGCCTAACTCCTCGGTCGGAGTGGGGCCGGCTCAGGCGGGGGTTGAAGACCCCGCCCGGGTGGGACCTGTTTTTGCCGGCAGCACTGGGTCAAGTGGATCAGGTCCGGGAGGTTCGGGTGGCGGCGGTAACCCGGCGTGTAACCGGATTCCCACGGACCAGCAAGCGGTCCTCAACGGCCGCCGCGCGGTGATGACGGACAAGAACGCGCTGCAAGCCGCTCAGCAGAAGCAGAACGTAGACCGAACACAAGGACAGGTCTCGATCGAGAACGCCCGTCAAAGCGTGGTCACCGCGCAGAACAACCTTGAAGCCGCAGCCGCCGACCGTCCGTTCAATATCGATCAGCAGGTCGCGTTGGTGGCCAGCATCGCGGCTCAGGTCGAGGCAGCCCAGAGAGATGTTGAGAACGCCGTATTACGTGCGCCGGTCACGGGCACCGTCTCGGCGATCAACGGCTTGGTGGGGGAGTACCTCCAACCCAGCTCGGGCGTCAGCGCATTGGCGCCGGGTTCCACCGCCCCCATCCCCGGGCTCAGTGGCACCTCGTCCAACAGCAGCTTGTCCTTGGGTAACCCGGCTACCGGCGCTCAGCGCCCCGGCGGCACGCAGTTCATGGTCCTCGACAACATCAACACCTTCCAGGTAGTAGTCCCGTTCGAGGAGTCCGACGCTGCGAAGGTGGCACCGAATCAAAAGGTCGATGTCACCTTCGACGCCGTCCCCGATCTCACGCGGGCCGGTACCGTCGTCTCCGTTTCCCCCACTGGAACCAACATCTCCAGCGTCATCAACTACTATGCCACCGTCGTGCTCAATGAGACCGATCCACGACTTAAAGACGGTCTGACCGCGCAAGCACGAGTAATCACCAACCAGGTCCAAGACGTCCTCACCGTTCCCAACTCGGCGGTTCGTAAGAGTGGCGATCAAAGCACCGTCACCGTCATTGATGCGAACGGTACGCAGCAGCAGGTGAGGTTCCAGGCGGGTCTCGTCGGAGATGATCGTACGCAGGTAATCTCGGGTCTCAGAGAAGGCCAGGAAGTCGTCCTTCGCCAAGGCGTTTAAACTTCCGTAACAAACAAAGTCACCCTGTGTCCTGGACACAGGGTGACTTTGTTTTTGTTGACCAGGCCGCAAGGCCTCTTAACCCATGCACCACTTCAGGCAGGGCTGTTATCATTCTCCCGAAAGCCTGGTCGTGACGCCCCATCCACATCGACGATAGGTCCGTTGCCTGAGGAGGTGTTACCGACGATGGTGCAGCTAGTAGAACCACCAATGATCAAGATGGCGCGCTGCAGGTTGGGCCCGGAAAACTTGTTCTGGCGCATCTCAACGTTGGGCCACCGGCGTAGGTTGATCGCCTGAGCACCGTTGGGTGCGCAGGTGTTGCCGACGAACGTGATCGACGGGGCTTTGCTGGGGGCACCGTTGTTGCCGGCTTGGTCGTCAGTGGCGATCAGACATTGCGCGTCGACGTTCTCGCACGTGTTGCTCGAGATGACGACGTCGTAGGTAGGCATGTTGTGGTCGTAGGTTTGGAAGCAGTCGGGGTGCGGGGGCGCCCGATAGCCTCGTTCGGAGATGTCTCGAATGGTGTTACCAGTGATCCGGTGGCCAGTACCGAAAAAACGCATGCCATCAGCATCGCCATCATCGCGGGCCACGGTATCGTTCACCGTGTTGCCGGTCACCGTGATGCGCTGGCCGGTGATGTAGATACCGGCTGTGGAGACATGTCGGATGGTGTTGGCTGCGATGGTCGAGTCGGTGCACGGCATGCACGCGATCCCGGCGCGCTGGGTGTCATGAATCGTATTGTGCTGCGCAGTGATCCCGGTGCCCTCAAGCAGAATTCCGTCGCCCCCGGTGACTGTGAAGCCCTCGATCACAATGTGGCTGGCGTTGACGTGTACATTTTCGACCGTGGCGCCGTCGGCGACGAGTCTGATCGGCGAGCCGGCCGTTCCCGATCGGGTCATCGTCAGGTCAGCGTTGGTGAGGTTGCCACCGGTGAAGCACAAAGTATTGCCCGGCGAAGCGTTTTCCAGAGCTGGACGCACGTCGTCGGATTGGCTGATCGTGCGTGTGCAGTCGGCCCTTAGACCCCGGCGATTCTGCTGGCCTTCGTCTGGCGAGGTGGTGCAGCCGGCGGTCAGCACTAGACCCAACGCCATGGACCAGACCGGCAGCGTGCGTATACCCCCTTGGACTGTCACAGAGCCAGGATAGATGTCCGTCGCCCCACTGTGGGGGCCTAACGTTACAATCCGCTACGTTCGTGTGACGTTCAGCTGATACAGACGGGGGAGGCCCAGCCGCTAAACGAGTGGTTCGCCCACGCAGCGGTGAGGCTCATGGTGTGCCGGAAGTTGCTCCAGCTCAGTGCGGGCAGCCGCCATGGGGCCGGGAGTCCGCGGATCAGCAACTCATAGCCCGACAGCCAGGTGTACGGGATGTTCTTGCCGTCCATGGCCCGGATCCATCGCGGAAAATGTGCAGCGGCGGCGAGAATTTCGGCGTGCGCCGAGTCGAGGCTGCGCAACGCGCTCGGTCGAACGTAGCGGCCTGGCTGGTAGTGAGCCGCCAGGTCGACGGTTACCCGGCGGATGCCAGGCCGATGGACGAGACCGGCGATCAACTGCACCGGCTTGCGGCGCTGTTCCCACCTGTCGCTGTACCAATCCCAGGACCAGGTGTGCGGCTGCTGCGCGGCAGCCACCGTCCACAGCTCATGACAGGTGCGTTGGACATCGTCCATCTCTGCGCTATCCCGCAGATAGACCGCGATGAGGTCAACGACGAGGCGTCTTTTTCCAGCCCGCGGCGTGAGGTCGACCGAGTGGAAATCGCTGGCACTTAAGCCCCATCCTCGCTCCTCGTTCCAGCGCCGGACGTTGGCGAGCTGCTCAGACAGCGGGGTGAACATCGTTTCCGGCGGGCGCACCGCGATCCGTGCTTCGCGCGCCGCTACCTTACCGTTACTGACCGTGGCCATCTGTCCGTTCGCCTCCCACCTCGACGCAACCTGCTGATCGCGAGCGTACGGTCCCGCACGCCGGATCGCAGCGAGTTCGTCAGCCGCGTGGGGTCGCCAATGCCGCCACGGTCCCCGAACCGGACCGGCACTGTTCCCAGCTCAGCGGTGTGGTGATGACGGCGATGGCGGACGTCTTGAGCACCTCGGCCACGCCGGTCAACAGTGTCAGGAAGTCCTCCAGCCCAGGATTGTGGCCCACTAACACTGCCGTCGCAGCACCCCGCGGTAGTTGCTGGGTCACCGCCAAAAGCTCGTGAGCCGACGCACCGTAAAGCCGCTGGTCGTGGCTGACCGGGGGCATCGCAGCCAAATGGACGGCCGCAAGGTCCCAGGTTTGTAGGGCCCGGACGGCAGGAGAACACACCACACAATCGATCTTCGGGACCTGCGCATGCAGCCAGCGACCGACGGCCGTGGCGTCGCGGAGTCCGCGTGCGGCCAGTGGCCGGGTAGCGTCGGAAGTGTCCGCCGGCCAGGCCGACTTCGCATGCCGCAGCAGGATGAGCGTGCGTGTCCTGGTCAATCTAGGGAGAGGGTGCGCAGCACCAGCCGCGCGGCGTCACCACCCGAGTCCTCGCCGATAGCGAGCGCGGCCGGGACGTCAAGGTCATTCACCAGGGCAGCAGTGACGGCGGCCGCTGCGGCTTGCGAGCTACGTGCCGTGCCAGCCGCTGCGTACAGCCGATCAAGCTGGTTGGTCTGGGCGGCAATATCACTGGGACGGAACTCCCAAGTCTGCTGCCATGGCCGGTTTAGAAGCAGCAGCCGCACCGACGCAGCGGGGTGTTGGCCGAGCAGATCTGAGACCAGCACCAGGTTGCCGGTCGACTTGGCCATCTTCGCCCCGTGGATGGTGACGGTGCCGACCGGAAACTCTGCCCGTGCGAAGGGCCCGACACCGGTGGCTGCCTCGACCATGGCAGCCTGATATGCGTGGTGCGGGAAGCTTAGATCGGCGCCGCCGGCCAGGACGTCCACCGCCGGGCCGAGCGTACCCAGCGCGATGGCGGCACACTCCGCGTGCCAGCCGGGCCGGCCGCGACCCCACGGGCTGGGCCAGCCCGGCTGGTCGTCGGTCGAGGGCCGCCATACCGGGACGTCGAAGGGGTCGTCGCGGTTCAGACCGTCAAGCCGATCACCGAATTCGGTCGCGAGTTCGGTGGCGCGCTCCAGGGTCAGCCCGGTCTTGGTCGGGACGTCGACGCCCCGGAAGTAGACCGCACCGTCGCGGTGATAGGCGTGCCCAGTGCTGAGCAGCGCCGAGGCCAGTTGCACGACTCGCCCGACGTGGTGGCGCGCGCGCGGTTCATGTTCGGGTCGGCGCACCCGCAGGGCGGCCATATCCCTGCCGAATAAGTACTCCTGCTCCAGCGCGAACTCGTCGTAGTGCCGACCGCGCTGCACGGCGGCACGGGTCAGTACATCATCGACGTCGGTAACATTGCGGCACGTTACGGTTTCCGCGCCGGCCAGGCGAAGCGCGGCAGCGGCCGTATCAGCCCAGACGAACGTGCTGGCGTGCCCGAGATGGGTCACGTCGTAAGGAGTGATCCCGCAGACGTAAAGCCGGGCCGGGCTGACGATGGGCAGCGCGGCGCCGCCCAGCCGGATCTGGTCGGTGTACTCGCGGCGGCCGTGGTGGTCCATATATCCATCCTGCCTGCATCGGGTGCGGTTCCCCGAAGCGCCATCAGGAGCTGAATAGCGGATTGGCCCCGCACGGGGCGCTATTCAGCAACCGTACGGCGGTGTCGGCCTGCCAGTATGCAGGGATGGACAACCGGGATCGGGATCTTAGCGGGCGGCCCCGCAGCGCCCGTCCCCGAGACGGCCTGGGTCGGCCGCTGCCGCACGGTGTGCGAGGGGTTGAGCGAGTTCCTGACGATGCCGTGCTCAGCCCGGACGACGCGGTCCGGCAAGCCCAGCGGCTGATCGATGACGGTTACCCCTTTCACGCTCATGAGGTACTCGAGGCAGTGTGGAAGGCGACGTCGGGGGAGCAACGCGAGCTGTGGCAGGGACTGGCCCAGCTCGCAGTCGGCCTGACCCACGGGCAGCGGGGCAACCCGAAGGGCGCGGTGGCGCTATTGCGCCGCGGCGCAGACCGGATCGATCCCTACGCTGGCGAGCCCCCGCACGGATTGGACGTCGCCGGCCTCGCCGGCCACGCCCGTTGCCTCGCCGCCCGGATCGAGCGTGACGGCGTAGCCGAAGCCGCAAGCCTTCGGTTCCAGCTACGCTCGTGAATGCGAAGCAGTGTTATGGCACCGAATGCCACTCACGAGCGCGTCAGCGCACCTCGCCTGGTCCGCCGTCGGATGACTCCAGCGGCAGCTCGGCGTCCCGCCAACCGCGCATCCCGCCGGCCAGGTCCCGCGCTGGCAATCCCGCCGCACGCAACGCCACGGCCGCTCGCGCTCCCCGACCCCCTGAACGGCAGGTGGTAAGGATTTGCACATCGGGTGGCAATGCGGCGGCGTCGAGTTCGCCGATCGGCATGTGCACGGCCTCTGGGGCGTGGCCAGCGTCCCATTCGTGCTGCTCGCGAACGTCCACCAGCACGGCCGCACCCGACGCGATCAGCTTGCGCGCCTCGTCGAGGGTGATGGGCTCGGTAGTGATCTGGTCGGAAGAGCTCACGTTGACAATCCTCCTCGGCACCGTCTCCAGCAGAACGCCGACGTTACCCGCACCCGGAAGGCTACTTATCTTTAAGCGAGGAGGAGCGCGGTGCGCATCGGGACGGTTCTGAGCTATAGCGGTGGCTTCGCCGAAACCATCGCGGAGCTGGCCGACTATGAGAAGGCCGGACTCGAGATCGTGTTCGTACCGGAGGCCTACAGCTTCGACGCGGTCAGCCAGCTGGGATTCATCGCCGCGCGCACCGAGCGGCTGCAGATCGCGTCGGGGATCCTGCAGATCTACACCCGCACCCCGGCGCTGACGGCGATGACCGCGGCGGGGCTTGACTACGTCTCCGGCGGTCGGTTCAGCCTGGGCATCGGCGCTTCGGGGCCTCAGGTGATCGAGGGTTTTCACGGGGTGTCCTACACCGCACCACTGGGCCGCACCCGGGAGCTGGTGGAGATCTGCCGCCAGGTGTGGCGTCGCGAGCGTCTGGAATATCAGGGCAGCCACTACCAGATCCCGCTTCCCGCGGATCGTGGCACCGGACTGGGCAAACCGCTGAAGCTGATCAACTGCCCGGTGCGGGAGCGGATCCCGATCACCATCGCCGCGATCGGGCCGAAGAATGTGGCGATGGCCGCGGAGATCGCCGAGGGCTGGCAGCCGATCTTCTACCTGCCCGAGCGGGCCGCCGATGTATGGGGCGCTTCACTGGCCGCGGGTAGGGCTAAGCGAGACCCGTCGCTGGGCGATCTTGATGTCGTGGTGACCACCCCGCTGGCCATCACCGACGACGCGGACACCGCTGCCGGGGTGCTCGATGCCATCCGGCCGATACTGGCGCTCTACATCGGCGGCATGGGTGCGAAGGGCCGCAATTTCTACCATGATCTGGCCTGCCGCTACGGGTTCGAGGCGCAAGCTCAGGCGATTCAGGATTGTTATCTGGCGGGCAGGAAAGATGACGCAGCCGCTGCGGTGCCTGACGAGTTGGTTCGTCGCAGCTCGCTGATCGGTCCTGCGGGCTACGTCCGGGAGCGGCTGGAGGTGCTGCGCGCCTCAGGCGTCACGACGCTGAACGTGACCCCAATCGCCGGATCGGCCGCCGACCGGGTGCGGCTCATCGAGCGGATCCGGGACTTCGTCGGCGATCCATAGGCCAGTTCCTCGATGAGTGCTTTTCTGGCTCGTGGCGTGCCGGGCAGCGCTGGACCTGCGTTGGTGGATGCACAGTGGACAGTCGTCGGTGACCACTGTGGACAAGCTTCAGGCAGGCGTGGCACCGTAGGTGGATGCGCGACCTGAACGCCACGTCGGCCGCCCTGCTCGGACTGCTACACACCGGCGCGATGACCGGCGGCCAACTGATCGCCGCCGCTGATGAGAGATTCGGGTCGTTCTTCGGGGTCACCCGTAGCCAGGTCTACCGCGAACTGCCCGTACTCACCGAGGCCGGCCTGCTGCGGCTCGGCAAGAGGGGCGCGCGGTCCAGCCAGCAGTACATCCTCACCGCCGCTGGCAAGCGCGCGTTCAAGTCCTGGCTGAACTCCACCTCGGGATCAGACAATCTACGCAGTCCGCTGATCTTGCGCCTGGTGCACGCCGGGCAGCTCACCGCCAGGCAGCGCGTCAGCCTGATCAGCAGTGCCCGGGCCGTCTACCTCGGTTACCTTGATGAGGCCAGGGCTGACGCGAGAGCTGCCACCAGCCCGTACACCAAGGCCGTTGCGGATTTCACGATGGCGCACCGGCGTGCAGTGCTCAAGTTGCTCGACGCCATCCCCACGGACTGAGCAGCGGGGCGACTACGCTGGCTCGACGTGAACGCCGACGTCGCTGCCGACCTCAAAGAGCTAGCCGCCACCCTCGCCGGGATCGAGGGTGTGCTGGACATCGACCGGTTGCGGGCTCAGGTGGCCGAACTGCAAGAGCAGGCCGCGCGCCCCGACCTATGGGACGACGTTGACCATGCGCAACAGGTCAACAGCAAGCTGGCTCACCTGCAGGGCGACCTGCGGAGGGTGCTCGGGCTGCGGCAGCGGCTGGATGACGTGGAGGTGCTCTACGAGTTGGCCGAAGAGGGCGCTGACGAGAGCGCTCGCAGCGAAGCTGAGACCGAGCATCACCGGCTGCGCAAGGAGATCGCCTCGCTGGAGATCCGGACTCTGCTGGCCGGCGAGTATGACGAGCGCGACGCTCTGATGACGATTCGCTCGGAGGCCGGCGGGGTGGACGCGGCGGACTGGGCCGAGATGCTGATGCGGATGTACCTGCGTTGGGCCGAACGACACGGTTATCCCACCGAGGTCTACGACATCTCGCCGGCCGAGGAAGCGGGTATCAAGTCGGCGACGTTCGTGGTCAAGGCGCCCTTCGCCTACGGCACGCTGTCAGTCGAGCAGGGCACCCACCGGCTGGTCCGGATTTCACCATTTGACAACCAGGGCCGCCGGCAAACATCGTTCGCCGGCGTCGAGGTGCTTCCGGTGACCGAAACCACCGACCACGTCGATATCCCGGAGAATGAGATTCGTATCGATGTTTTTCGATCTTCCGGACCTGGTGGTCAGAGCGTCAACACTACCGATTCAGCGGTGCGCATCACCCATCTGCCAACTGGAATCGTGGTGTCCTGCCAGAACGAGAAATCGCAGATCCAGAACCGGGCTGCGGCGATGCGGGTACTGCAGTCCCGGTTGCTGGAGCGTAAGCGCCAGGAGCAACAGGCGGAGATGGACGCGCTGAAGGGCGAGGGCAGTTCATGGGGCAACCAGATGCGGTCCTACGTGCTACATCCCTACCAGATGGTCAAAGACCTACGGACCGAGCATGAGGTGGGCAACCCTACCGCGGTGCTGGACGGGGACATCGACGCCTTCCTCGAGTCCGGTATCCGGTGGCGTCGGCAGCAGGAGGCCCGGGTCGCTGGCTGAAATCTGGTTGAAATCCGCAGGCGTGCCTTCGCCGTGGCGCCGGGCAGGTACCCGGCCTGGATGAGTAGACTCGCCGCTCGTGATCCGACTCGAGCACGTCAGCAAGTCCTACCGGACTTCTACCCGACCCGCTCTCGATGACGTCACAGTCGCAGTGGGAAAGGGTGAGTTCGCGTTTCTCATCGGACCGTCCGGATCGGGCAAGTCCACTTTGTTGCGCCTGTTACTGCGCGAAGAGGTAGCCAGCACAGGCAACGTCTACGTGGCGGACCTCAACGTTGGCAGGCTCTCCCAACGTCGCATCCCGCAGCTGCGGCAGCGGGTGGGCTGCGTGTTCCAGGACTTCCGGCTACTGACCAACAAGACGGTCTCCGAGAACGTCGCCTTCGCCCTGGAGGTGATCGGTAAGCCGCGGCACACCATTCGTAAGGTGGTGCCCGAGGTGCTGGAGCTGGTGGGGCTGGAGGGCAAGGCGGACCGGATGCCGCATGAGCTCTCCGGCGGTGAGCAACAGCGGGTGGCGATCGCCCGGGCCTTCGTCAACCGGCCGCTGGTGCTGCTAGCCGACGAGCCCACCGGAAACCTCGACCGGGACATCAGCCACGAGATCATGCTGCTGCTGGAAAGGATCAATCGAACCGGCACCACGGTACTGATGGCCACCCACGACCACGCAATCGTCGACTCCATGCGCCGCCGAGTCGTCGAGCTTCATCTTGGACAAGTGGTCCGGGACGAGAGCCGTGGCGTCTACGGAGTCAGCCGCTGAGACCTACTCTGTGCCCCCCGTCCCCAACCTGAGGAATGTCCACTACCCATGCGCGCCAGCTTCGTGCTCAGCGAGGTCGTCACCGGCCTGCGCCGCAACGTCACGATGACCGTGGCGATGATCCTGACCACGGCGATCTCACTCGGCCTGCTCGGTGGGGGTCTGCTCGTGGTCCGCACCATCGATCGGATGCAGCAGGACTATTACCAGCGCGTCGAGACCGTGGTGTATCTCAGCGCCGACATCAGCGCAAACGACCCTGGTTGCACGTCGAGTACCTGCTCTTCCCTGCGCGGGCAGTTGGAGTCCGCTCCCGGTGTGCAGACCGTGATATTCGAAAGCAGGCAGGCAGCCTTCGCGCGGTTCCAGCGGATCTTCCAGGGCCAGCCTGAGCTACTGCAGCTGGCCAGACCCGAGGCGCTGCCGGCGTCGCTGCGGGTGCAGCTGTCCGATCCGGCCCGGTTCCCTTCCATCGCCAAGGCATTCACCGGCCGTCCCGGCGTCGACCGGGTCACCGACCAAGGTGAGTACCTCCGGCAGCTGTTCCGGGCGCTGGACGGTTTGCGCAATGCCACTTTCGTGATTGCGCTGATCCAAGCTCTCGCGGCGCTGTTGCTGATTTCCAACACGATCCAAATTTCGGCGTTCACCCGGCGCGCCGAGGTCGGCGTCATGCGTCTGACCGGCGCGTCGCGCTGGTACACCCAGCTGCCGTTCCTGCTCGAGGCGGTGGTAGCCGGTGTGGTCGGGGGCGTACTGGCGATCGTGGGGCTGGTGATCGGCAAGGTCGCCTTCGTCGACCGGGTGCTGGCCGGCGTTTTCGAGGCGGCGATCGTGCCGCGAATCGGTTATGCGGACATTTTCTCGGTCGCGCCGATCCTGCTGGTGGTGGGCTCCGTGGTCGCCGCTCTGACCGGATACCTGACGCTGCGCCTCTACGTGCGGACCTAATGCAGGTGCCATGAAGGAGCACGGCCGCAAGGTGATCGCGTCGAACCGTCGGGCGCGGCACGACTACGAGATCATGGACACTTACGAAGCGGGCATCGTGCTCACCGGCACGGAAGTCAAGTCGCTGCGCGCCGGCCGCGCCTCGCTGACCGACGCCTTCGCCAGCGTCGACGACGGTGAGGTTTGGTTGCGAAACCTGCACATCCCCGAATACACCCAAGGTAGCTGGACCAATCACGAGCCCCGACGGACCCGCAAGTTGCTGCTGCACCGTAAGGAGATCCTTCGGCTGATCGGCAAGACCAGGGAGAGCGGGTTGGCGCTGGTGCCGTTGTCGATGTACTTCTCTGACGGCAAGGTGAAGGTGGAGATCGCGCTGGGCCGCGGCAAGCGGTCCTACGACAAGCGCGCTGACCTGGCTAAACGTGACGCGAACCGCGAAGTGGCGCGAGCTTTGGGGCGGCGCGCTAAGGGCATGGGGTAAGTGAGCCGCGACCCAGTGACCGCGCCGCCCGTCGACGACGCCGATGTCGCGCCGTGGACGGCCGCGTTGGACCTGGACGGTCTGATCGATCTGCACGTGCATTTCATGCCCGATCAGGTGATGGCCAAGGTGTGGGCCTTCTTTGATGACGCCGCAGCGCACTACGGCACTCCGTGGCCGGTGCACTACCGCTTGCCCCAGGACGATCGCGTTGCGGTGCTGCGCGCGATGGACGTGCGAACGTTCGCGCCGCTGGTGTACCCGCATAAACCAGGCATGGCGGACTGGCTCAACACTTGGGTCGCCGAATTCGCCGCCGCGGTGCCGGAGGCGGTGCTCACGGCAACGCTCTATCCCGAACCAGGTGTTGTCGAATACATGACGCGAGCGCTGGCAGCCGGCGCGCGTTGCGTCAAGGTGCACGTGCAGGTAGGTGGCTTCGACCCGCGGGACCCACTACTCGACGGGACCTGGGGGCTGCTAGCTGAAGCGAGCGTCCCGGTTGTGGTGCATTGCGGGCACGGGCCGGGCGCCGCCGGCCCCTACACCGGTCTGGACGTATTCGGTGAGGTACTTGCCGCTCATCCCCGACTCGTCGCGGTGCTGGCGCATGCCGGGCTGCCTGACTACGGCGATGCGGTGAACCTGGTGCGGCGTTATCCGAGGGTGCATCTCGATACGACGATGGTCGGGGTGCCTTTCGCCGAGGCTATCGCCCCATTGCCGTCGGACTGGACTGCGCAGTTGGTCGACGTGGCCGACCGGATCGCGCTGGGTACCGACTTCCCGAACATTCCCTACGACTACGCCACCCAGCTGCGGGCCGTGGCGGGCTGGGCCGCCGCCGACGACCGGCTGGGAGTCGCATTCCTACGCGCAGTGGTGCACGACACGCCCGCCCGGTTGCTGCAGCTGACCACTGCTGTGTATCGGGGATGAAGAGCGGACGCCCAGGCGTTACTCTAGGGTGGTTAACCAACCCGCCAAGGGGGTGAACGGTTTCGACTCTGGACGTTGAGTCAGTGGGAAGCGTGCCGGTGCAGGCGAGAGACCACCGTAAGCGTCATCGCACACCAATAAGCGCCGACTCTAGTCAGCGCCAGTTCGCACTCGCCGCCTGAGCGAGTAGCGACTGTGTCGGACCGGGGGCGTCCCCGCCCCGGACCCCGGCATCGATTAGGGGACTTAACCGCCAGGCCCGGTCGCGGGGTCTGGATGGGACACTTACAGCGACTGGGATCGTCACACCGACTCGTCCGCGTGATCGGTGGATCCGAGTAGAGGCTTAGCGGACTGCGCACGGAGAAGCCCTGACGAGGCGACGGAGGACCCGGGTTCGATTCCCGGCACCTCCACTGTGAATGCCCAGGTCCATGACCTGGGCATTCACGCTTCTTGGTGTACGAGTCCCTATCTTTCCTGTTGCGGAAGAGAGTCGCGATCCGGTAACCGGTTCTCCGATGCCTTCCGGGCGCGCGCTTGCTCGACGAGGCTAGCTGACGCAGCCCAGTGAGGTAGCCATCGGCGCGATGTCGGGTGTGGTGGAGGTGGGTGGGTTAAGGGTGTGGTTGCCGGAGCCGGTGAGCTGCATCATGAACTGCTGGACTTGGTCGGGGTCCACCTGCACCGCCTCGCCGTCGGGGGTTGGCAGGTTGGTGCGGCCGGTGGGGATGGTCTGGAACTGGATAGCTCCCTCGCTGATCGAGGGGGTCTGCTGGAGGAGCTCGGTGAGGTTCCAGCCGGGGTCAATGACCACGTAGCGGGCGATTGCCTCGCGCAGCGCCGTCAACGCACCGGGGTTGGTCAGTACGCCACCGGAGAGCAGCCGGTGGGCGAGCCCGGAGAGGTACGCCTGCTGGCGCAGAATACGGTCCAGGTCGCCGCGGGGTAGCCCGTGGCGTTGCCGGACGAAGGCCAGCGCCGCAGCGCCAGACACGGTCTGCGGGCCGGCTGGAAAATCCGCACCTGTGTAACTGTCGTGCACTGGGGCGGTGAGGCAGATCGGGACACCACCTACCGCTTGGGTTATTTCGTAGAACCCGGCCAGGTTGATCTCGGCGTAGTGGTCCAGGGTGAGGCCGGTAAGCTGTTCCACGGTCTGGATGAGTTCCCGCCGACCAGCTTGACGGGCAAGTCGATCCAGTTGGGGTCCGTTGATGCCCTGCGCCGCGAGGGTGGAAGTCGCCTTGACAACCTCCTGATGGTAGGCAGAGTTAATCTTGTGAGCGCCGAAGCCGGGCACGGTGACGTAGGAGTCCCGAGGGATTGAGACGGCGATGGTGGGCTGGCTCGACTCGGTGGGCACGTGCACGAGGATCAGGGCGTCGGTATTCACCTCGCCGTCGTCACCGCCGGCGTGCAGTGCCGTGAGCACCTCCGGAGGCAGTGGGTGGCCCTGGGCGTCGGTGCGGCTATCCAGGCCCACGAGTAGCAGGTTCGTCGGGTCGGTGGCAGCGGTGGGGCGCGATCCTGCCGAGCCGACGCGGTCGGCGGAGCTGGGGTGGTCGAGCACCGCTGAGGTGGTGGGCGAGGCATTGAGCTCGCGCGAGAGCGTCCAGGCATAACCGGTGAGAATCAGCGTCGTAGCAGAGACGAGAGCTAGCCCGATTCGCCCGGCCACGCGCAGCAACCGCCGCAGCGCGCTGGCGGGAGTTGCGGGACGTCGCAACACCTTCCCGCCTCTCCGTGTTGGCTTTAGCAGTTGGATTACCCTGTTGCGGAGGTCGTTACACCGCCAATATCTGCCCGCCGGCCGCTCAAGGAAATAGGCCAAATCACGGTCGGGCACCGCAACGTGGCCCACACCTTCGTCATCCTCGTGCAAGCGCGCCACCGAGCCGCGGCCGGCGAGCCAGTGCATCCCACGAAATAGTTAAAACATCGCGTGAGGCTGCCGGTTGCTCGCGGTTTCAGTCGTTCCTGGGTTCCAGTGGGCCAGCAGGATGGTCGCGTCGTCTTGGAGCCGACCGCTTTGGTGAGCCATTACAGCGTGGCTGAGGCGGCGGACGGTCTCGGGCGGAGGGTGGGCAGCAGCGGCTTCGCGTTCGAGGAAATCGATGAGCCGACTCAGACCAAAGTACTCGCCGTTGTGGTTGCGGGCTTCGGTGATGCCGTCGGTGTACAGGGCCAGCCAGTCGCCGGGCTCCAGGATTTCCTCCGCGATGGTGAGCTCGGCAGTGCTCACGCCGAATGGGGGCCGTCGTCCACCGGTGAGGGTCTTGACGACTTTGCCCGAGCGCAGCACGAGAGGGTCGGGGTGGCCGGCGGCGAGGTAGCGCAGCCGACCGGTGGCCAGCTCAAGCTCGGCCAGAACGCCGGTGGCGAACGGACCACGCCGGAACTGACCGACGATCGTTTCGTCGAGGGCGCGGGCCTGGTTGTAGAGGCCATGGCCCTCGCGGCGGGCGCTGCGGTAGGCCGCGAGCACGGCCGCGGCGATGAATCCGGCGCCCAGGGTGTGGCCCATCGCGTCGAAGATGGCCAGCGACGCCGTGGTCTGGGACAACGCGTAGTCGAAGGCATCACCGCCGACTGCGTAGCTGGGCTCCACCATGCCGGCCAGGACGAAGGTGTCCGTGCCGGCGGTCAAGGGCGGGAGTAATTCCCAGATGAGCTCAGCGGCCGGAGTACGGGGTTGCTGGCGGCGGAAGCGCTCAAGGCCATCGCCGTAATTCGTGGTGATCGTGACGAGGTGACCGATGAGGGCGGAAAGCCACCGGCACTGCGCTCGCAGCTGAGGGTCACGCAAATCCACGCTACTGAGCAGTGCCACGTCGAGAACCCCGAGGCGTTCGACGCCGTCGAGTAGGGGAACCCACAGCCGGGGGCGGTCTTCGGCGTCGGTGGGAACGATGTCGACCAACCGGAAGGCCCGCCCGGCGAGGGTGGTATCCACCCCCAGAGGCTCACGGCCGGCGGAGTTTTGGCTGGGTAGCGGGATAAGCGTGCGCTGGTCGTAGTCGACCAGATAGATCACGATCTGCACTCCCAGCGCGTGGCCGGCATCTGACACGATGGAAGGCAGCCGATCGGGAGGCTCTCGGTGGGTGCCCTCAAGCAGTGTGATGAGCGTGGCCAGCGGACCAGTGTCCGGCCTGCCATCGCGGATGGTGCGGCTGTAGGGAATCCGGCCCGGCCAGACGAGCTCGTCGAGGCGCTCATTGATCGCGTGCGCCAGGATGTCGCGCTGGAGGGCGGGCAGCGGCATGAGGCCATGCAGATGCGCCTCGACTTCCATCAGGCCCGCGTCTCCTCCTAAGGTGAAGTACCGCAGCCACAGCTGTTCCATGGTCAGCTTGGCGCGCTGGTAACCGACCGCCAGCAGCCGCTGCTGCTCGTCCTCGTGAACGCTAGACATGACCAGTGCTTAGCGTCGGCGCCGCACGGTGGACCGCACCAGTGCCCGCCCCACCTCATGCAGCTTCTTGTGTTCGCGTTGCGTGGCGCTGACCAACATGGCAAAGGCGGTTTCCTCGTCGATCGCCTCCCGTTCCATCAGAATCCCCTTGGCCATGTTGATCAGATCACGGCTGTGCAGCGCATCCTTGAGGTCGTCGCTGAGCCGTTGGGCGTTGTGGTAGGACTGGACGTTAGCCAGCAGGATCGCCGCCTGCGCGGCGAACATCCTGAGCAGGTGCTCATCCTTCTCGGAAAAGGCGCTCGGTTCGGTGGCGTAGACCTTGATCGCCCCCAGTGAGGTGCCCCCGGCGACCAGCGGCGCGCTCAGCGCTGCGCGCATCCCCAATGACGCCGCGGCGCTTGACCAACGCGGCCAGCGGGTCTCCAGGGCCATATCCTCGATCCGGAAGATGGCGCGTTCGGCCCAGGCGCTCAGGCACGGACCCTCATTCAGCTCGTACTGCAGGGCATCCACCCGCTCGACCAGCGGATCCGAGGCAGCCGCGGTGGCCTTACGGCCCTCTTCGTCTAGCAGAGTGACTCCGGATCCGATCGTGCCCGGGATGGACTCCACCGCCAGTGATGTCACCAGGCGCAACACGGTACTCACCGTCTCCTGGGACAGCAAAAGCCCCGACATCCGCGCGAACACCACGGCCAACTCATCGGCCAGCGGCAAGTTCGAATCCCGCACCGTCACCTCGTAACTTGAAGATTGCACTGAATGCACACGACAATCTGTTGCAGTATCGCTCTAACGGTCCATCACACAGCTAACTGGAACCCGCGTGCGCATACCATGCACAGCGCTCCTGTGCCCACCACCAGATACCCCTTCTTCGCTCTTATCAACCACTCCAACTCGGCACCGTCCACCAGACGGCGAGGCGCCGGTCAGAAGTAGCGGGCTGCAATATGCCGCGCATGACGTCTGCGGCGGTGCTCAGCAGCATGGGTACCGCAGCTCAGCGCTGCCTGGCCGAGGGCCCCGGTGGCTCATTGCGGATCCACTGGGGTAACACTGCCCCGATGACGAGGGGAGTCGTGGCCGCCGGGCATCTGCTGACCGCCGAGGCGGGCGCGGGCGCGCTGCGTATGGGTGGCAACGCGGTCGACGCCGCCCTCGCCGCGATGTGCGCGTCTTTTGTCTGCGAACCGCTGCTCACGGGCCTGGGCGCTGGTGGCTACATGCTGGTCGGAGCCCCGGGCGGGGACGACGTGCTGCTGGACTTCTTCGTTGAGGCGCCCGGGCGTGGTGGGCCGCCGGCGCAGGCCGAGCTCCTGCCGGTTTCCATCGTCTTCGGTGACGTGGTCCAGGTCTTTCACGTGGGCGCCTCCTCCGTCGGCACCTATGGTTGCCCAGCGGGGATTTGTGCAGCGCATGCGCGGTTCGCTGCGCTACCCCTGGCCGAGTTGGTGGCGCCCGCGGTGCGGCTGGGTCGAGACGGCGTGGCGCTCAACGCCCATCAGGCCTACCTCATCGAGCTACTCTCGCCGATCATCGCCAGCTCCCCGCAGGCGCGCGCCCTATTCGCCACGGTCTCGCCGCGCGAGGGGGAGGTTCTGCGCCTGCCGGATGTGGCCGACGGCCTGGAGCGCTTGGCGGCCGAGGGTGCGGCGCCGTTCTACACCGGCGAGGTCGCCACGGCGGTGTGTGACTGGGTCGGTGAGCGCGGCGGCAAGCTGTCACCCGCCGACCTTGCCGCCTACAAGGTGGTGGCACGGGAGCCGATCGACGTCGCTTACCGTGGCCTGCGTGTGCGGACAAACCCCCCGCCGTCAGCTGGCGGCATTCTGATCGCGGCGGTGCTGGCCGAACTAGACGGCGAGCCGGCCCGGCCCAGCCGTGAGCGGATCGTCGCCGCGATGATCGACGCTCAGCGCGCACGGACTGCAGCGTTCATGGAAAGCCTGCACCTCAAGGGCATGCACCTGCGCGGCTTTCAGGAAAAGTTCCTCGCCGCCCGTCGGGGTAACACGACGCACATCTCGGCAATCGATGAGCACGGTTGGACCTGCACGACGACGGTGAGCAACGGGTCTTGCTCGGGCGTAGTCGTCCCCGGGACCGGGCTGCACCTGAACAACATGCTGGGCGAGGCGGACCTCAACCCGTCGGGCTTTCACCTGCACCCACCGGGCCGCCGGCTGCCGTCGATGATGGCGCCGACGCTGGCCCGGCGCGCGGACGGTGCTGTCGAGCTGGCGTTGGGCTCGGCGGGCTCCAACCGCATCCGCTCGGCGATCCTGCAGGTGATCTGCAACGTCGTGGATGGCGGCATGGGACTCGCCGAGGCAGTCGAGGCCCCACGGCTGCACTGGGAGGACGGCGTGCTCTACGTCGAGCCCGGCGCCGAGCCCACAAACCTTGAAGGGATCGTCATCGCGCGCTTCAACGGGCCCAATATCTTCTTCGGCGGCTGCCAGGCGGTGCGGCGTGACCCAGACTCAGGCCGAATGGACGGTGCCGGCGATCCACGCCGCGGCGGTGCCGTCGTCGCGGTGTGAGCTCGCCGTCACGCCTTCTGGCTTGCCGGGCCGCACCTGTTCGGTCAGGGCTACTCGCCGTGCGTGTCGGGTCGTGACGACACTTTCATCTGCCCGGGCGGTCTGCCGCCTGGAAAGCCACGAGTATCGGGACAACCCTCGATGAGTCAAGCCATCGTTTACTGCGGCCATGTGTTGGCTAGGCGGAGCAGTGCTGCATTGCTGTCGGGCGGACCAACCTTGCTTGAAGTTGCAGGAACGACTGCTGAAGTACTTGGCCCGACGCTTGGTCGCTGGTGCTGTCCTCGATCCGGCGTCTGACCACTAACACACTGGTCACCGGGGCACATGTTTATTTTGTTCCTTCCGGGGGTAAATCGGCGGAGCAGCCAGATCGAGTAATGGAAGGAGACTGGGCATGGCGGACACGTCAGAGACGCATGTGTCGCACGATATGGGGTCGGGTGTATCCGGTAAGCCGGGAATATCCTATGACTCCGAGAGGCTGGGAGAGCCCGGAGATCCAGGAGTCCCCACGGGAGACCAATACCCCACCAACGAACGCGACAACATCACAGAGGGTGGTCACGGGAGCGTTGGGGTTGACGACGTCCCCGGAACCCGTCCTCCCGGCGAGCCTGTTTCCTCGGAACCAGAGCCAACAAGAGCCGACCGGGATGCGGGGTCGCTGGGCGAGTTGGCTGAGGATGTCAGTACCTCCGAGATAGCCGCGTCTAGGGAGGTGGCCACTTCTGATGATCCATACAGTCATGAGGATGCAGACCAGCAGCAAGCGGAGAAGCACAGCGCAGGGTGACTCGGGCAGCGAAAGCTTGTGCGCATAGCCGCAGTGACCTCAGCGGCGCTGTTGACGCTGGTGTCCTTTAAAAGAACGGGCGCGCGCTGACCAGGTCCGCGTTCTCGGCAAAAGACGGCGGCTGCCATGGTCTGCTCGTCTTCGGCGCGGCGTGACCGTTCAGTGTCACCCGAGCGTGGCCCCTTGCGGGCGTGGAAATCATTGATGTGACCGTGCCCTTCGACGGAAGGCTTGCGATGACACGAGTTGCCGCGGCAGACCGCGAGCGTAACGTTCGAGGGGCTAAGCGTTCTGGCCGCAGCGGGATCGGTCCCGCGGTTGGCGGTTGGTCATGCTATCTGAGTTGGCGTGACGGTGGGAGAGCCCGATCGCGACGACTCGGCAATCCGGCGGCGTGCTTATTGTCGCTGCTGGGAAGAAGGTTTCGACGATTCCGATGTCACCTATGGCCACCGGATCGGATGAGACGTTTCAGTCACCGTCCCATCACTGCATCGCGGTACTCTGGGATGTAGTGCCTACGCTGTTCCGGCATTCTATCCTCCGTTCCGGACCGGACCGTATTAGGCGGGTCCGGTCCGGAACGGAATCATGAGGCGGGCGACCAGCACCAGTACGAGAAAGGGGGCGGTGAACCCGGCGAGCGGCCAGCTGCGCTCGGAGTAGGCCGTCAGCCGCACGCAAGCACCGTGTGCACTCAGTCGTTGTGTTCCATCAAGCAGCGCTTGGACCTCCTCACTGTGCGGGGAGAAGCGCGAGCTTGCCGTTGGGGTGGCCTTGGCTGAGTAAAGTGTGGGCTTGGGCGGCTTCGGTGAGGGGGTAGGTCTTGGCAGGGAGCAGGGTCAGCTTGCCGGTGGCGGCCAGCGGGAGAAGTTGGCGCCAGGCGTTCGCGCGGATTTCGGTGCCGGGGTCGGCCCCTGGGCCGCTGCCGATCAACATGATCCCGGTGTCAGCACGGTGGAATGCGGCGATCGAGACGATTCTGCTCGGCTCCGGTACCAAGGCCAGCGACACATCAATCGCTTCGTCGGTGCCGACCGCGTCGATCGCAGCGTCGACCCCGGCGGGGGCCGCTTGCTTGACCCGGTCGAGCAGGCCTGGCCCATAGGTCACCGGGACTGCGCCGACTTCACTCAGCAGGGCCTGGTTCCGTTCGCTGGCAGTGGCTACCACCTGTGCTCCGGCAGCGAGTGACAGTTGTACGGCAAGCAGGCCTACCGCGCCGGAGCCGCCGTGAACCAGTACGGTGTCGCCAGAGCTGACC
Source organism: Pseudonocardiales bacterium (assembly GCA_032230565.1). Classification (GTDB taxonomy): domain Bacteria; phylum Actinomycetota; class Actinomycetes; order Mycobacteriales; family Pseudonocardiaceae. The sequence continues at coordinate 86,663 of JAVXWL010000102.1, read as the reverse complement.
TTGGCCACTGCCACGGCGTGCACAGCGGTTGCCCCGACGAGCAACAGGCCCGATGCCTGCTCCCAGGACAGTTCGGCAGGCTTGGGTACAACCACCTTGGCCCGCACCGTGACGGCGGTGGCGTAGCCGCCTTGGGTCGGATAGGCGATGACCTCATCCCCGACTGACAGCGGACCCGACGGGCCGATCGCATCGGGCCCTACCTCGGTGATCACTCCGGCTACCTCGAATCCCAGGCGCACCGGCAGGTTGTTCGGGGACATGCCGAACGCCCCGCTGTAGAGCTTGAAGTCGACCGGGTTGACCCCAGCCGCGCGAACCTCGATCGTCACCTCTCCCCGCCCGGGCGGGGGCACCTCAGCTTCGACCACGGCCAGTGCTTCGGGCCCACCGTACGCCGCGGCGACAACAGCAGTAGCCATGCTGTTGTCAACCCTGGGCAGCGACGGAAGTATTCCGTGGCCGCTCAGTTGAACTCATTGCTCAAAGCCCCCAGCGCGGCCGAGCAGAGTCCGTGGTGAGGGTGCCGCTCAACCGCTTGGGCGAAACGTCGACGGAGCAGGCCGGGCAGATCGTGTGGACGCACTCGGCCGGGAGGTTTCCACCGGTACGGCGAGCGGACACTCGACCATGTCCAGTCTTGTCAGGTTCGGCTTAGTTCTTCGCGAAGTAGCTTAGTAAGCTCAGCACCTTTCACGACCCCGGTCTCCAGTAACCGGACTGCAACGAGTTCAAGTCGAAGCCGGTTGCCTCGAAGATATGCTTCGACTTGATCCCTGATTCCGACGGTATCGTTTATACCTATTTGGCGACACAGGCGGTGCGCCAGCAATAGCTCATCATGTTCAGGCGGTATCGCCGTTGCTGCCCATTTCTTGAAAACCAGTTTCTCCGCGAACGGGCCGCCATACAGAACCCATATCCGATCTAGTTCCGATGGCGCTTCCTGGAGCCGCATCCCGCCCGCGCCGTCGTCGCCATGCAGCTCAACGACGGCGACGGCAAGGCCCCGGGCGTCGGCAATGAGGGCATGGCCTGCTTCATGGACGGCCGCCTTGTTCCGCTCCGTATCCGCAAAGCCCATGCCGAGAGCGTAGATCACCACCGTGTGCGGATCTCGCTAGCCCCGAAGCCACGAGTCGAACACATCGAAGCGCGTCCTCGCCTGCGCGGCTCTTGCCCTACGGCGGTCTACAGTGTTCGCATTCCAGTGGATCGTGCCGCGGCCCTTCGCCATCGTCGATACCCGCCAGACAGCGTAGGCGTTGCTTAAGTAGGCCAGGCGGTTATCCTGGCGTGCGGGAATGCACCGACGTGCCTGTCGGCGCGCGGCTGCTCAGCTGGACTGGAATCGCGTCGTAGCCGCGCAGTACCCGGGTGGGACGCCGGTGTGGCGAACCGGTGAGCGCGAGATCGGGGAATCGGCGGAACAGCGTCTGCAGGCCGACCTCACCTTCCAGACGGGCCAGCGCGGCACCGATGCAGTAGTGGACACCGCTGGAGAACGCCAAATTTTGATCTGCCTCGCTCCGTTGGACGTCAAACCGCTGGGGATCCGGGAACACCGCGGGATCACGGTTCGCGCCGCCCAACAGCGTGATGATCAATGAGCCGGCCGGCACCGGATGGCCGGCCACCTCGGTGTCGCGCCGCGCGACCCGCCCGGTGCGCTGCACAGGCGAGTCGTAGCGCAGCATCTCTTCCACGGCGCCAGGCCACCGCTGCGGTTGCGCCCGTAGCAGCGCCAACTGGTCAGGATGTCGCATCAGCAGGACGGCACCGTTGCCCAGCAAGTTGACCGTGGTCTCGAAACCAGCGGCGAGTAGGAGCATTGAAATGCTGCTCAGCTCGTCGAGGGACAACTGCTCGCCCTGGTCGTGTGCGGTCACCAGGGCGCTGAGGACATCGTCCCGGGGAGCGCGGCGGACCTCGGAGAAGTGGCCGAGCATCCAGCGATGCAGTGCGCCCAGGTCGTGCTCGGAGCGGCGGAAGTCGCGGTAGCTCAGCCCCATGTCCAGCGACAGCGCCGCGCCGGCCCCCCACTCCAGGAACTGGCGACGCATCACCACCGGTGCGCCGAGCATCTCGGCGATCACGGTGGCGGGCAGCAGGCTGGTGTAACGCGTTACCAGGTCCGCGGTCGGGCCCGAGCTGGCGATTTCGTCGAGCAGTTCCTCGGCGATCTCCTCGACCCGGGGACGCATGGCGGCGACGGCCCGCGCACTGAATGCCCGGGTGACCAACTTGCGGTAACGGGTGTGTTCGGGCGGGTCGGTTACCAGCATCGATGGTGGCTCGATCGGTCCCAGCACCGCCCGGCCGCCGAGCTTCATGCCCAACCGGAGAATGCCTGGTATCAAATCCACGCGCATCTGGCCGAAGTGCGGACTGCGCAGCACGGCCAAACAGACATCGTGATGTGCTGACATCAGCGCCAGCCCGCTCGTGACGACGCGGCCCTGCGCGCGCAGTTCGTCGTAGTACGGAAAGGGATTCTCGCGGATCGCCGGGTCGATCATCAGCCGTGAACCGAGGTCACCGGCGCGCATCTGGCGCTGCACCGTCCGCCTGATCAGCCCATGCCGGACCACCCACCGGATCCTGCGCCGTAACCCCATCGCAACCTCCACTGCCGTTCACAGTACCCACGTGAACCCCGCATTCCGCGGGCTCAGCGGGGTAAATAGGCACTCAATAACCCCGCTGAGCCCGCTGAATGCGAAGATGGTTGGCGTGTCGGACGATCATGTGGTCGTGGTGTCGACTATGGCGAGCGAAGAGGCGGCGCGGGCGCTTGCTGCTGGGGTGATCGAGGCCCGGCTCGGCGCGTGCGCCCAGATCGTCGGCCCGATCACGAGTGTGTTCCGGTGGAACGGCGAGGTGCAGACCGAGCAGGAATGGCGGCTGGAGATCAAGACCACCGCTGACCAAGTCACCGCTCTGACGGCGCACATCGAGAACAACCACGGCTACGATCTACCCGAGATCATTGCGATCCCGATCGCCGGCGGCAGCGCCGAGTACCTGTCCTGGCTCATGGCGGAGACGCATAACTGAAGGCTACGCAGTGTAGTCGGGTGGCCTCAGCAATGCCGGCCTGAACAGCTTGAGATTCCATCATCTGGGTGGTTGTGCAGGCTTACCTTCCCCTCGCTGGGTGGCTTCTGGCAGATTTTTGTGAGGAATACCTAGCCTAACTCACTCGATGGGCTGACCGAGCTTCTGGCATTCGGAGGGTCGATGTTGACCAGCAGGTGGCGAACCGCAAGTCTGGTACTGGTGGTTATCAGCGTTGTTGGACTTGCGGCCTGCTCCAGTGGTGGCGGCACGTCGGCGGCGCCTACGTCGGCTACCTCGGCCGCCGCAGCGCCGGAGCAACCGGCACCGGCGGCTGACGTCGCGATGGGTCTGCGCAAGATCGATCAGATCGCCAAGCAGATCGCCGAAACGGCCGGGACTGATAAGGCCAGGGCGGTCAGCCTGGACGGCCAGATTGAGCCGATCTGGAAGCAGATCGAGGACACCGTCAAGCAGAACGACCAGGACACCTACCTCACGATGGAGGACAACTTCGCGGTGCTGGAGAAGGCGGCGGACGAAGGCAATGCCGCGGAGGCAGCCAAGGGTTCGGCCGGGGTCACGTCGGCGGTGCAGCCCTACTTGGCGAAGTACTCAGGATGATCAGACGGCGACTGCTGGGGTTGCTGCTGGCGCTAGCTGCCCTGGTGCCGGTTGTGACATTGTTCAGCGCCGCACCCGCCAGCGCGGTCCCGCAGGCTGCTGCCCAGCAGCAGGCGATCACCCGCGAAGAGGCGATCCGCCAGCTGGCGATGGTGCGTGCGTCGATCGACCAGACCCTGGAGCTGGTCAAACAGGGAAACATCGAGCAGGCCTATACGCAGGCCAGGACCGGTTACCTGGACCACTTCGAGTACGTCGAGGTGCCGCTGCGGGTGGTCGCTCCAGACCTCACCGCGGACGCCGAGACGAAATTTGCTGAGATCCGCGCGCTGATCAAGTCTGGCGCACCGGTTGATGCGGTGCGGACCAATATCGTCGAGTTGCGACGGTTGATCGATGACACCGAACGGCGGCTGACCGACACCGGTTTCGATGCGGTCGCGGTGGTGGCCGGGCAGTCCTTTCTGATCATCTTCCGGGAGGGACTGGAAGCGGTGCTGTTGCTGACTGCCTTGCTGGGCTACCTGGAAGCCACGAAGGCAACTCGGTACCGCAAGCCCATCGCGTGGGGAGTGGTCCTTGGGCTCGCGGCTACGGCGGTGACATACCTGATCCTGCGGTTCGTCCTCGCGGTGTTGCCGGTCGGGCGGGAGGTGCTGGAGGCGGTCGTCGCCACCGCCGCGGTCGCGGTGCTGCTGTACATCTCGTTCTGGCTGATCGCGCGGCTGGAGCACCGTCGTTGGATGGAGTTCCTGCGCAGCCGGCTATTCAACGCGGTGTCTGTCGGCTCCACCACGGCGCTGGTGTTGGTGGGATTCACCGCGATGTACCGGGAGGGCTTGGAGACCGCGCTGCTCTACCAGGCGTTGGTCGAGTTCGGCCAGGGGTTGGGCTGGTGGATCGTGGTCGGGCTGGCGGCTGGTCTTGCCGCCTTGGCGGTGGTGTCCTACCTGATCTTCCGGCTGGGCCGGCGGCTGCCGGTGAAGACCTTCCTGGTCGGTGCGGTGGTGCTGTTGATGGCGACCTCGGTGGCCTTCCTCGGTAACGCGGTGCGAAGTCTGCAGACCGCAGACCTGATCGGCCTCACCCCGCTGCCCGGAGTGCCGCGTGCGCCGATTTTCCTATCCCAGGCATTGGGTTACTGGCCGAGCTTGCAGACGCTGGCCAGCCAGGCGGTACTGGTCGCCGTGTACGCGCTGGGAGCAGTGTGGTTGTTGATGGTGCGGCCCCGCCGGACGCGGGAGGCGCGATGGGTGTCCGGGTAGGCGCCGACGTTGGCGGCACCTTCACCAAGGCGGTCGCGATCGATTCCGTCACCGGTGAGCTCGCGGGCCGTGCGGTAGTCCCCACCACCCACGATCACCGCGACGGAGTTTCCGCCGGCGTGGTCGACGTGGTCGCGAAGCTGGTCGCTGAAGTGGGTGCAGAGGCCATCGAACTGGTTACCCACTCCACTACACAGGCGGTGAACGCGCTGCTGGAGGGCGATACCGTGCCGGTCGGTGTGCTCGGTATGGCCCGGCCCCCCTACCTGCGCAAGGCTCGCAACCGGACCACGATCAGCCGGGCTGTCGCGCACGAGTTCCTGGATCTGTCCGGCGGCTTCGACGCCGACGCGGCCCGCCAGGCGCTGGCCCGGCTGGCCAGCGCCGGCGCCCAAGCGGTGTGCGTGGCCGAGGCCTTCGCTCCCGACGACTCGGCATGTGAAGACGCGGTCGCGGTACTGGCGGCTGAGCTGGGGCTGCCGGTGACGACCTCATCGGGGCTGACCGGCCTTTACGGCCTCGAACTGCGCACGGTCACTGCCGCGCTCAACGCCTCGATCCTGCCGATCGCGCTGCGCACCGCGGAGGTGGTGGAGGCCGGGGTAGCGGCCGCGGGGCTGACCTGCCCCGTGATGGTGATGCGTGGTGACGGTGGTGCCACCGACCTGGCCGGGTTCCGCGCCGCACCGGCTCGCACGTTGTACTCGGGGCCCGCGGCCTCGGTGGCCGGAGCGCTGCGCACGCTGCGCATCGGCGACGGGGTGATCGTCGAGGTTGGCGGGACATCCACCAACGTCGCGGCGATCACCGCCGGCCGTCCGGCGCTGTCCTACGTGCGGGTGGCCGGCCAGGCAACCGCGGTCCGGGCATTGGACGTGCAGGTGGCCGGAGTCGCCGGCGGATCGATGCTACGGGTGCGGCGGCGCCGAATTTATGGTGTCGGGCCGCGCAGCGCACACATCGCAGGGCTTACCTATTCCTGCTTCGTGCCGCCGGAGAGGTTGGCCGGCGCCCGCCCGGAGACCCTCGCGCCACGGCCCGGGGATCCCGCTGACTACCTGGCGTTGCGGTTGACCGACGGCTCGATGGTGGCGCTGACCAACACCTGCGCCGCGAACGCGCTCGGCGTGGTTCCCGACGGCGACTACGCATCCGGTCATAGACGCTCCGCGACCGTGGCGCTGGACATCGCCGGGGCGGCGGTGCGCCTATCCGGCAGCGAACTCGCCCGCCGGATGATGCAGGCCTCCACCGAGGCGCTGGCCGATCTCGTCACCGCGGTCGCGGCACAGCACCGCCTGACCCAGCCCACCGTGATCGCCGTCGGTGGGGGCGCCAGCGTGCTGGGTCGGCCGCTGGCCGGCACGCTCGGGCTGGACTGCCAGATACCACCGGGCGCCGAGGTGATCTCCTCGATGGGAGACGCGCTGTCGTTGGTGCGTGCCGAACGCGAACGCACCGTGTCCCGGCCCACGCCGGCCGACGTCGACGCCTTGATCGCCGAGGTTGAAGCCGAAGCGCTCGCCGCAGGTGCTTCGCCGACCTCGCTGCAGGTCCAAGTCAGCCAGATTGGCGATCGTGGTGCAATCCGTGCGGTGGCTGTGGGTGCTCTCGTGCTCGGCTCCGGTGTGGTGCCTGGCCGGCCACCGCTGAGTCGGGAGGCGATCATCGACGTGGCTCGCGCTGCGGGCGGCTCGGAACAGGTCGAGCCGGTCGGGCGGTTCTGGCTGAGCTCACACGATGGCCGAGTGCTGCTCTTCGACCGATTCGGCGATCCCGCCCTGGACGTGCGCGGTGAAGCGATCCTGCTCAACGGCTCACCGGATGAGCCGCTGGAAATGACCATCGGATCGGTGGTCTCCCGACACGTCCGGAATGTGGGGCCGATCACTGTGCAACCCACCACCTGGGTGGTCCAAGACGGTCGGATTCGGGAGCTGGCCGACCCGGATGCGATCGCGGAGACTGTCGGCGGCAGCGCCGCCGCTGCGGTGATCGTCGGGCGTGCCTGACCATGGCCCTCTACACGCCTCAAGCTCAACGGCGCCGGCAGCTGGTGATCCTCGCGGGTGTGGCCTTCGTCCTCGGCGGGGTGCTCGGCGGGTTTGTGGGTCGCTTCAGTGCACCGACGCCGGCAGACCGGGTGGCGACGGTGCGCGAGCAGGCCCGGCAAACCTCCTCGCAGCTTCGCGTGCTCTCGTTGCACGTCGAGGCCGGAGCGGCATCGTTGGGAACGGGCGGCGACGCGGGCGCTGGTCTCGCTCTGCAGCGCGCCGACGCCGACCTCACAAGCACGCTGGAACAGGCACCGTGGATCACCGCGCAACGCCGCGCCGCGCTGACGACGCACTTACACGAGCTGGAACGTACGGCGAATTCCGGAGCGGCGACGAAGCCGTTTGCCGCCGATGTCGATAGCCTCGCCACCGAGATCGACACCACGTTCGGCCTCAGCCCCGCTTCCTGAATCCGCTGTCGGGACATTACCCACTGGAGCGCATCGACTCCTGGCTGCCCTATTCGGTCTGCGTCGCCGCAGCCTGTATACCAGCCGTCGCCGGTGATCTACTTGTGGGCACGGCAGCCGCCGCGTCAGAAGTGAGCTGGGATGCGGTTGCGCACTGCGAGTCGGTGGAAACTGGGCTATCAACACACGGACAACGGCTTCTTCGGTGGACTACAGCCGGGCGCCCCCGACGCCGTATGGCGGAAGCGGGAATGCGCCGCACCGCGCCAGTGGTTAAGCACAGTGTCGCCTAAAGATTGGCTCCAGGATCGGTGGTGTTGAGAACGCGGAAGTGCAGATGACGTCCACGAATGCTGCACCAGCCGCTTCGCGGCTGCCTCGCGAGGTGTGGGTCTTGGTCACGGTTAGTTTCGTGATCGCTCTTGGCTTCGGAATCGTGGCCCCAGCGTTACCCACCTTCGCTCGCAGCTTCGATGTCAGCGTCACAGCAGCCTCGATCGTGATCAGTTCTTTCGCGTTCATGCGGCTGGCGTTCGCGCCTATCAGTGGCAAGCTGGTATCGGCACTCGGAGAACGGCCGATTTACATCTGGGGCATCACCGTAGTGGGTTTGTCGACCGGCGCATGTGCGTTCGCCGCGAATTACTGGCAGCTGCTGGTATTGCGGTCGCTGGGCGGTGTCGGGTCGACCATGTTCACCGTCTCGGCGGTCGTGCTGTTGATCCGACTCACCCCACCGGCACTGCGCGGCCGGTCCACCAGTATGTGGTCGAGCAGTTTCCTGCTTGGCGGCGTCACCGGCCCGTTGGCCGGCGGTGGGCTGATCGGAATCTCGCTGCGCGCCCCATTCGTGGTCTATGCGGTGGCGCTGTTCGTTGCGGCCGCGGTGGCTTGGCTGTTCCTGCGGCGCTCACCGGTGGTCGGCGTGGTGCCGGCCGCGGACGTCCCGGTGCTGACGGTACGGGCAGCATTCGGTCAACCGGCCTACCGCGCCGCGCTGGCTTCGAATTTCGCCAACGGCTGGGCGGTCACTGGCGTGCGGGTCTCGCTGGTGCCACTGTTCGTCGTCGAAGTGCTCCATCGCGCGGAGTCTTTGGCTGGTCTCGCGCTCTCGGTGTTCGCCGCGGGCACTGTGGCCGTATTGCTGTTTTCCGGCAAGCTCGCGGATTCCCTCGGGCGCCGACCACCGATGGTGATCGGGCTGCTGGTCACTGGTAGCGCGACGATCTGGCTAGGTTTCGCCAGCGGGATGCCTCAGTTCCTGGCCGCCGCGCTGATCGCCGGGGCCGGCACCGGGCTGATCACGCCAGCTCAGGGAGCCACAGTGGCTGACGTGATCGGCTCGCATGCCAAGGGCGGCCCGGCATTGGCCGTTGCTCAGATGACCGCCGATATCGGCGCGATCCTCGGCCCGGTCGCGACCGGACTGCTCGCCGACAAGCTGTCCTACCTCGCCGCCTTCATCCTGACTGGCAGCATCTCGCTGCTCGCTGCGGTGGTCTGGCTGCGCTCGCCTGAGCCGCTGGCGTCGCGGCGGGCTCAGCGCGCGCCAACCCCGATCAACGCACCGACCAGGTAGGTGGCGACAGCGGCGATCGCACCAAAGCCCACCTGACGCAGCCCGCCGAGCCACCACGAGCGGGTGGTGAACTGGGATGACAGGGCCCCGGCCACGAACAGCCCACCCGCGCCAGCAGCAAGACCCGTAAGCAGCGAGGCAGAGCCCAGCAGGTAGGGGATTAGCGGCACCAGCGCGCCGATTGCGAAGCAGAGGAACGACGAGCCGGCGGCGACCCAGGGGGACGGCTGATCGTCAGGGTTGACGCCGAGTTCCTGGTTGATGTGCACGCGGACTGCCAGCGACGGGTTGGCGTGCACCTCAGCTGCCACCTGCTTTGCGGTGTGGCGGGTCAGCCCCATCTGGACGAAGGACCTGATCAGCTCGGCCTGCTCCGCGGCCGGATGCCGGCGCAGCTCCTCGCGTTCCACCTTGACCTCGGCACGGACCTGGTCGTTCTGGGTCTCGACCGACGCATATTCGCCGAGCGCCATCGAGAACGCGCCCGCTACCAGGCCGGCCATCCCGGTCAACACGATCAGATGAGCGCCCGCGCCGCTGCCCCCGACACCTGCGATCAATGCGATGTTGGTCACCAGGCCGTCCATCGCGCCGAAGACAGCCGGTCGAAGCCATCCTCCGGATACGTCACGGTGGACGTGCCCGATCTCATCACCCGGCTGGACAGCCATCATCGATCACCGCACCTCAGCGACGTTCCTGGCCGCGAGGGTACGGAGCGCACCGGCCCACGACGGTACCCAGGCTCGCCTCGCAATGGGCAGCCTCGCCTTGTCGGTGCGGGAGTGGCTAGTCTGATCGGGTGGCTCGCCTACCCCGCTCCGCCGTCGACGGGCTGGGCACCGTAGTGCGACTGGGGCTCGCCGCGGTGTTTCTGGTCTCCGGAGCGCTCAAGGTGGGGGACCCGGCCCAGACCCGGATCGCGGTGCGCGCCTACGAGCTGTTGCCGCCGAACCTGGTCGGGCCGGTCGCCACTGCATTGCCGTTGCTGGAACTGGTATTGGGAACCCTGCTATTGGTGGGTGCATTCACCCGGTGGGTCGCTCTCGCTGCGGCTGTACTGCTGGTAGTACTGATGATTGCGGTGGCACAGGCCTGGGCTCGCGGATTGTCCATTGATTGCGGATGTTTCGGCGGTGGGGGAGCGGTGGCCAAGGGGGACACGCGCTACCCGCAGGAGCTGGCGCGCGACGTCGGCACCTTGCTGCTGGCGTTGTGGCTGGTGATGCGGCCGCTGACAGCGCTGAGCGTCGATGGGTGGCTGCGAGCGGATCCAGGCGCACAGTGGCGCGCCGCCGGGAATCCAGTCAATTGAGCAAGAAAGGACGTGTCGTGGGTGGCGCCGAGAGGGCCGAGGACAAGCGAAAGCGGCAGGCTGCGCAGGCAGTGACGGCGGCCCGAGGAGGCGGTGGAGGCAACCGCGGGATGATCGCGGGAATCGCCATCGTGGTGGTGCTAGCCGTTGTCGTGGGGGTCGGGCTATGGCTGCAGAACCGTAACAAGCCGGGTGCCTTACCGATGGCGATTCCGGTCGCCGCTGCCGGGGTGCAGTATCCGGTATCCGAGCAGGGAGACGCCATCGTGACCGGCGGTCCATCGGCGCCGACGACCATTGATGTCTACGAAGACTTCATGTGCCCGATCTGTGGGCAGTTCGAAAAGCTTTACCATCAACGGCTTGCGCAAGCCGCTGCTGACGGTAAAGCCAAGGTCGTCTACCACCCGGTGGCCATCCTCGATGAGATGTCGGTTCCGCTCGGGTACTCCACGCTGGCCGCCGGTGCGACCTACTGCGCCACCGAAGCTGATATCTTCCCTCGCTTCCACGAGAGCCTGTTCGCCGCGCAACCCGCGGAGGGCGGTCACGGATGGACCATCGCGCAACTCCAGCAGCTCGGTCGCTCCCTCGGAGCCGGCGACGCCTTCGCGCGTTGTGTGCAGGTCGGTGCGCAGCAGCGGGTCGCCACCGCAACGGCGAACGCCAGTCGCTACATCAGTGGCCTGCGACCCGATCACCGGTTCGGCACTCCGAGCGTCGTCGTCAACGGTGCGATCATCAACATCAGTGACGAAGGATGGTTGGACCAGGCGCTGAGCGCCAACCGACGCTGACCCAGGGTCCTGCTCGGGGATCACCGCTGGCCTCGTGTACCGTGGCCAACGCGCCGCGGTGGGGCCGTGGTGATCGCTTCGGGGCTGTAGCGCAGCTGGTAGCGCACCGCACTGGCAGTGCGGGGGTCACGGGTTCGAATCCCGTCAGCTCCACCACTGGCGAAGGTCGGCTTGGATGAGCGCCATGGGGACGGCAGGTTTCGCCAGCCGCGCATGGCTGCTGGCCTCAGCGGTGGTCGTCTTGGTCGCTTACGGCATGGTCGGCTACCTTTTGTTCGGTTTCAATCTGATCGATGCGATTTACCTCACGGTCTCGACCTTGACCACCGAGGGCTTCGCTACACCCGTGCCGCTGTCCGACGGCGCGAAGATCTTCACAGTGAGCCTGTCCCTGTTCGGGGTGTCGGTGTTCGTCGCCGCTCTCGGGGTGCTGGCCACCGCGCTGGTCGACGGGCAGCTCGCCCAGAGGTCGAGGAGGCACTCGATGCAGCGACGGATCACCGAGTTGCGTGACCACCACATCATCTGCGCCTACGGGCGGGTGGGCCGGGCTGCGGCTCGAGAGTTCGAAGCCGACAACGTGCCATTCGTCGTGATCGAGGTGCGGCCCGAGCTGGAGCAGGATCTGCGCCGCGACGGTGTGCTCTACCTGATCGGGAGCTCGTCTTCGGAAGCCCTGCTGCGCGCCGCCGGCATTCACCGCGCGCGCGGGCTGGTGTGCGCGGTGGACTCGGACGCGGAGAACGTCTACATCACGTTGGTGGCCCGGTCGCTCAATTCCGACATCAGTATCGTGGCCAGGGCCTCAGAGGACGCCGCGGCGGACCGGCTTTACCGGGCGGGTGCGGATCGGGTGGTCTCGCCGTATGCCACCAGCGGCCGGCGGATGGCGCTGATCGCCTTGCGACCCGAGGTCGTCGACTTCTTGGATCTCGCGCGGCGCGGCACCGCAGCGCTGCGAATCGAGGAGTTACTCATCACCGATGAATCGCAACTCGTCGGGCATAGCCTGGACCAGGTCTGCGGCTCGGCGACCGCGCTGCTGATCCGCCGCGCCGGTGGCGAGCTGTTGCCGAACCCTAACCGGGACACGGTCGTGCAGCCGGGCGACGTGGTGGTGATGTTCGGCGAGCCAGACACTTTGAAACCTGTCAAGTAGCCCACCTACCGGGGTGCACCGATAACTGAGCGACCGACCCTGACCGGCGAGATTTCGATCTGGCGCCACACGTCACCGGTCACGTACGGCTCGACGTCGAGCCATGCGTCCAGCTCGACGCGGGACGGAAAGTCGAGAACCAGCATCGAACCGGTCATCGTTGCGTTGGCGTCAAGGATCGCTGCGGCGAAGAGCAGTGTGCCGTCGGCGGCGAGCCGATCCCCCACGGCGAGGTGTTGTTCGCGAACGGCGAGGCGCCGATCGAGGGCGTCATCGTCTTTGCCGTCGTAGCCGAGCACCATGAACTGCATTGCTCCCCCTCGTGGCCCAGATCAGCGGACGACCTGTACGACGTCTCCGAGGTGCAGAGTGTTGTAGAAGGTCTGTGCGGCCTGCTGACTCAGATGTACACAGCCGTTGGAGGGCACCGTCACGCTGTCCTCGTGGAAGGCGTCCCCGCCGTTGAAGAACACTGAGTACGGCATCGGCGCATTGTGGAACAGACTGCTGTGGTGGTGCAGATCCTTCCAGAACACGTGGAAGGTGCCGGGGGCGGTCGGTGCACTGGGCTTGCCGGTCGCTACCGGCACCGGCCCGTAGCTGACGCTGCCGTTACGCATCAGCCATGCCTGCTGGGTCGACAGGTCCACGCAGGCCCGGGCTGAGTCCGAACACGGCGCGCCGCTCATTTCGGCCGCGGCTCCCGTCATCGTGGCGAACATCATGGCCGCGGCGCCCAGCAGGCCCACGGCAACGGTCCCGAGTGGGTGAGTGATCGATGTAATGGATAAACCAGCCATAGTAATGGGTACCCACTCTCGTGATCGTCGACGCCGACTGCGGCCCGGCCGGACGGCCTGGTCTGTCCAGCGCGAGGAGGCAATAGCAGCGCCGTCCGCCGCGGCCGCTAACATCACGCGGGGACCACGGTGACTACAGTCGCCTGGGTAGGTACCGTGCACGGTGAGTCGTGGACAACCGGGAGGGAACCTGTGACGGCCGTAGCACCGCAGCCGATCGTTACCCGTCCGCGTCCAGTACGCCCCATTGTCAAGGGCTCGGCACTGCTCAATCTGCTGCAGACCACCGATCACAAGGTGATCGGCATGCTATACCTGGTCACCTCGATGGCCTTTTTCTTCGTCGGTGGCAGCATGGCGATGCTCATGCGCGCTGAGCTGGCCCGACCGGGCATGCAGTTCCTGTCCAACGAGCAGTACAACCAGCTGTTCACCATGCACGGCACGATCATGTTGCTGCTCTACGCCACGCCGATCCTCTTTGCGTTCGCCAATTTGATAATGCCACTGCAGATCGGCGCTCCGGACGTGGCTTTTCCCCGGCTCAACGCCTTCTCCTTCTGGGCGTTCGCGTTCGGCGGCATCATCGTGTTGTCCGGGTTCCTGACTCCCGGTGGTGCGGCGGACTTCGGTTGGTTCGCCTACACGCCGTTGTCCGACGCCGTCCATTCACCGGGTTCGGGCGGAGACTTGTGGATCATGGGCTTGGTGCTCGCTGGACTGGGCACGATTCTGGGCGCGGTCAACATGATCACCACGGTGGTCTGTTTGCGTGCACCGGGGATGACGATGTTCCGGATGCCGATCTTCACCTGGAACATTTTCGTCACGTCGCTTCTCGTCTTGCTGGCGTTCCCCATCCTGACTGCGGCGCTGCTGGGCTTGGAGGCTGACCGCCGGCTCGGGGCGCACGTGTTCGATCCGGCGAACGGGGGCGCGATCCTCTGGCAGCACCTGTTCTGGTTCTTCGGCCATCCGGAGGTCTACATCGTCGCGCTGCCCTTCTTTGGCATCGTGTCGGAGATCTTCCCGGTGTTTAGCCGCAAACCACTGTTCGGCTACAAGGGCCTGATCTTCGCCACCCTGACGATCGCAGCGCTGTCCGTGGTGGTGTGGGCTCACCACATGTACGCCACCGGCGCCGTGCTGCTGCCCTTCTTCGCATTCACCACCTTCCTCATCGCGGTACCCACCGGGGTGAAGTTCTTCAATTGGATCGGCACGATGTGGCGAGGGCAGCTCACGTTCGAGACCCCGATGTTGTGGTCAGTCGGCTTCTTGGTGACGTTCCTCCTCGGCGGGCTGACCGGGGTGCTGTTGGCGGCTCCGGCGATCGACTTCCACGTCAGCGATACCTACTTCGTGGTCGCGCACTTCCACTATGTGCTGTTCGGCACGATCGTCTTCGCCACCTTCGCCGGAATCTACTTCTGGTTCCCGAAGATCACCGGCCGGATGCTCGACGAGCCGCTGGGCAAGTTGCACTTCTGGGCGACGTTCATCGGGTTCCACCTGACGTTCCTGGTGCAGCACTGGCTCGGCGCTGAGGGAATGCCGCGCCGCTACGCCGATTACCTACCCAGCGACGGTTTCACCACCCTGAACATGGTGTCGTCGATTGGGGCCTTCGTGCTCGGCGCTTCTACGCTGCCGTTCCTATGGAACGTGTTCCGTAGTTACCGCTATGGCGAGGTCGTCACGGTCGATGACCCATGGGGTTACGGCAACTCCCTGGAGTGGGCGACCTCGTGCCCGCCGCCGCGGCACAACTTCACGGAGCTGCCCCGGATCCGTTCGGAGCGACCCGCCTTCGAGCTGCACTACCCACACATGATGGAGCGGATCCGGGACGAGGCGCACATCGGTGGCCGTGGTCACCCGGCCGCCCCGAGCGAGAAGGCGACATCCGCAGTGGAGCGCGGCGACACCGGCTTCGACGACCCGCAGGACAGGTGATCTGCGGCTTGCGGACAACCCTGCTGGTGACGGTCACCGGACGGGACAAGCCGGGAGTCGTGTCGGTGATCTTCTCGGCCCTTACCCAGCACGGGGTCGAGATACTCGATGTCGAGCAGGTGGTGATCCGGGGCCGGATCATTCTCGGCGTGCTGGTCGCGACCACCGCTGATCCGGAAGATCTCCAAGAGGCCGCTGAGCAGGCCATGGCCAGCATCGGGATGCAGCTGGAGGTCGAGGTCGGCGCCGGCACGGTCGGGGCTAACGCCCGCGGATCCACGCATGTCGTCCTGGTACTCGGTCGGCCAGTCACCGCGCACGCCTTTACCGAAACGACGCGCGCGCTGGCAGCGTTGAACATCAACATCGACGCGATCCGCCGGATCGCGGACTATCCGGTCACCGGTCTAGAGCTGCTCGTGTCGGTACCCGCCGGCGACGATCCCCAGGCCGCTGACACCGCCCTGCGCGCCACTCTGGTCAAGCTCGCCTCCCACGGTGAGGTCGACCTTGCCGTCGAACGGGTCGGTATCGCCCGCCGAGCCAAGCGTCTGGTGGTCTTCGACGTCGACTCGACTCTGGTCCAGGGCGAAGTGATCGAGCTACTGGCCGAGCACGCCGGCTGTGGGACCGAGGTGCGGGCGGTCACCGAGGCTGCCATGGGCGGGGAGCTGGACTTCACGCAGTCGCTGCGTCGCCGGGTGGCCTTGCTGGCGGGTCTGCCAGCCAGTGTGCTCACCGAGGTGACCAACGCCTTGGAGCTCACTCCCGGGGCGCGCACAACGGTACGGACCCTCAAGCGATTGGGGTTTTACTGTGGAGCCGTCTCGGGGGGCTTCACCCAGATCGTGCAACCGGTCGCCGAAGATCTGGGTCTGGACTTCTGTACCGCCAACCAGCTAGAAATCCACGACGGCAAGCTCACCGGTCACGTGATCGGTCCAGTGGTCGACCGGTCGGGGAAGGCCGACGCGCTGCGCCAGGCGGCGGAGCACTTCGGGGTCCCGCTGGCTCAGTGTGTCGCGGTGGGGGATGGCGCGAATGACATCGACATGTTGAGCACCGCTGGTCTCGGTGTGGCGTTCAACGCCAAGCCCGCGCTGCGGGAGGTTGCGGACACCGCGATCACTCAGCCGTTCCTGGACATCGTGTTATTCGTGCTGGGCGTAACCCGCGACGAGGTGGAGGCCGCCGACGCGGCCGACGGGATGCTGCGCAGAGTGCCCTTGTAAGTGGAAATATGAGCTACTTGGACTGCGCGGCGGCCGCGGTTCGGCTCCGAATGGCGATGCCAGCGCGGGGGGTTACGTGTTGACGAGACGGGTAAGGGCGGCGCGGGCTACGGCGGGGTCGGTGGTGGGCCAGAAAGGAGGCAGGGAAGCGCGCAGGAATGCGGCGTAGCGGGCAGTGGCCAGTCGGGGGTCGAGGATCGCTACCACGCCACGGTCCTCGGTCGAGCGCAACAACCGGCCGGCGCCTTGCGCGAGCAGCAGCGCCGCGTGCGTCGCCGCCACCGTCAGGAAGCCGTTGCCACCGCGGGCGGCCACGGCGCGTTGCCGGGCTGAGCTCAACGGGTCGTCTGGGCGGGGAAATGGAATGCGGTCGACCACCACCAGAGACAGCGACCGGCCGGGGACGTCGACGCCTTGCCACAGCGACAGGGTGCCGAACAGGCAGGTCGGTTCATCCGCCGCGAACTGCTGCACCAGCAGGCCGGTCGCGTCGTCGCCCTGGCACAGGATGGGAAGGTCCAGTTTGGCCCGCAAGGCCTCGGCGGCCTGCTTGGCGGCCCGCATCGAGGAGAACAGGCCTAACGTGCGGCCGCCCGCCGCGGTGACCAGCGCGGCGAGCTCGTCGAGGTATGCCGGCGTCAACCCGTCGCGGCCAGGTGGCGGCAGGTGCGCGGCAGTGTAAAGGATTCCGGCGCGGCGGTGCTCGAACGGCGAGCCCGCATCAAAACCAGTCCAGGTCGGCGTGGCGTCGTCGGCTGGCGGCGGCCGCTCGGTGGCTGTTCCAGCCGCGGCTGCGGGCGCCGCGGAGGATCCGTTGGACGGTCGCTGGCGGGGCAGGCCCCACTGCGAGGCGTGCGCGTCGAAGGTCCCGCCCAGTGTGAGGGTGGCCGAGGTGAGTACCACGGTTCGCTTCGCGAACAGCCGTTGCTGCAGCAAGCCGGCGACGCCCAACGGCGCCACCCTCAGCACCCGCCCTCGCACGGTTTCCTCCGCCAACCAGACCACATCTCGCCGGTCGGACTCACTGTCGGGGAATGCGACCAGCACCCGAGCGGTCGCCGAATGCACCTGCTCCAGCGCGGTCAGCGCGAGCCGACGACGGGCGGCGGCGTCGGGATCCTCCCGCCGTTCGGTTCCCAGGGCGGTGATGCAGCGGTGCGCCGCGTCGCGCACTGCGGTGAGGCCGCCAGCCATCCCCGCGCCGAGGGTGTCCCAACGCTGCGCATCGGCAGCGCCGAGCAGCAACGCCAGCCCATCACCGGCGGCGGCCAGCTCGTCGGCGATCTGCTGGTCTATCAGGCGCCCGCACCGGCGCGCCGCGGTCTCGACCATCGAGCCGGTGAGCTCCTCGGTGGCCGCGCTGGTGACCCGGTCGACCAGATCGTGCGCTTCGTCGATGACCACGACGTTGTGGTCGGGCAGTACCTGATGATCACCCATCGCGTCGATCGCGAGCAACGCATGATTGGTGACCACCACCTCGGCGCGCCCGGCCCGGGCCCGGGCCTGCTCGGCGAAGCAGTCGATGCCGACCGGGCAACGGGACAGGCCCAGGCACTCCCGGGCGCTGACCGACACCTGCCGCCAGGCCCGGTCGGTCACGCCGGGCACCAGCTCGTCGCGGTCTCCGGTACTGGTGGCCGAGGACCATTCATGCAGCCGGACGATCTGGCGGCCCAACATCGAGGTGGGAGAGGCCGCCGCGGCGGCCTCGAAGAGGTCCTCGCCATCGTCGGGCGGCCCGGTGTGCAACCGGTGCAGGCACAGATAGTTGCGCCGACCCTTGAGGATGGCGAAGGTTGGGGCGCTGCCCAGCAGCGGCTCGAGCGCAGCGGTCAGCCGGGGCAGGTCACGGTCGATGAGCTGGCGCTGCAGGGCGATGGTCGCGGTGGAGACCACCACGGTGGTGCCCGCAGCAACGGCGTGCCGGATCGCCGGCACCAGGTATGCCAGCGACTTGCCGGTGCCGGTACCAGCCTGCACCGCGAGGTGCTCGCCGGTGCGGATCGCCCGGTCCACCGCCTCGGCCATCTGAGTCTGACGCGGCCGGTCGGTTCCACCGACTGCGTGCACCGCCGCGCTGAGCAGCGCCCCGACCTCAGGCACTGTGGTGGCGGGGGCGGGCACAGCCGCAGACGCTACCGGTCAGGCTGACCCGGCCCCGGGCGGTGCCGCTGGTAGTGGCGCGCAGCTCGGGCTCGATTGCCACAGCCCACCGAGCACCACTGCCTTCGGGGGTGGTCCTTGATGAAGAACAGCACGCAACCTGGCGCGTGGCAGGCCCGGATCTGGGGGCTCAACGGTCCGCCGAAAATCGCGATCGCGTCGCGGGCAATCGCCGCGAGGGCGGCGTCGGCGCCCTCGCCTCGGGTGTGCTCCGACACCGCGTAGGCGCCACCGGCGCGGTGCAGCTGCGGCCACCGTGGAGCCGTAGCGGCGGCGGCGTTGAGCACCTCGACGTCCGTGTCGTCGCCCGGGCGCGGGTCCACGCAGGCTTGGCACAGACCGCGGATGGCGCCCCGCAACGCCCGGAATCTCGCCACCTCGGACGCGTCGACGCGCACGTCGTATCCGGGTACCGCGGAGTGCTCGCGCAACCAGGCCGCGAGGTGAGCGGGCGTGCCGATGCCCTCGCGAAGCGTGCCGCGCACCGCGTACTGGGTGTTGGCAAACTCGATCGCCAGCGGCTCACCGAGCAGCGGCGAGCCGCCCCCCGGCTGTCTTCCGGCCTGATCAGTCCGCACATTCTTATGGTAGATCACGGTTGCTACCATCAGAAACACGTGCCACTATCTAACTGAACAAAGCGGATTCATACGTTAGATCCCACCATTGGGCGGGAGAGTCGGATGCGGGTCACCGAACTGTGGCGTTACCCCGTCAAGTCCATGCGCGGTGAGCGGCTCGACGACGTCGTGCTCACCGATGACGGTGTCACCGGCGACCGCCTTGCTCACGTCTACGGACCCCGTGGCGTGCTCACCGCTCGCATCCGGCCCCGCCTGCTCGGGCTGGCGGGCACCCTTGGCCGCGACGGTGAGCCGCTGGTCAACGGCCGCCCCTGGAACGACCCGGCGACCGCGGTGGCCGTCCGGGAAGCGGCGGGTGTGGGGGCGCAGATGGCCAGTTATGACGGACCCGAGCGTTTCGACGTGCTCCCGTTGCTTGTAGCCACCGACGGTGCCATCAAGGCGCTCGGCGTGGACGGTCGGCGACTTCGGCCCAACATCGTGCTGGGCGGCGTGCCCGGTCTGGCCGAACGTTCCTGGCCCGGTCAGGCACTGCGGATCGGCGAGACACTGATCGGTGTGCAGTCGGTCCGCGGTCGCTGCATCATCACCACGATCGACCCCGACACCGGCGAGCAGGACCTGGACGTCCTGCGCAGAATCCACCGCCAGTTCGACGGAACGATGGCTCTCAACTGCTGGGTCGTCCACGGCGGCCGGATCCGGGTCGGGCAGCGAGTCGATGTCGTCGACCTCGATGCTGACCCCCCTCCAGGCGGAGGGTGGATCATCGGAAAGCCCTATCGGGTATCCCCCGCCGACTGAGCAGGTGCTTTCAGCCCCCCGAAGTCAACCGTGGTGCTGCCGGGTTGGCGTGCGACAGCACCACCGTGGAGTTCGGGAACGCCGGAGTTCAAGATGCCTCAGAGGAAGAGGGTCGGGATGGCCGGCTCGCCGGGGGACAGGCGTAGGCCGTCCCAGGGCAGACTGGTCAAGGCCGCGGTGACGCGTTCGCGGCTATCCTGGATGGTGAGCGGCGAGCCCACCGGCTGCCCTTCGCGCAGCAATGGCACCGGCAGCACCCGGTCATGTGCTTCCAGCTTCGGTTGCTTTCCCTGCAAGAACACCACCTCCTCGACCGCGGTACCGCTGGGCTTGTACCGGCGCAGCGCGCTTTTCGATCCGCCCCGGGAAACTTTGGCTGTGCTGCGCTTGGCCACCGGCTGCCCATCCACCTCGACCAGCTTGTAGACCATCCCCGCGGTGGGCAGGCTCGAACCAGTCACGACTGAGGTGCCCACCCCGTAGGAGTCCACCGGTTCGGCGCGCAATGCCGCGATCGAGTACTCATCGAGATCGCCGGAGACGACGATCTGCACATCCGGTGCGCCCAGCCGGTCGAGTTGCTCACGGGCCTGCCGGGCCAGCTCCCCAAGATCCCCCGAGTCGATCCGGATCGCTTGCAGTCCCGTACCGGCGACCTCGATCGCAGTAGCGATGCCGTCGCTGATGTCGTAGGTGTCGACCAGCAAGGTGGTGTCCGTGCCCAGCGCCGCCACCTGCGCGGCGAACGCGTCCGCCTCGCTGTCATGCAGCAAGCTGAAGGCGTGCGCCGCGGTGCCGGTGGTAGGTATGCCGTAGCGCTGCCCAGCGGCGAGGTTGGACGTCGCACTGAAACCACCCAGGTAAGCCGCACGGGCGGCGGCCACGGCAGCCTCCTCGTGAGTGCGCCGGCTGCCCATCTCCACCAAAGGGCGCTGCCCGGCGGCGCTGACCATCCGGGCTGCCGCGGAGGCCACCGCGCTGTCGTGGTTGAGAACCGAGAGCACCAGCGTCTCCAGCATCACCGCCTCGGCGAAGCTGCCGGTCACCGTCAGCACCGGGGAGCCGGGGAAGTACAGCTCCCCTTCGGGGTAGCCGTCGATGTCGCCGCGGAACCGGTAACCGGCCAGCCAGTCCAGGGTGCGGGCGTCAAGCATCCGGTGCAGGAACGCCAGTTGCTCGTCGCCGAACTGGAACCGAGCCACCGCATCGAGCAACCGGGGGATGCCTGCGAGGATTCCGTATCGGCGGCCCCGCAGCCCCCGCGTGAAGACCTCGAACGTGCAGCGGCGAGACGCGCAACCGTCGGCCAACGCGCTGGCCAGCATCGTCAACTCGTACTGGTCGGTGAGCAGTGCGGTGCTGGTCGCTGTATACCGGGGCATCAGGTGAGCTTATGGCCCGCGTTGGTGGGAACATTGGTGCTATGACCACACCCGTCGAACTGGAACAGACCCAGGTCGACCCAGCGGTGAACGAGGTCGGGTCGCAGGACCGGCCTTGGCTGTCGATCGTCTGGAACGACCCAGTGAATCTGATGTCCTACGTCACCTACGTGTTCCAGAAGCTCTTCGGATATAGCCGCGATGAAGCCACCAAGTTGATGCTCGACGTCCACCACAAGGGCCGGGCGGTGGTGACCCAGGGTTCTCGGGACAAAGTGGAGATCGATGTCGCGAAGCTGCACGGCGCCGGGCTTTGGGCGACCATGCAGCGGGACGTGTGAACGGCTGGCGGCGTCGCGGCGGGCTGCTGGTAGCGCACCTGTCGGAGCGGGAGGCCGGACTCCTGCGGGGAATGGTCGGTCAGGTCCGGGAGATGCTCGAGGCGCGGGTCGCGGCGCTGCCGCGCGATGAGCTCGCCGAACTCACCGGCATCACCGCGGGTCCCACCACGCCGCCCGCCGACCGGGTGCTGGCCCGGCTGCTCCCCGATTTCCACCGCGAGGACGCCACCCTGTCCGGCGGCCTGCGCGCCCTGCACGAACCCGAGCTGCTGGCCGTCAAGGATGGCGTGGCCGGTGTCCTTCTGGACACCTGCCCCGCGCGCGGTGGCCGCGTTCGCTTGACCGACCAGCAGGCGCAGGCGTGGCTATCCGCGCTCAACGACGTCCGATTGGCCCTGGGCACTGTGCTCGAGGTGACCGAGGACATGCCCGACGAGCTCCCCGCCGATGACCCGCGCGCGCCGCACCTGGTGGTGTACCACTGGCTGACCTGGGTACAAGAATCCCTCATCCAAGCGCTGGCTGGCACGTAGGATGGCGGCGTGCTGATGATCCGGCGGGACCTCGTCGACGCGATGGTCGCGCATGCTCGCCGGGATCACCCGGACGAGGCGTGCGGCGTCCTGGCGGGACCAGCCGGCGCAGACCGGCCCGAGCGGATTATCGAGATGGTTAACTCCGCGCGCTCGATGACGTTCTACGAGTTCGACTCCGGAGATCTGATCCGGCTGCACCGCGAGCTGGAATCCCGGGACGAGGAGTGGGTGGTCTTTTACCATTCGCACACCGCCACTGAGGCCGTCCCGTCCCGCCGCGATGTCGACATCGCCGGTTACCCGGAGGCACATTACGTGCTGATCTCCACTCGTGATCCGGACACTCACGAGCTGCGGTCCTACCGCATCATCGACGGCGAGGTGACCGAGGAGCCGGTTGAGGTTGTCGAGTCGTACATGTTCTCCCATACCGGTGCCGACGACGTCCCCGACGCATCCTGATCGGTTCGACCTCCCCGGAATGCCCGAGGTTGGTTATGCGTAGTGGTACTGGTGAGCAGACCGAACCCCAGAGGAGAATCCGACCATGGCCGTCACCGTGTCCGTTCCCACCATCCTGCGCAGTCACACCGGGGGGGAGAAGTCAGTCGACGCGTCCGGCTCCACGGTTGCTGAGGTGATCGAGGATCTGGATACCCGCCACTCGGGGATCAAAGGGCGGCTGGTGAAAGACGGATCCCTGCACCGTTTCATCAACGTCTACGTCAACGACGAGGACGTCCGGTTCGCCGGGGGTCTCGAAGCCGCAGTGCACGATGGTGACAACGTGACGATCCTGCCAGCGGTGGCCGGCGGCTGCGCGCCGCCTCGTGAGTGCGAAACAGTGTCATAGGACCCATCGCCACTCACGACCGGGACCGGAGGGAGCGCCATGGCCCGCTATGACTCGATACTCGACGCGGTGGGTGACACACCGCTCGTGGGGCTGCCGCACCTCTCCCCATCGTCGGACGTGCGACTGTGGGCCAAGCTGGAGGACCGCAACCCCACCGGCTCGGTAAAGGACCGTCCGGCGTTGGCGATGGTCGAGGACGCTGAGCGCTCCGGCCGGCTCACCAAGGGCTGCACCATCCTTGAGCCGACTTCGGGCAATACTGGCATTTCACTCGCGATGGCGGCGAAGCTCAAGGGCTACCGGCTGGTGTGCGTGATGCCGGAGAACACCTCGATCGAGCGGCGGCAGCTCCTGGAGGCCTACGGTGCCGAGATCATCTTCTCACCGGCGGCAGGCGGCTCCAACCAGGCGGTGGCGCGAGCTAAAGAGGTGGCCGCAGCGCACCCTGACTGGGTGATGCTCTACCAGTACGGCAACCCGGCCAACCCTGCGGCGCATTACCGCACCACCGGCCCGGAGATCCTGCGCGACCTGCCCACGGTGACTCACTTCGTCGCGGGCTTGGGCACCACCGGCACCCTGGTCGGGGTCGGCCGCTACCTGCGGGAGCACAAGCCCGACGTGCAGATCATCGCTGCGGAACCCCGTTACGGGGAGCTGGTCTACGGCCTGCGCAACCTCGACGAGGGGTTCGTGCCCGAGCTCTACGACCCGGAGGTGCTCACCGGCCGGTTCTCCGTCGGTTCGCTCGACGCCTTGCGCCGCACCCGTGAGCTGCTGGAATTCGAGGGCATCTTCGCCGGCATCTCCACCGGCGGGATCCTGCACGCTGCGCTGGCCGTCGCGGAGAAAGCTGCCGGCACCGGCGAGCCGGCCGACATCGTCCTCGTGGTCTGCGATGCCGGCTGGAAGTACCTCTCCACCGGCGCCTACTCCGGCGACCTGGAGGAAGCCGCCGCCCGCCTAGACGGCCAACTCTGGGCCTAGCCCCTCGACCCGCTCAATGTGGGAGACCGCCTCGGGTAGGGTCGGTGCGCGTGATCGGTGTGGACGGCCCTATCGGCGTGTTCGACTCCGGCGTGGGGGGGCTCACTGTCGCCCGGGCGATCGCCGATCAGTTACCGCGCGAACGGATGTACTACGTCGGCGATACCGCGCACGGTCCCTACGGTCCACTGCCCATCGCGCAGATCCGCTCGCACGCCCTGGCAGTGGCCGACGACCTGGTGGCAAGTGGCGTGAAACTGCTCGTCATCGCCTGTAATACGGCGTCGGCGGCGTGCTTGGCCGATGCGAGGGAGCGCTACCGCATCCCGGTGGTGGAGGTGGTGCGCCCGGCGGTGCGGCGAGCCGTTGCCGCCACCCGCTCCGGTCGGGTGGGGGTGATCGGGACTCAGGCCACGATCCGATCCCGAGCCTACGACGACGCCTTCGCCGCGGCTCCGCACGTGGAGGTGACCGGGGTGGCCTGCCCGCGGTTCGTGGATTTCGTCGAGCGCGGGATGACCTCGGGACGCCAGATGCTTGGGTTGGCGCAGTCCTATCTTGAGCCACTGCAGCGAGCCGATGTGGACACCCTCGTGCTTGCCTGCACGCATTACCCCCTGCTGACCGGTGTCTTGCAGATCGTCATGGGCGACGGGGTGACCTTGGTGTCCAGCGCGGAAGAGACCGCCAAAGACGTGCTGCGCGTTCTCAACGAGGCCAACTTGCTGCGCGGCGAGATGCAGGAGCCTGAGCACGTGTTCACCGCGACCGGGGATCCGGTGTCCTTCGCCCGGCTGGCCCGCCGTTTCCTGGGTCCGTCAATGACGGCCACAGCTGCCGCTGCCGGTTCCTGACATGCTAAGACGATGCTGCTGACTGTACTGGGTTGCTCCGGCAGCGTGCCGGGTCCGGAGTCGCCGGCGTCCGGGTATCTGCTTCGAGCCGGGGATACCAGCGTGGTACTCGACTTGGGCAACGGAACATTCGGCGCGCTGCAGCGTTATGTCGACCCTTTCAGCCTCGACGGGCTCATCCTGTCCCACCTGCACCCAGATCACTGCGCGGACGTCTCGGCATTGACCGTGTACCGCCGCTACCACCCGCACCCACCGCCGGGGGAGGTGCTGCCGGTGTACGGGCCACCAGACGCAGCCGAGCGTTTGATCGCTGCCTATGCACCCAACGCCGACGAACGCAACCGGACTGACCTGTCCGACCTCTACGCCTTCCGGTCCTACGGCGGCGCGACGGCCAGGATCGGTCCGCTCGGCGTACTCGCCGCACGCGTCGAGCACCCCTGCGACGCCTACGCCGTGCGGATCAGCCACGCGGGGCGCGCGCTGGTCTACTCCGGAGACACCGGTCCGTGCCCGCAGCTCGTCGAGCTGGCTTCCGGCGCGGATGTCCTGCTCGCCGAGGCGTCCTGGCCGGACCAGCCGGACAACCCTGGCGGGATCCACCTGTCCGGCAAGGACGCCGGGGAAGCCGCCGCGGCGGCGCAAGTCGGCCGGCTGCTGCTCACCCACGTGCCACCGTGGACCGATGCTGAACAGGTTCTCACCGAAGCCAGAGCTGCCTTCGACGGGCCGACCGAGTTGGTCCGTGCCGGCGCACACTATGACATTTGACGGCTCGGCCGTCGTGCCATTTGACGGCTCGGCCGTCGTGAAATTTGCGGTGCGGCGGATGGGTAGGCTGGCGCGGTGACCCGAGCGGACGGTAGAACCGACGAGGCCCTGCGGGAGGTTCGCATAACCCGTGGCTACCAACAGTGGCCCGCGGGGTCGGTGCTGATCGAGTGCGGAGCCACCCGCGTGCTCTGCGCGGCCAGCGTGGTCGAGGGCGTACCGCGCTGGCGCAAGGGTTCCGGGCAGGGATGGCTCACCGCGGAGTACGCGATGCTGCCGTCCTCGACCCACACCCGCAGCGATCGTGAGTCGGTCAAGGGCCGTCTCGGGGGCCGGACGCATGAGATCAGCCGGATGATCGGCCGCGCCTTGCGCGCCTGTATCGACCTTTCTGCGCTCGGGGAGAACACCATCTCGCTGGACTGCGACGTCATCCAGGCCGACGGCGGTACCCGCACCGCGGCGATCACCGGTAGCTACGTGGCGCTGGCCGACGCGGTGACCTGGTTGCGGGCGGCCGGCCGGCTGCGCCGCTCGCAACCGCTGACCTGCTCGATCGCCGCGGTGAGCGTCGGTGTGGTGGAAGGCGGGGTCCGGTTGGACCTGCCCTATGAGGAGGACTGCCGCGCCGAGGTCGACATGAACGTCGTGGCCACCGATACCGGCGCGCTGGTGGAGTTGCAGGGCACCGGGGAGAGCGCCACCTTCGCTCGGTCCACTCTGGAGCAGATGTTGGATGTGGCGCTCAAGGGCTGCCAAGAGCTGACCGCGCTTCAAGCCACCGCGCTGGCCCAGCCTTACCCGGGTGAGTTGCCCCGGTCGTGAGCCAAGTTCGGGTGCTGCTGGCGACGCGCAACGCCCAGAAGCTAGTCGAGCTGTGGCGGATTTTGGCCTCCACGGATCTCAGCGGCGTGGAGGTACTGGGCCTTGACGACGTGCCGCCGTTCCCCGAGAGCCCGGAGACCGCTGCCACTTTCGAAGGCAACGCGCTGGCCAAGGCCCGCGACGCGGCGGCAGCTACGGGGCTGGCCACGGTCGCCGACGACTCGGGGCTGGAGGTCGACGCGCTCAACGGAATGCCCGGGGTGCTGTCGGCCAGGTGGGCCGGCCGCCACGGTGACGACGCCGCAAACCTGCAACTGGTGCTCGATCAGCTGGCCGACGTGCCAGAAGATCGTCGTGGTGCAGCGTTCGTCTGCGCCGCAGCGCTGGTCGTACCGTGCGGGGCCGATACGTCAGGGACCGAGACCGTAGTCCGCGGACACTGGCGCGGCACCCTGACCCGGGCAGCTCGCGGCCGCAACGGCTTCGGCTACGACCCGATCTTCGTGCCGGATGGTGATCGGCGTACCTCCGCCGAGCTGGAGCCGGCTGAGAAAGATGCCCTATCGCACCGCGGCCGGGCGCTGCGTTCCCTGCTGCCCGCGCTGCGGGCACTGCTTACGTCGCCCTGCCCGCGGTGGTGACCTCAGCTCACGACCTGCACGACCTGGCCAACCGACAGTTGGTTGAAGAATGTGGTTGCAGCGGTGTGGCTGAGATGAACGCACCCGGCAGATGCCCTGCTGAGGCTGCCCTCATGAAAAGCGATACCACTGCTGGTGAAGAACACAGAGTAGGGCATAGGAGCATTGTTGAATTCTGAACTACGGTGATTCTTATCTTTCCATAACACGTGGAACACGCCCGGCGGCGTGCGCTGACCCGGCCTGCCGGAGGTGATCGCGGTGGGTCCGTAGGTGACCTGACCACCACTCATCAGCCAGGCCCGGTGGCTGCTGAGACTGATACAGGCCGATGCCGACGCTCCGCACGGTGCGGCAGCCGACTGGGCGGCGGCCGCCATCGCGGGAGTGAATAGCGCGCATCCAGCGGCAATGGTGAGTGATATCACGGCATGACGAAACAAATGCATCACAGGGACCCCCTCGGTAACCGAGGATGAGCTTACCGCTGCGATGCAGTCCGTACGTAGTGTGTTATTCACCAGTTACGCGTGACCCGGCCGGCCCCGGGCGGGGGGAGGGTGTCCGGTTCCGGCCGGGGCCGACGCGTCCGCCCCTCAGCATCGGCGGCGGGCGGTGCCTCCCGGATGAATCACCCGAAAGAACACCGATAAGGACGCGGTTACGGCCGATCGGTTGCCTAGCGCAGAGGGCCGATTCGTGATCGGATTCAGTGGTGAACAGCGATGTGTCCGACACCAGCCCAGACACCGACGCGGGCGACGGTGCCACTGACCGAACCCTGCCCTGGTTTGACGATCTGCCGATCAGCATGGACGCCGTCACGCTGGGCAAAGACATTGAGTTACACCCGCAATGCGAGCCGCTCGCGCCACTGCTGGGGGTCTGGCGCGGCGAGGGTCTGGCGCAGTACCCGTCGCTACTCGGCGAGTTCCGCTACGGCCAGCAGATCACCTTCGCCCATGACGGCAGGCCGTTTTTGGTCTACGAGGCGCGAGCGTGGCTGCTGAACTCATCCGGTGCGGTGTTGCGCCCGGCGGCCCGTGAAGTCGGGTGGTGGCGGGTGGACGAGGAGGAGACCATCGAGGTTGTGCTCGCGCACATGTTCGGCATCTGCGAGATCTACTACGGTGGTCGAACCGGCGAGACGGCGTGGGAACTCGAAACCGACGCCATCACCCGGACCGACACGGCCCGCGAGACGACTGCGGCGGCCCGGCTGTACGGCATCTTGGAAAATGGTGACCTCGTCTACGCTGAGGAGCGCGCGCTGCGCGGCCTACCCCTGCAGCCCCACCTCTCAGCGCAACTGGCACGCATCGCCGGTTGAACTCGGGATCGCCATTCGGCCCCGAATGGCGATCGACGCCCTACCTGCAGCCGCAATTCGGCTCCGAATGGCGCTTCGCCGGGCAGCCGCGCTGCCCTCGACCTCGCGGACTGCCTGCGCCGCGCGGTGGGCTTCCGGAACCACCGCCAGACCGTTCAGCAGGCTCATCGGGGTGTGCACGCCCCGATAGCCCCCCTGAGCCCGCTGAACGCGGTGGAGTGGCGAGATGGCCCGTGCGAGTGCGACCTATCCTGTGGGGGTCCCGCGACCGCAGGGAGGGTCGGTGAGCGAAGTCTGGTTGGGCGATATCCGCCTGCGCAACCGGCTGGTCACCTCGTCGAGCCTGCTCGGTTACGGGGCACCCGACCCGGGTCTGGTGCCCTACGGGATGAGCCCGATCTCCCGGTTCGTGCCGCTGGAACGTTTCGGCGCGGTCACCACCAGGACCTTGACGGTGCAGCCCCGCGACGGGCACTTCACCAACCGAACCGATTGGCCGTTGCGCGCACTGCCCGGCCTACTGCGCCGCTACGCCACAGTGTTGCGCGAGGTCGACGGTGGCTGGATCAATGCCTTTGGCTGGTGCAACGTCGGGATCGAGGCTTACCTGCGCGACTACTACCCGCGTACCCGCGACCAGAACACCATCATCTCAGTGGGCGGGTTCGCCGCCGAGGAGTTCGCGGTCCTGGTCGACGCGGTGAACGCGGCAGTGCCCACGGGCGCCATCGCGGCCGTGGAATTCAACGTCTCCTGCCCGAACGTCGATCACGATTTCGAACCGATCTTGGACGGGGTGCTCGCCGACGCGGTGCCCGCGAGCAGGCACCCGGTAATCCTCAAGCTGTCCCCGGACCGGGATTACGTCGGGCACGCCCGGCGCGCCGCCGCCGCCGGAGTCTCCGCGCTCACCGCGATCAATACGGTGCGAGCCCTGCGGCTGAACCCGCGGAATGGCCAACCGTTGTTGGCCAACCGCTACGGCGGTCTGTCCGGCCGGGCGGTGAAGCCGATCGGGTTGCGAGTGGTAGCCGAGCTGCGCGACGCGGGGATCACCCTGCCGGTGATCGCGACCGGCGGAATCAGAACTTTCGACGACTGCCGGGAGTATTTCTGGGCTGGCGCGGATGCCGTCAGCCTGGGTAGTGCGAGTTGGCTGGCGTCCTATCCCGGCTACGCGCTGGCGCCGCTGTGGGGTTGGCGGATTCGCTCGATTCTCCGAAGGATCGAGCTTGTGAGTGGTAAATACGGCTATGGCTGGCAACGCCACTCACAAGCGGCGCAGCCGCACGGGCTACCCCATGGCTGATCCCGCCACGTATCGTCCGGCGCCGGGAACGATCCCCGACGGCCCGGGGGTGTACCGCTTCCGCGATGAGCACCTCCGGGTGATCTACGTCGGCAAGGCGAAGAGCCTGCGCAGCCGGCTGAACTCCTACTTCGCCGACCTAGCTGGGCTGCACCCGCGCACCCGACAGATGGTCACCACGGCGGCCTCGGTCGAGTGGACGATGGTCAGCACCGAGGTCGAGGCGCTGCAGCTGGAATACAACTGGATCAAGGAGTTCGATCCCCGGTTCAACGTACGGTATCGCGATGACAAGTCTTACCCGGTGCTGGCCGTGACGCTCAACGAAAAATATCCCCGTTTGCAGGTTTACCGGGGGGCTCGCAAGCGGGGAATCCGGTACTTCGGACCGTACGCGCACGCCTGGGCAATCCGGGAGACGCTCGACCTGCTTACCAGGGTGTTCCCGGCCCGGGTGTGCTCGGCAGGCGTATTCAAGCGGCATGGTCAGATCGGTCGACCTTGCCTGCTGGGCTATATCGATAAATGCTCAGCGCCCTGCGTGGGTAATGTCACCGCCGAGCAACATCGCGCCATCGTTGACGATTTCTGTGATTTTCTTTCCGGCCGGACTGACAAGATGATCCGCCGGTTGGAACGGGAGATGGAGACGGCCGCTGCTGAACTGGAGTTCGAGCGCGCCGCCCGGCTGCGTGACCATCTGGGGGCGTTGCGCCGGGCGATGGAGAAGCAGGCGGTGGTACTCGGTGACGGCACCGACGCCGACGTGATCGCCTTCGCGTGTGATGAGCTCGAGGCTGCGGTGCAGGTGTTTCACGTTCGGGGCGGACGGGTCCGTGGCCAGCGGGGCTGGGTGATCGAGCGGATCGAGCAGGTGGACCTGGTCAGCCAGTTCCTGACCCAGTTCTATGGCGAGCAGGCCTCGCTGGCCGAGGCTGCGGATGACGCCATGCAGCCAGTGCCGCGTGAGGTGCTGGTGCCTGAACTACCCGAAGATGCCGACATCCTGACCGAATGGCTTTCCGGGTTGCGCGGGGCCCGGGTAGCGCTGCGGGTACCGCAGCGGGGGGACAAGCGTTCGCTGGCCGACACCGTGGCGCGAAACGCCGCGGAGGCGTTCGCGCAGCACAAGCTTCGCCGGGCCGGTGACCTAACTGCCCGCGCCGCGGCACTGCAGGAAATCCAGGAGCAGCTCGGCCTGGACACCGCCCCGCTGCGCATCGAATGCATCGACGTCAGCCACGTGCAGGGCAACGACGTGGTTGCCTCGCTGGTGGTCTTCGAAGACGGGCTGCCGCGCAAGTCCGACTACCGGCGCTTCGCGATCCGGGACGCGGCCGGTGACGGGCACTCTGACGACGTGGCGAGCATCGCCGAAGTGGTCCGCCGGCGCTTTGCCCGCTACCTCCAGGTTGACAACCACACGCAGCCTGGCGTGGACCCCGACACCGGGCGTCCCCGCAAGTTCGCCTACCCGCCGAACCTGCTGGTTGTCGATGGCGGCCCGGCGCAGGTGGCCGCGGCGGCGCAGGCACTGTTCGAGCTCGGCGTGACCGATGTCGCGATCGCGGGGCTGGCCAAGCGGCTGGAGGAGGTCTGGTTGCCCGGCGAGGCCGATCCGGTGATCCTGCCGCGCACCAGCGAGGGGCTCTACCTGCTGCAGCGGGTGCGGGACGAGGCGCACCGGTTCGCGATCAGTTACCACCGGCAGAAACGGTCAGCGCGGATGACGGCATCCGCGCTGGACGATGTGACCGGGCTCGGGCAGACTCGGCGCACCGCGCTGCTCAAGCACTTCGGCTCGGTGCGCCGTATCCGGCAGGCCAGCGTGTCCGAGCTCACCGAGGTATCCGGGATCGGTCCGAGCACTGCGCGGGCGGTGCTCGCAGCCTTGGCCGTCGCAGAGGAGCAGCCCGTCGGCGTCGAAGGAACCAATGGAGTGGCGCGGTGACCAAGATCCAGCGCAGTGGCGAAACGCAGGGTGGTATCGAGGTCGCTGTAGTGTCGGGCTTGTCCGGCGCGGGTCGCAGCACGGCTGCGAAGGTGCTGGAGGACCTGGGTTGGTTCGTCGTCGACAACCTGCCGCCCGAGCTGATCGCCACCATGGTCGAGCTCGGCGCTCGCTCGCAGGGCGCGATAACCCGGATCGCGGTGGTGATGGACGTGCGCAGTCGGGCGTTCACTGATGACCTTGCCGCGGTGATCAAGGATTTGGACGCCCGCGGCTACCGGCCCAAGGTGCTCTACCTGGAAGCCACCGACGCGGTGTTGATCCGTCGCTTCGAACAGGTCCGGCGCAGCCATCCACTGCAGGGCGACGACCGGCTGGCTGAAGGGATCGCAGCCGAGCGGGCGTTGCTCGCGCCGCTGCGCGACGAGGCTGACCTGGTCCTGGACACCACCGGAGTGTCCGTACACCAGCTGCGAGCCAAGATCGAACATGCGTTCGGCGGAGAATCAAGCACCCGCACCCGGATCACGGTGGTGTCCTTCGGCTACAAATACGGGTTGCCGATGGATTCAGACCTCGTGATCGATGTGCGATTCCTGCCCAACCCATTCTGGATTCCGGAACTGCGCGAATGCACCGGGCTTGACGCCGATGTCCGCAATTACGTGCTGTCCCAGGAAGGTGCCGAGGAATTCCTGGACCGCTACCTCGAGCTGCTGCGACTGATCAGCGGTGGCTACCGGCGGGAGGGCAAGCGCTACCTCACCCTCGCGGTGGGGTGCACCGGTGGTAAACACCGCAGTGTGGTTGTCTCCGAAGCGTTGGCCAGCAGGCTCAACCGCAACGGCGGAATCGATAAGATCACCGTCAAGGTCGTGCACCGAGACGTGGGACGCGAGTGACCCGCTCCATCAAGGCGGTCGCGCTGGGTGGCGGCCACGGGCTGTACGCCACGCTGCTGGCGTTGCGGGCGATCACCGAGGACGTCACCGCGGTGGTCACGGTGGCCGATGACGGCGGTTCATCCGGGCGGCTGCGCCGGGAGCTGGGGGTGCTGGCGCCCGGCGATCTGCGCATGGCGCTGGCCGCGCTCGCCGCCGACGACGGGGCGGCGGGGCGCTGGCGGGAACTGTTCCAGCATCGCTTCGGCGGCACCGGCGCGCTGGCTGGGCACGCAGTGGGTAACCTCGTGATGGCCGGCCTGCTGGAGGTGCTCGGTGATCCGGTGGCGATGTTGGACGAGGTATGTGCGCTGCTCCGAGTGACTGGCCGGGTACTGCCGATGACTGTCGAACCGCTCGACATCGAGGCCGATGTGGCTGGTCTCGACGGTGATGCTGATCA
Organism: Pseudonocardiales bacterium; assembly: GCA_032230565.1. Taxonomy (GTDB): domain Bacteria; phylum Actinomycetota; class Actinomycetes; order Mycobacteriales; family Pseudonocardiaceae. Next base: position 53,728 of record JAVXWL010000102.1, on the reverse strand, counting down.
ACCAGACCGGCTCAGCCGGATCCGGGGCCAGGTAGCGGTGGCCACAACACCGGGTCGGGTGCATCGGGTACGGCTTCGACCCGAGCGGCCGCAGGCCTGCGCTGAAGCGGTCCGCGCGGTCGGCGCGGCTGATCTCGTGGTTCTCGGGCCGGGTTCGTGGTTCACCAGTGTGTTACCGCATCTGCTCGTTCCCGGCTTGGCCAGCGCGCTGGTGAACACGCAGGCTCGCCGGGTACTGATACACAACCTCGTCCCGCAACCGGGCGAAACCGCAGGATTCTCCCCGGAGCAGTACCTGACCGTCTTGTGTGATCACGCGCCGCCCGGATTCACCGTGCATGCGGTGCTCGCCGATGTTGACGCTGTCGCGGCGCCCGCTCGGTTGCACCGGTGCGCAGCGGCGCTCGGTGGACACGCGTACCTTGACCGGGTCGCCGACGACGGATCCACCGATCGCCACGATCCGGTGGCGCTGGCCGCAGCGCTGCGCCGGATACTGATAGACGTGCAAGGGAGGGAGAAGTGCCAGTGGCCATGACCTCCGCCGTCAAGGACGAGCTGAGCCGGCTGCGGGTAACCAAGACGTGCTGCCGGCGAGCAGAGGTTTCCTCGTTGCTGCGCTTCGCCGGGGGGTTGCACATCATCGCCGGCCGCGTGGTGGTGGAGGCCGAGCTCGACACCGGCGCGGCCGCTCGCCGGCTCCGCCGGGAGGTCCACGAGCTCTACGGGCACAACTCCGATGTGCACCTGATCACGGCTGGTGGCCTGCGTAAAGGAACTTGCTACGTGGTACGGGTGGTACGCGACGGGGAAGGGTTGGCTCGGCAGACCGGGTTGCTGGACGTTCGCGGCCGCCCAGTGCGTGGGTTGCCCCCGCAGGTGGTCTCCGGCGGTCTGTGCGATGCCGAGGCCTCCTGGCGCGGCGCGTTTCTGGCGCACGGGTCGCTCACCGAGCCCGGCCGCTCGGCCGCGCTGGAGGTGACCTGTCCCGGCCCCGAGGCGGCGCTGGCCCTGGTTGGCGCGGCTCGCCGGCTCGGCATCGCGGCCAAGGCACGTGAGGTCCGGGGTGCTGACCGGGTGGTGATCCGGGACGGCGACGCCATCGGGGCGCTGCTGACCCGGCTGGGTGCGCATGACTCGGTGCTGGCCTGGGAAGAACGCCGGGTGCGCCGCGAAGTCCGGGCCACCGCCAACCGGCTGGCCAACTTCGACGACGCCAACCTGCGCCGATCCGCGCGCGCGGCGGTGGCCTCGGCGGCGCGGGTCGCTCGGGCCCTGGAGTTGCTCGGCGGGGACATCCCAGGGCATCTGACCACGGCGGGCCGGTTGCGGCTGGAACACCGGCAGGCCTCGCTGGAGGAGCTGGGGCAGCTCGCCGACCCGCCGCTGACCAAGGATGCGGTGGCGGGCCGGATCCGCCGGCTGCTTGCGATGGCCGACCGCAAGGCAGAGGAACTCGGGGTGCCGGACACCGAATCCGCGGTAACACCGGACATGCTGGACGCCTGACGTCGCAATACCCCTCCGGCTTCCCCCTACCGGGGGGCCTGCGGGCTGCGCGGCGGCCGATAGGGTGGCACCGAGTCATGCTGGCGTGGCGCTGGTCTGTGTACAGAGGAAGGTTAATGACGTGACCGTTCGAGTAGGGATCAACGGATTCGGCCGCATCGGGCGGAATTTCTGGCGCGCTGTGCAGTCGGGTGGCCATGACATCGAGGTTGTTGCATTCAACGACCTCGGTGACGTCGCGACCATGGCGCACCTTCTGAAGTACGACAGTGTGCTTGGCCGGTTGAAAGAGGACGTGCACGTCACCGACGACGGCATCGCGGTGGGCGGCAAGACCATCAAGGCGCTCGCCGAGCGCGACCCGGGCGCGCTGCCGTGGAAAGCGTTGGGCGTCGATGTGGTGCTCGAGTCGACCGGCTTCTTCACCAAGGCGGCCGATGCCCGCAAGCATGTCGACGAGGGCGGCGCGAAAAAGGTGATTATCACTGCGCCGGCCAGTGGGGAAGACCTCACTGTGGTACTCGGGGTCAACGACGCCCGGCTGGACGCTTCCCAGACGGTGATCTCTAACGCTTCATGCACGACGAACTGCCTAGGCCCGATGGCCAAGGTGCTGCACGACGCACTGGGCATCGACAAGGGCCTGATGACTACCATTCACGCCTACACCCAGGACCAAAACCTCCAAGACGCCCCACACAAGGATTTGCGCCGGGCCCGGGCCGCGGCGATCAACGTTGTGCCGACGTCCACCGGGGCCGCCAAAGCGATCGGGCTGGTACTGCCAGAGCTCAACGGGAAACTGGACGGATACGCGCTGCGGGTGCCGATCCCCACCGGTTCGATCACCGATCTGTCCGCCTCGGTCTCTCGGGACACCAGCGTCGAAGAGGTCAACGAGGCTTTCCGAGCCGCCGCCGACGGCCCGCTGAAGGGCATCCTGCGTTACAGCGACGAGCCGATCGTGTCCTCGGACATCATCACCGACCCCGCGTCGTGCATCTTCGACTCGCCGCTGACCAAGGTGATCGGCAATCAGGTCAAGATCGTCGGCTGGTACGACAACGAATGGGGTTATTCCAACCGGCTGGCTGACCTGGTGGTGTTGGTCGGCTCGCAGCTGTGAGGACGCTGGACGACCTGCTCGCCAGTGGCGTGTCAGGCCGGACCGTGCTGGTTCGAAGCGATCTCAACGTGCCCCTGGACGGTGCGCGGATCACCGACGACGGGCGGATCCGGGCCTCCCTGCCGACGCTGCAGGCGTTGATGGAAGCCGGTGCGCGGGTGGTGGTGACCGCGCACCTGGGGCGCCCGAAAGGAGCGCCGGACCCGGCGTACTCGCTGGCGCCGGTCGCAGCGCGGCTCGGTGAGTTGCTGGGCACCCCGGTGGAGGCGGCGACCGACGTCGCCGGGGACTCGGCTCGAGCCGTCGTGACCGGGCTGTCCGACGGTTCGGTCGCGCTGCTGGAGAACGTCCGCTTCGACCCTCGGGAGACGTCCAAGGACGCCGCCGAGCGCGGCGCGCTGGCCGACGATCTCGCCGCGCTGGTGGGATCCGGCGGCGCGTTCATCTCCGACGGCTTCGGCGTCGTGCATCGCGTGCAGGCTTCGGTCGTCGACATCGCCCAGCGGCTGCCCGGCTATGCCGGCACCCTGGTACTCACCGAGCTGACCACCCTAAGACGCCTCTCCGAGGCTCCCGACCGTCCCTATGCCGTGGTGCTGGGCGGGTCGAAAGTGTCTGACAAGCTCGCCGTGATCGAGGCGTTGCTGCCCAAGGTCGATACCCTGCTCGTCGGCGGCGGGATGTGTTTCACCTTCCTGGCGGCCCTCGGTCACCCGGTCGGTTCGTCGCTGTTGGAACCCGAGATGGTCGACGTGTGCGCCCGGCTGCTCAAAGCCGCCGGCGAGACCATCGGGCTGCCGCGCGACGTGGTCATCGCCGACAAGTTCGCGGCGGAGGCGAACACCAGGACGGTTGCCGCCGACGACATCCCGGACGGGTGGATGGGTTTAGACATCGGGCCGCAGACGGTGGGTGACTTCGCCGTGGCGTTGTCTGGTGCCGCCACCGTGTTCTGGAACGGTCCGATGGGTGTGTTCGAACTGGCCCCGTTCGCGGCGGGCACTCGCGGCGTCGCGGAAACCATCGCCGGATCAGGCGCGTTCAGCGTGGTTGGCGGCGGTGACTCGGCTGCGGCGGTGCGGTTGCTGGGTTTGCCCGAGGACGGGTTCTCGCACATCTCCACCGGTGGCGGCGCGTCCCTGGAGTTTCTGGAGGGCAAGTCGCTGCCCGGTATCGCGGTGCTGGAGACTTAGGGGGTGGCCCGCCAACCGTTGATTGCCGGCAACTGGAAGATGAACCTCCATCATCTGGAGGCTATCGCTCTGGTACAGAAGCTTGCCTTCGCACTGCCGGAGAAGTACTTCGCCAAGGTTGAGGTGGCCGTGCTGCCGCCGTTCACCGCGTTGCGCAGCGTGCAGGCCCTCATTGAGGGTGACAAGCTGCTGATCCGTTACGGCGCGCAGGATCTCTCACCGAAGGACTCCGGGCCGTATACCGGCGATGTGTCCGGGCCGATGCTGGCCAAGCTGGATTGCAGCTACGTCATTGTCGGGCACTCCGAGCGCCGCGAACACCACGGCGAGGACGACGCCACCGTGGGCGCGAAGGTACGCGCCGCACTGCGCAACGGGCTGGTGCCGATCCTGTGCGTGGGGGAAGGTCTGGAGGTTCGTGAGGCTGGTGGCCACTTGGCGCACAGCACTGCGCAACTGCGTGCTGCGCTCAAGGGCCTGTCTGCCGAACAGGCCCGCACCATCGTGGTGGCCTACGAGCCGATCTGGGCGATCGGAACCGGCCGGGTCGCTACCCCGGCCGACGCGCAGGAGGTCTGCGGCGCGCTGCGGGCAGCGCTGGCCGACAAGTACGGCGCGGCGGTCGCCGACGAGGTCCGGGTGCTCTACGGCGGATCGGTCAAATCAAGCAATGTCGCCGAGCTGGTCGCCGAGTCAGATATCGACGGCGCACTGGTCGGTGGTGCGAGCCTGGACGCGGACGACTTCGCGAAGCTCTGCGCCCTGGCCGCCGGCGGACCATTACCGTGAGGGGACGCCGTGATCCCTAGGCCGGGCCGCGTTCGGCGGCGCGACGGGGTAGCCTTGCAATTCAGTCGTCGTCCGACGAGGGTGTGATGAAGCTCTTCCTGCAGATCCTGCTCCTGGTCACCAGCATCGCGCTGATCCTGCTGATCTTGCTGCATCGAAGCCGCGGTGGAGGGCTATCCAGTTTGTTCGGCGGTGGCGTGCAATCGAGTTTGTCCGGGTCCAGCGTTGTGGAGAAGAACCTGGACCGGCTGACGCTGTTCGTCAGCTCGGTATGGGTGATCTCCATTGTGGGGATCGGGCTCCTGATCAAGATCGGCTGAGCCGCTCCGGGCGGTTCCGCGACGTGAGGGCGATCAATGGCTAGTGGCAATGCGATCCGCGGTACGCGGGTCGGTGCAGGTCCGATGGGCGAGTCCGAGCGAGGCGAGACTGCTCCCCGTAACCGGGTCTCCTACTGGTGCGCCAATGGGCACGAGTCTCGGGTTTCGTTCGCGGCCGAGGCTGAGGAACCGGACGTGTGGGACTGCCCACGATGCGGTTTTCCAGCGGGGCGCAACGAGCAGCGGCCGCCCAATGCGCCGCGCAATGAGCCGTACAAGACGCACCTCGCCTACGTGAAGGAGCGCCGCTCCGATGCCGACGGCGAGGCCATCCTCGCCGAGGCGCTAGCCAGACTCAAGGAATCCCGCGAACCCTGACGTAGAGTCTCACTGCGACCGTGCGGCGCAGTCACCTACGTCAGGTGCTCGCGGAACCGAAACGATTAAGCTAACTGCCTGCGATAACCACTCGCTGCGAGGATGGTGTCGTTTTCGCAGGCGCGGGAGCTCCCCTGGAACAGCAGGCCGTAGGCGCACCTGAGGGCTTGACTGGTTCCATTCCACCTGATCAACGCTGTCAGGGAGCGCAGAGTTAGTCGGCGCTGCACACTGCCTCTGCTTTGTGTGGCGGCTCCGATATCGGGTTCGTCTCGGATGGCTTGCTCTCGGGTAGGTTCGTCTCCGGCGGACGCTGCTGGGGCGGTAGCGAATAGGCGCCCGACCTGCGCGAAAGCGACTGGGGCGGTAGAGAGCATGAGTCCCACCACGAGCGCGGATGCGGCAAAAATACGAAGCCCTGATGGGTCTACGCAGGCCTCCCGGCACTGACTGTACAGATGCGACAATCGGGAGGAATCCTCCGCATACGCGGGCTCCGCGGCGTGGTCGAATATGCCAAGTGACGCGACCTCGTCACCCACGCTTTCGCTGGTCGGCGCCTGCTTTCGAGGCCGAATAGTCTCGGTAGCGACTGAGCTGTTCATGTTGTCCCCCCGGTAGTCACGCGCGCCGTCCCCGGTACGCGTTGCGTATTTATGCCAGACTTACCGGTCAGGTCAGCTCACGTCTTCATGCATCGTGAGGGTTTTCGCTACGCCTCATGGCCCAGCGAGGCGCAGCGATCAACGGTGATCGGTCCACCAAACGCGCCGAAAAAGTCAGCGGCCGAGTAGCTCCGTGGGGAGTTTGGCGGCTGCGGCCCGGTCCAGCAGCCACAGCGTGCGGCGACGACCCGTCGCGCCTGCCGCAGGCAGCTGCACCTCTCCTGCTCCGCTTAGCGCCATCGTCACCGCTGCGGCTTTCTCCGTTCCTGAGGCGATCAACCACACTTCTGCGGCGCACCGGATGGCGGGCAGCGTCATGGTGATCCGGGTGGGGGGCGGTTTCGGACTGCCCCGTACGCCGGTCACCGCGCGCTCGGTCTCGTATACCGCGGGCGAGCCGGGGAACACCGAGGCGACGTGGCCGTCTTCGCCGATGCCGAGACAGCAGATATCGAACGACGGCGCCGGGCCGCGGTCCTCCGGCCGTCGTCGACTCAACAGCAGCTCTTCGTAGTTGTGGGCGGCGGCGTCCGGGTCGTCCCCCCAAGGGCCGTCGGAGGCGCCCATCGGATAGACCCGGGCCGGGTCCACGCTGACGTGGTCGAGCAGCGCTTGGCGCGCCTGGGTTTCGTTGCGCTCTGGGTGTCCACTGGGCAGGAAGCGTTCGTCACCCCAGTAGATATTCAGTTGTAGCCAGTCCACCGCCGTAGCTGCCTGAGTATTCGCCAGCTCACGCAGCACCGCGGTTCCGATCCGTCCGCCGGTCAGTACCAGCGACGCGGACCCTGAGGCGGTTTGGATATCCACGACCCGGGTGACCAGCCGAGCAGCGGTGGCCGCGGCGAGCACTTCCGCGGTGGCGTGCACCACGACGTCGGGGCGGCTCACTGATCAGCCCGGGTCTCGACGTCTCGCGTCTGACCCGTTGGGGGGCCCTTCGGCGGGCTGGTCCGTCGACCGTTGCGACCGTCTACCTCGGTGAGCGCCTGCAATGCGGCCTGGTAGGTCTCGTCAGGATCCAGTCTCCGCAGCTCCTCGGCGAGACAGTCGCGCACCGGGCGCCGTCTCAACGGGATCCTGCGCTCCGGTTGACCAGGCTGACGCAAGGTGCCCACCTTTCCGTCCGGCCGGACCAGTTCTACCTTGCCGGAATGGCGCTCCAGAACAGCTGCACTGATCCCGCCCCCGGGCGGGCTGGTCCGGCGTCGTACCGGGATATGCAGCCGGGAGCGCAGCCAGCCGGCGAGCAGATCAGCCGACGGGTTGTCAGCGCCACCGGTGACGGTGACCGTCTCGACATCCTCATGCGGGGGCAGATCCAGGGCCGCGGCAAGCAGCGCTCGCCACGGGGTGATTCGGGTCCACGCAAGGTCGGTGTCCCCTGCGGCGTAGGAGATGCGGCGGCTCTCTAGTGCCCTGATCGGCTGATGGGCCGCGGCGGTGTCGGTGATCCGGCGCTGCGCCAGCCTACCAATGGGGTCCTCCGCGGGAATCGGCGGCGCCGCTCCTGGCCACCACGCGACGACCGGGCAGTCCGGAAGCAGCAGCGGTACAAGCACGCTGTCTCCGTGGTCTGAAAGCGGACCGTACAGGCGCAGCACGAGGACTTCGGATGCGCCAGCGTCACCACCGACCCGGATCTGCGCGTCCAGCCGGGTCCCGGCCCGCTTGAGTCCGCGGGCCACCACGACCACCCGGCACGGGTGTTCCTTGCTGGCCTCGTTGGCGGCGTCGATCGACTGTTCCACCTGTGCGGAGTCATCGGTGACGATCACTAAGGTCAGTACGCGGCCCAGCGCTACCGCGCCGCCACGTTCCCGGATGTCGATCAGCGCGTGGTTCACCGCTGACGTGGTGGTGGAAGGCAGGTCGACGATCATTGCTTGCCTCCGGTCTTGTCCCGGGCGGTGCGGAAAGTAGCTGCCTTACTGACCGTGGTCATCTCAGCCGGCTCCTGCCGCTGAACGATGCTGGGCGGTGCCGGTGATGTTGCGGGCCATCCCACCGAAGACGACGTCGTGAAAAGGGGCGATGGCTTTCCAGTACAGGTGACCGGCCAACCCGCGGGGTTCGAACAGCGCCCGCTGGCGGTAGCGGGAACCGTCACCGTCGGGCACGACCTCAAGTTCGAGCCAGGCGCGGCCGGGTAGCAGCATCTCGGCGCGCAGCCTCAGCAAGCGGGGCCGATCGAGGTGTTCCACGCGCCACCAGTCCAGGGCTTCGCCGACGTGTAGGCGGCGGGGGTCACGGCGGCCGCGGCGCAACCCGACACCGCCGGCGAGCCGATCGATCCAACCACGCACCGACCACGCCAGCGGGAAGGAGTACCAGCCATGCTCGCCGCCGATGGCTTCGATGACGTCCCACACGGTGCGCGGGTCGGCTGCGCAGTGCCGCTCGCGGATGTCCTGGTACAGCGAACCACCGGACCAGTCAGGGTCGGTGGGCAGTGGATCCGACGGTGCCCCGGGCAAGGAAGCATCCGACCAGCGGGTGGGAACCTCGGCGTGGCGGATATGCATCAGCGCGAGCTCGATGGCGCGCTCGTAGTGGATCAAACCGCCGTCGGGGTTTGGAATGTAGCCGGTGATGTCATGGTCGTGACAGACGACTTCGTGGATCAGCGACTCGATCAACGGGATGGCGATGCTGCGGGGCACCGGCGTGACCAGATTGACCCATTGCGCCGATAACCATGGGGTGAGCACCGGCACGGGTAGCACGACGCGGCGGGGCAAGCCGGCCACGACCGCGTATCGGCGCATCATGTCCAGATAGGTCAGCACATCCGGTCCACCGATGTCAAAGGCCCGGTTGACCTGCGGTGACAGCGCGGCGGCGCGTGTCAGATAATGCAGAACGTCGCGGACTGCGATGGGCTGGACACGGTTGTGCACCCAACGTGGTGTGACCATCGCCGGAAGTCGTTCGGTGAGATACCGCAGCATCTCGAAGCTGGCCGAGCCGGACCCTAGAATCACCGCCGCCTGCAGCACGACGGTGGGCACGCCGGAATCCAGCAGGATCTGCCCGACTTCCGCGCGAGAGGCCAGGTGGTCGGACAGGTGCTTCGAGTCGGGTGTGATCCCTCCCAGGTACACGAGGCGAGTCAGACCTGCTATGCGGGCCGCGTCGGCGAGCACGTGGGCAGCGCGGCGGTCGATATCGGCGAAGTCCCGCTGATTGAGCGAGTGCACCAGGTAGTAGGCGACGTCCTGACCGCTCATCGCGTCTCGAACGCTGGTGGGATCGGTGACGTCCCCGTTGATGATCTCAGCGTGATCTTGCCAGGGCACCTCGGCCAGCTTGCCGGGGGAGCGCGCGACTGCTCGCACCTGATGGCCGGCGGCCAGTAAGGCGGGGACAAGCCGACCACCAATGTAGCCGGTCGCGCCGAACACTACGCATCGCATGTCAGGACGTTTACCCTGCCGAAAGGGCGATCATGGCCGTCTCCACGTCCGTCCGGCCGCAGCGATCATCCGATCCGCCGATGGCGGTCCCCAGGTGCCTGCGGCGTACGGCTCAGGCCGGTCTTGTTTCGCCCAGTGTTCGAGCACCGGATCGAGGATCGCCCAGGACAGCTCGACTTCGGCGTTGACTGGGAACAGTGACGGCTCACCGAGCAGGACGTCCAGCAGTAGGCGCTCGTAAGCCTCCGGTGAGGACTCGGTGAACGCCGTGCCATAACGGAAATCCATCGTGACGTCCCGGACCTCCATCGCAGTGCCCGGCACCTTGGAGCCGAACCGGATAGTGACGCCCTCGTCCGGCTGGATCCGGATGACTAGGGCGTTTTGTCCCAGCTCTTCGGTCATGGTCGTCTCGAAGGGCAGGTGCGGAGCCCGCTTGAAGATTACCGCTATTTCGGTGACCCGCCGACCCAACCGTTTGCCGGTGCGCAGGAAGAACGGCACCCCCGCCCATCGCCGGTTGTCCACGTTCAGCGTGATCGCGGCGAAGGTCTCGGTGGTGGAGTCCTGGTGGAAACCCTTTTCTTCGAGCACTCCGACGACTTTGGTGCCACCCTGCCAGCCGGCGGTGTACTGGCCGCGTGCGGTGGTCTGGTCTATCGGCTCCGCGAGCTTGACCGCGGACAGCACCTTGATCTTCTCACCGCGCAGCGAACCAGGAGAGAAGGATAGCGGTTCCTCCATCGCAGTGAGGGCGAGCAACTGGAGCAGGTGGTTCTGGATCACGTCCCGCGCCGCCCCGATGCCGTCGTAGTAGCCGGCGCGACCGGCCAACCCGATGTCCTCGGCCATGGTGATCTGCACGTGGTCGACGTAATTGCTGTTCCAGATCGGTTCGTAAAGCTGGTTGGCAAAGCGCAGCGCGAGAATGTTCTGCACGGTCTCCTTTCCGAGGTAGTGATCGATGCGGAACACCGACTCCTCGGGGAAGACGTCGTTGACGATCTCGTTGAGTTCACACGCGCTGTGCAGGTCATGCCCGAACGGTTTTTCGATGACCACCCGGCGCCACTGATCGCCGTTGCGCGTCGCCAAGCCGGTACGGGCCAGCTGCTTGAGAACCACCGGGAACGTCGCGGGTGGGATGGCCAGGTAGAAGGCGTGGTTGCCGCTGGTACCCCGTTGCTCATCGAGGTCTGCGACCACCGACGCCAGGTCGTCGAAGGAGGCGTCGTCGTCGAAGCTGCCGGGGACGAACCGAACCCCCTCAGATAGTCGGGCCCAAACCTCCTCCCGGAACGGGGTGCGGGCGTGCTCCCGGACCGCGTCGTGGACCAGCTCAGCGAAGTTCTCATCGGCCCAATCGCGGCGCGAAAACCCGACTAACGCGAAACCGGGCGGCAGCAACCCCCGATTTGCCAGGTCATAAATCGCCGGCATCAATTTCTTGCGAGACAGGTCCCCGGTCACGCCGAAGATGACGACACCGCACGGGCCAGCAATCCGGGGTAGTCGCTTGTCTCTGCTGTCCCGCAGTGGATTAACCCAGGCAGTCTGGGTCTTGCTGCTTGCTGCGGTCACTGCGGCCTCCGCGGAAAGAAGTACGTCGGCGGTCACCTATAGCTCTCCCAGCGCGTGCGCCAGCGCCACCAGCCCGGCCGCTCGGTCGAGCAGATGAACCCGCAGCACCGGCCGGCCGCGCGCAGCGAGCACGTCAGCGTCGCCCAAGGCTTGGGCCTGCTGCAGCTCGCCAAGGGTGAAGTCGGTGCCCGGCACTGGAATGTCCGTGACGACGGCGCCGGTCAGCTGCAGGAAGGACCCGTTTTGGTGGCCGCCCTTGTGGTACTGGCCGGTCGAGTGTAGGTAGCGGGGACCCCACCCAAAGGTGGTCTGCAGTTTGCTTCGGCGGGCAAGTTCGGTACGAAGCACGGCGGCCGACGCGTCGGCGATGCGATCCAGATATGCCTGCACCGCGAGATAGCCCCGAGCCGGGGTAGCGATGATCAGCGCCTGCAGCGCGTCGCTGAGGGTGGCGACGCCGGCAGGCAACCAATCCCCGACGGGGTACACCGCGACATCACCTTCGACGAACGCAGGCGCTGGCCTAGCGGCAGACTTGTGCAACGCGTCGAGCTGCGCCCGGGCCGCGGCCTTCGCGGCTTCCACGTCAGGCTGGTCGAACGGGTTGATTCCCAGTAGCCGGCCGACCACCGCGATGGCGTACTCCCAGAGCAGCAGTTGTCCACCCAGGGTGCCGTTAACAGTCACTGCTGCTGCCGCACCGCTCTCATCGGGAGCGTCGCCCACCTCCGGGCCGATCGCGACGAGCGTGGCGTCCGGTCCGGCGTCGGCGAAGCCTGGTGCGGCGGCATTACGCACCGCCACCGGCAGCAGGCCGGTGCCGTCCTTGCCGGTGGACTCGGCGATGAGTTGCTCAGCCCAGTCGGCGAAACCGACAATCCCCGAGCCAGTGTCGGCGAGCACAACCTTCTCGGCACCGGCGGCATGCCCGACGGCCAGCGCGGCGGCCAGCCGCAGGGCTGGGTTCGCCGGGTCATCGGCAGCCAGCGACGGCGCCTGCAACTCCGCATCGTCGAGAAGGTTCGCGATATCCGCCCTGGCTAGCCCGGCGGGGACCAGACCGAACGCGGTCAGTGCCGAGTATCGGCCACCCACGTTCGGTTCAGCGGTGATCACCGCCCGGTAGCCTTGCTCCCCCGCGATCCGCTGCAGGGGTGAATCTGGGTCGGTCACCACCACCAGGTGCGCCGCCGGGTCTAACCCGGCCTTGGTGAACGCGGCGGCGAACACTCGCCGGTGGCTGTCGGTTTCCACCGTGGACCCCGACTTCGAGGACACCACGAGCACGGTGCGCTTTAAATCACCGGCCAGCGCGTCGGCCACTTCACCGGGGTCGGTGGTATCCAGCACGGTCAGCGGCACTTCCGACGTGGCACAGATCACCTCCGGAGCTAACGACGAGCCGCCCATCCCGGCCAGCACCACGCGGTCGATCCCATCGGCGTACAGCTGCGACCACAGTGCATCGATCGTGGCGAGCAGGGGACGGGAGGTCTGCGGAAGCGCCACCCAGGCGAGCCGCCGGGCGGCCTCCGCCTGCGCCCGCGGACCCCACAGCGTGGGATCCTGATCGGTTAGCGAGGAGGCCACCCGCTCCTCGACGAGCCTGTCGACGAGAAATCCCGCCGCCGCTGCCACGCTGGGAGAGAGGATGTCGACGGTGAGCCGCGGCATCGAAGGAAGTGCAGACATCCGGGGTCAGTTTCCTGAGTCCGGTGCGACTTTGGCCAGCTGGCCGGCCACCGTCTCGCCGAGCTCGCGCCAGGATGCGTCGAACTTCTCCACGCCCTCACGCTCGAGCACGATGAGCACGTCGTCGAGGTCGATCCCGACCTCGGCCAACTCATCGAAGGTGCGCTGGGCCGCCTCGGCGGTGCCTGACACCTGGTCGCCGAGCACCTTGCCATGGTCGGCGAGGGCGAGCAGGGTGTTCTCCGGCATTGTGTTGACGACTCCTGGAGCGGCCAGCTCGATGACGTACTTGGTATCTGGGTAGGCCGGGTTCTTCACGCCGGTGGAAGCCCACAGCGGCCGCTGTGGCCGTGCCGCAGCCTTCTCCAGCTGAGCCCAGCGCTGTGTGCCGAACTCCTGCTGGTAGGCCGCGTACGCCAGCCGCGCGTTGGCGACCGCGGCCTGCCCTCGCAGCGCAAGAGCCGCCTCGGTGCCGATAGCCTCGAGCCTCTTGTCCACCTCGGTGTCGACCCGGGAGACGAAGAACGACGCGACCGACGCGATCCTGGCCAGGTCGTAGCCGTTCGCGCTGGCCTGTTCCAGGCCGGTGAAGAAGGCCGCCATCACCTCCCGGTAACGCGCTACGGAGAACACCAAGGTGACGTTGACGCTGATCCCGTCGGCGAGCGCACCGGTAATGGCCGGTAGGCCCTCCATCGTCGCCGGTATCTTGATCATCAAATTGGGTCGGTCGACCAGCTTCCATAACTCGGCGGCCTGGGCGAGAGTGGCATCGGTATCGTGCGCCAGCTGCGGGCTGACCTCGAGTGACACCCGGCCGTCCACCCCGCCGGTGGTTTCCCAGGTGCCGCTGAACACATCGCAGGCCTGCTGTACGTCGGCGATGGTGATCTCGCGCACGGCCTCGTCGACCGAGGCGCCGCGGGCGGCCAGCTGCTTGACCTGTTCTGCGTAGTCCTCAGCGTGGACCACCGCATGGGCGAAGATCGTCGGGTTGCTGGTCACCCCCACCACGTGCCGCTTGCGGATCAGATCAACCAGGTTGCCTGAGTTGATCCGCTGACGGGACAGGTCGTCCAGCCAGATCGACACGCCGGCATCGGACAGGGCCTGCAGGGTATCGATGCTGCTCACGAGGAGTCCTTCCGGCGTAGAGGTCAATGATTGACGCGCTTGGCGTGGTCCAGACTGCGCCGGGCCGCGTTGGCTACCGCCTCGCCAGTGAAGCCGAATTCGCGGTAGAGGGTCTGCCAGTCGGCGGAAGCACCGAAATGCTCCAGCGAGACCACCTCGCCGTGATCGCCTACGAAACGGTGCCACGGCATCGCGATGCCGGCCTCGACGGCCACCCGAGCTTTCACCGCCGGAGGAAGTATCTGGTCGCAGTAGGCCTCGCCCTGCTCGTCGAACCACTCCACGCAGGGCATCGACACCACCCGGGCGCTGATTCCCTCGGCGGCCAGCGTCTGCTGGGCGGCGACGGCGTACTGCACTTCGGAGCCGGTGGCGATCAGCAGTACGTCGGGCAGGCCGCCGCCGAGCTCGGTCGCGGTGTCGGCGAGCACGTAGCCGCCGCGCGTGACGCCCGCACCGTCGGTGCCTTCCAGTACGGGCACGTTCTGCCGGGTCAGGCACAGGCCGGTGGGTCGGGTGCCCTTCTCCAGCAGTGCTTTCCAGGCCGCCGCGGTCTCGTTGGCATCGGCGGGCCGAACCACATCCAGCCCCGGGATGGCGCGCAGAGAGGCCAGCTGCTCGACTGGCTGATGGGTGGGGCCGTCCTCACCGAGACCGATCGAGTCGTGGGTCCAGACGTAGGTGGTCGGCGCCTTCATCAGCGCAGCTAGCCGCACGGCTGGGCGCATGTAGTCGCTGAAGATGAGGAATGTGCCGCCGTAGGGCCGGGTCGGTCCATGCAGCACGATCCCGTTGAGAATCGCGCCCATGGCATGCTCGCGGACCCCGAAGTGCAGGGTGCGGCCGTAGGGCTGCGCGTTCCACATCTTCGTGGAAATCTTCTCGGGTCCGAACGAGTCAGCGCCCTTGATCGTGGTGAGGTTGCTTTCACCGAGGTCAGCCGACCCACCCCACAACTCCGGCAGCACCTCGCCGATGGCTGACAGTACCTCCCCGGACGCCTTGCGAGTGGCGATACCCTTGGCGTCGGGTTGCCAGGTGGGCAACTTCTCCGCCCAGCCCGCCGGTAGCTCTCGGTTAATCAGCCGGTCGAACAGCGCTGCCCTCGAGGGGTGGTCCTGCCGCCAGGAGTCAAACGAGCTCTGCCACCGCGCATGCGCTGCCTGGCCTCGCGCGATGACCTGCCGGGCGTGCTCCAGCACCTCGGGCTCCACGGCGAAAGACCGCTCCGGGTCAAAGCCCAGCGCCACCTTCACCGCGGCCACCTCCTCATCGCCGAGTGCGGACCCATGTGCAGCCCCGGTATTCATCTTCTTCGGCGCGGGGTAGGCGATCACGGTCCGTAACACGATCATCGACGGGCGGTCAGTTTCGGCCTTGGCTGCGTCGATCGCGTTGAGAATGCCGACGACGTCTTCGCCGCCCATGACGGTCTGCACGTGCCAGCCATACGCCTCGTACCGCGCGGCGGTGTTCTCTGACAGCGCGATCGCGGTGTCATCCTCGATGGAGATCTCGTTGTCGTCGTAGAACACGACAAGGTTGCCGAGCTCCTGGGTGCCGGCCAGCGAGGAGGCCTCGGAAGTGACGCCCTCCTGGATGTCGCCGTCGGAGGCGACGGCGTAGATGTAGTGGTCGAAGGTGCTCTCACCCGGTGCGGCGTCGGGATCGAACAGGCCGCGCTCACGGCGAGCCGCCATGGCCATGCCCACCGCGGCGGCCAGGCCTTGGCCGAGCGGCCCGGTGGTGATCTCGACTCCGACGGTGTGCCCATATTCGGGATGGCCCGGGGTCTTAGAGCCCCACGTGCGCAACTGCTCGATATCCTCCAGTTCCAGCCCGTATCCCGACAGGAAGAGTTGCAAGTACAGAGTCAGGCTGGAGTGCCCGGCCGAGAGTACGAACCGATCTCGTCCGGTCCACGCCGGGTCGGTGGGATCGTGCCGCAGAACGCGTTGGAACAATGTGTATGCCAGCGGAGCGAGGCTCATGGCGGTGCCGGGGTGGCCGTTGCCGACGCGCTGGACAGCGTCAGCGGCGAGCACCCGGATGGTGTCCACCGCGCGGGTGTCTAGATCGGTCCAGTCGTCGGGCACCCGGGGGGTGATGAGCTGGGTCAGATCGTCGGTGACGGACACGCTCGTGCTCCTGACTGTGCTCGGTCCGGTGGCCCGGCGCGGATAACCTGCCGGGCCGATCTCTGCGATCCACCCTAGCCAGGTGGCGACCAGAGTGGACGCATCGACCGGGTGCCCCGACCGGGCGTGACGCGCGCCACCCGACTACCATTTCCGAATAAAGGAATACCCGCCCGGGCCGCCGCTCAGTCCTGCGCTGTCCGAGACTCGTCATCAGGAGGGGCGACGGTGAGTCGAGCACCTGGGCCCTGTCGATTACTGCTTGCGGGAGCGCGGTGAGCAGCACCGTCCAGGCTCCGGTAACACCGCGAACGGAGCGGGTTGGCGGCGTGCTACGCGGCTATCTCGCCTTGACCAAGCCGCGAGTGATCGAGTTACTGTTAGTCACTACCATACCGGCGATGTTGTTAGCCGCCCGTGGAATGCCGTCGTTGTGGCTGGTACTGGCCACTCTGGTGGGCGGCAGTATGGCCGCGGGTAGCGCGAACGCGCTCAACTGCGTCGTCGATGCGGATATCGATGCCGAAATGCATCGCACCAGGGCCCGGCCACTGGTCACCCACCAGATCCCCGTCCGCCATGCGCTGATTTTTGGGATCGCATTGGGCTTTGCCGCTTTCGGATGGTTGTGGGCAACTACCAACCTGCTCTCCGCGGCGCTGGCGGTAGCGACGATTCTGTTCTACGTCTTCGTCTACACGTTGCTGCTCAAGCGGCGCACCGCACAGAACATCATTTGGGGAGGCGCTGCTGGCTGCATGCCGGTAGTGATCGGTTGGTCGGCCGTCACCGGCACGGTGGCGTGGCCAGCGTGGGTGATGTTCGGAGTGATCTTTTTTTGGACTCCGCCGCACACCTGGGCGCTGGCGATGAGGTTTCGTGAGGATTATCAGCGCGTTGGCGTGCCGATGCTGCCCGCGGTCGCTTCTCCGGTGTACGTGACGCGCCAGATCGTGGTGTTCAGCTGGCTGATGGTGGCGTGGAGCCTGCTGCTGGTAGGTGCGACGAGCTGGGTTTATGCCACGGTGGCGGTGCTCGCCGGGGGTTGGTTCGTGGCCATGGCGCACCGCCTACACGCGGCGGTGCGGCGAGGTGTGGCGGTCAAACCTATGCGGCTTTTCCACCTATCCAATACCTACCTGACGCTGCTGTTCGTGGCCATCGCCGTTGATTCGATGCTGGGCTGGACCCCGCTGGCCGTGAGATACGGATGGCCGCTCTAGCAGCACGCGGCTCCACCAGCTTGAATGCCAGCAAACCATCGCGGGGATGGAACCCTCATCGGTGCAGCCGATAAGTTCTGCAGCCCGTCGTCGTCAAAGAGGTGTGCGGCGAGCAGACTCCGCCGCGCTGGTGGTGCTCGTCTGCGGTGATGTCGAGGTGGCGAGCTGGCCGCTGGCCGGTTTGGATCGTCCTGACCTTGCCGCGGTGAACGAGCTGGCGCGGTTACAACTCGCAGCCCGGCGTGTGGGCTGCTCGATCCAGCTGCGTGCTGCCTGCAGGGAGTTGTGCGAGCTGCTCGACCTGGTTGGGCTGGGCGAGCTCGGGACCGATGCCCGCCTATGCCGGCAGTCGCGCGGGCAGGCCGAAGGCAGCGAACAGATCGGTGTCGAGGAAGTTGTGATGCCCGACGATCCGGTCGCCTGAAATCTCTATGACCTGAAGCGCGAACGGCTGGAAGCCGCCGTGGCCATCCGGACGGTAAGAGCCGAATGCGGGACTGCCACTGGCCGCAGTCGGCACCAGGCGCGAGCCACGGCACCCGCAGCCCTGGCCGAGGAACCACCGGCCCATCTCGACCGGTCCACGCAGCCAGAAGTCATAGGGCGGCATCGACATGACGGCGTCGTCGTGCAGTAGCGATACCAGCGCGCTGATGTCGTAGCGTTCGAAGGCGTCGATGTACCGGGCGAGTAGTGCGCGCTGGTCGGCGTCGACCACAGGCAAGGGGGAGGCGTCGGAGTTGTGGGCCGCGAGGGTGCCCCGCGCTCGCTGCAGCGCGCTGTTCACTGAGGCCACGCTGGTCTCGAGCAGCTCGGCTACCTCGGTTGCCTGCCAGCGAAGCACCTCGCGCAGGATCAGCACCGCTCGCTGTTTGGCGGGGAGGTGCTGGAGTGCTGTGACGAACGCCAGGCGAATAGTCTCCTTCGCCACTGCCAGCTCGGCCGGGTCGCCATCGCCGGGCAGGACCCGGGCATCCGGGACGGGCTGCAACCACGCGTGCTCGGGCAGCACTGGCCCGAGGGCGGAATCCGCCGTTGAGGACGGTCCCAGATCCATCGGCCGGGCCCGCCGATCGCGGCCACGCAGCATGTCAAGGCACACGTTGGTGGCGATGCGGTAGAGCCACGACCGCAGGGCGGACCGGCCCTCGAAGCCGCCAGCACCCCGCCAGGCCCGGACCATCGTGTCTTGCACGGCGTCCTCGGCCTCGAAGAAGGAGCCGAGCATCCGGTAGCAGTAACCGGTAAGTTCCCGGCGGTATTGTTCCAGGTCCTCTGACCGGATTTCGCTACTGCCGACGGTATCGGAACGGATCGCCACGAGCGCCCATCCTACGCCGCGTGTCAGCGACCGCGGGTGTTCGCCGCAAGGAGCTTTGGCTGGCTGCTCACCAGCTGGTGAACTCGCATCGCCTCCTCGCGACGCTGGTCGCATGAGCGATGAGTTCGTGCCCCGGTGGTCGTCATAGTAACGATGGTGCAGGCAGATCGATCGGGAAAGGAGCACGGATGAGCGGGGTACGGGTACTGGTGGGCACGCGCAAGGGCGCGTTCGTCCTGACGTCAGACGGGAAGCGACAGCGCTGGGACGTCAGCGGTCCGCACTTCGCTGGCTGGGAGATCTACCACGTCACCGGGTCACCCGCGGATGCGAACCGCCTGTATGCGTCCCAGTCCAGCGGTTGGTTCGGGCAGGTGATCCAGCGCTCAGACGACGGTGGCACGACGTGGCAGGCGGTGGGCAACCAGTTCGGCTACGACGGCGTCCCCGGCACCCACCAATGCTATGACGGCACGCCGCACCCCTGGGAGTTCGCGCGAGTCTGGCATCTCGAACCATCACTGACCGACCCGGACGCCGTTTACGCCGGGGTGGAAGACGCCGCGCTGTTCCGCTCGATCGACGGCGCCCAGAGTTGGCAGGAGCTGTCGGGACTGCGCGACCACGACTCGGGATCCTTCTGGCAGCCGGGTGCCGGTGGGATGTGCCTGCATACGATCATTCAGCATCCGACCGACCCCGGGCGGATCTTCGTCGCCATTTCATCGGCGGGCGTGTTCCGGACCGACGACACCGGCAAGACGTGGCGCCCGACCAACCGTGGTCTGCGCTCCGAACAGATTCCGGACCCGGTGGCTGAAGTCGGCCACTGCGTGCACCGGCTCGCGATGCATCCGTCGCGTCCGGATGTGTTGTTCATGCAGAAGCACTGGGACGTGATGCGCAGCGACGACGCCGGTGAGTCCTGGCAGGAAATCAGCGGTGATCTACCGACCGACTTCGGGTTTCCGATCGCCGTGCACGCCCACGAGCCGGACACCGTCTACGTCGTACCGATCAAAAGCGATTCGGAGCATTACCCGCCCGAGGGAAAACTGCGTGTGTACCGCAGCCGGACGGGCGGACACGAATGGGAGCCGCTCACCATAGGGTTGCCGCAGCACGACTGCTACGTCAACGTATTGCGTGACGCGATGGCCATCGACTCGCTCGATTCGTGCGGTATTTACTTCGGAACGACCGGCGGCCAGGTGTACGCATCAGCCGACGCCGGCGACAGCTGGAGGGCTATCGTCCGGGATTTGCCATCCGTGCTCTCAGTGGAGGTTCAGACGCTGCCATGATCCGCGTCAGACTCCCCGCGCATCTGCGGACGCTCGCGCACCTCGAAGGCGAGGTACAGCTACACGTTGTGGGTCAGGCGACGCAGCGCGCGGTGCTCGACGCGCTGGAGACCCGCTACCCGGTGCTGCGCGGAACGATCCGCGATCACGTCACACACCAGCGACGTGCGTTCGTGAGGTTCTTCGCCTGTGAGCAGGACCTGTCCCACGAACTACCGGACACGCCGCTGCCCGACGCGGTGGTGACCGGCACCGAGCCGTTTATGGTTGTGGGCGCAATGGCTGGCGGCTAACTGTCCATGGCTCGGTACTGGTCGCGCAGAGCGCGGATCCGTTCCCGGCGGCCTGAGGTGAGATAGTCGGGCGAGCCGAGGTTCATGCCCCCGTACTGGGCGTGGGGATCGACGCCGATTGCGCGCAGCAGGGGCTCGCTGCGCTGGGAGACGCTGCCCTGGCCGATGCCGAAGTGACCCATCAGGTCCTTGACCAGCATCTCAGCAGTGAACAGGTGATTGGCCTTCCCAATGCACCAGCAGATTGCCGCCGCGGCGGTCTCGGCCCGGCTGCGGCGCCGGAAAATCTCGGGGTCGGCGACCGCCGCGCGGCCAAGGTAACGGCGGCAGGCCGTGCGGTACTCGACATCGAGTAGCTCGTCACAGCACCGGTCGACCAGCCGGAGCACTTCGGCCACCCGGTCGTGGATGTCGGGGGGAATGGGGTCCCAGCGGAAAGGCTCGTCGGGAAGCGGCGCCGTATCGAGGTTGTCCAGTGATTCACCGCCGCCGACGGCGCGGCGGAGGGTATCGAGCATGGCCTCCGGAAAGCTTGGTAGTTCGGTTTCGAGAAGCGGCCACGGCCCGTCGGGATTGAACGCCCCCATCGCGGCCAGCCCCTGCGGCCGCGCTGATCGAATCGTCAGCTGGTACTCCGGCTCGTGTTTGTCCACCGCGGCGAGGGTGTCGGCGGTGAGCGCCGCCCGGATGCCGCGCTCATGGTGACAGAACCGGATGAAGGCCCGCAGCAGGTCGGGAACTTTGGAGAGGTAGGCCGCATCGGCGACGATCTTGCGAGGTATCCAGTCGATGAGCAGGATCTCCACGGCCACCGGGCTCCATCGCAGCGGATCCCCCGGTCCGTAGTCGGTGCCGAACCACAGCACTGACTCGAGCAGGCCCCGGTGGTCAGCGTCATTGAGACCGCCCCCGAGCGGGGAAGCGAGGAAGCGCTCGGTGAGCTCGCTCAGCGCGTTGGCGTCATAATGCGGACGCTGGTAGCCGGTGCCACCGGCGGGGAGCATGCCAATGGCCCACTCAACGAGTGGGCGGCAGGCGGGCCAGCTATCGGTCTCGAACGGCGGGAAGGTA
Source organism: Pseudonocardiales bacterium (assembly GCA_032230565.1). Taxonomy (GTDB): domain Bacteria; phylum Actinomycetota; class Actinomycetes; order Mycobacteriales; family Pseudonocardiaceae. The sequence continues at coordinate 32,578 of JAVXWL010000102.1, read as the reverse complement.
ATAGCCCCCTGCTCTACCGCGTCGCGGATCCGGGCGCGGGCATCGGCAGGGGTGAAATCTGTCCATGTCGTGTCCTGGTCGTCGCCGACGTTCCGCATGGTCTCGATCAGCGCGTCCAGCGGTTCCGGGACGGCGAAGGCGTCCTTGACCAGCGTGCCCATGTTGTGGTCGATGTAGACCACGACGGATAGCGCGCAATCGCCGGGTAAATCCAACCCGATCATGATGTTGTCGCCGTCGCCGAGCACGTGGACCATCTCGACGACTCCCGCGACGGTGGTCTTGCCAAGCTCAGTGAGCCATTCGGGCAGCGCATGCGCCCGCTGGGTGATCTCCCGGCGGATCCGGCGCCGCATGATGTCGTCACCGGACAGCTCGGCGATCACCGTCAGCAGCGCGGAGGTCTCGACCAGGTCGACGTCGAGGAAGGTCCGCACCAGCTCGTCGACGGTCGGCACGTCAGGATCCGGCGGCTGCTCGAACGGGCTGGCTCGCCGGGGTTCCAAAGCCGCGAGCAGCGAGCTGACTAGCGACATAAGCGCAAATGGGTGGTCGTCAGCGAGGGCGACCGCGACATCTCCCATCAGGTCGGGCTGCTCGCGCCGGGCGCGCTGCCGGGAGGGCTTCCCGTGGCCCGGCCGTCGCTTCGCGGGCCTGTGCTTCTCGCGCTGCGTTCGCTTCGACACGCTGGGCAGGCTAGACGGTGACAGACGGCCGTTCCCCTCAACCCCCTACAGTTCCCGAACTCCAGCAGCGCTGTCCGCCGCCGACCTAACAGCTCTGCTGTGGGTGGGCGGCATTTCAGCGGGGCAGCAACAAGAGCTTTCCGGTGGTGCGACGGCTTTGCAGGTCTTGATGGGCCCGGCCGGCCTCGGCGAGCGGGTAGCGGCCGCCAATGCGGATCCCGAGTGACCCGTCGAGGATCGCGTCGAACACCTCACCGGCGCGCCAGATGAGTTCCTTTCGGGTGGCGACATAGTCCGCCAGTTTCGGCCTGGTGAGAAATACCGAGCCGGCGGAGTTCAGCCGCTGAGGGTCCACCGACGGCACCGGCCCGCTGGCGGCGCCGAACAGCGCGAGCATCCCGCGGCGGCGCAGCGAGGCGAGGCTGGCGTCGAACGTCGTGGCGCCCACCCCGTCGTAGACGGCGGCGACGCCGTCCCCACCGGTCAGCCGGCGGACCTCGCCGGCCAGGTAGTCGACCTCGGTGTAGCGGATCACCTCGGCCGCCCCGGCCTCCCGGGCCAGCCGCTCCTTCTCAGCGGTGGACACCGTGCCGATCACCCGGCCGCCACGCGCGGTGGCCAGCTGGGTGAGCAGCAATCCCATCCCGCCTGCCGCCGCGTGGATCAGCACGGTGTCGCCGGGCTGCACAGCGTGCACCGACACCAGGAGATAGTGCGCAGTCATGCCCTGTAGCAGGCAGCCTCCGGCGATTTCAATGTCCACGCCCTGGGGCACCGGCACGGCTTGAGCGGCGGGCACCACGGCACGCTCGGCGTAGCTGCCGGGGCTTCCCGCCCAAGCCACCTGGTCACCGACCGCAACATCGCTGACGTCGGGCCCCAGGGCGGTGACGGTGCCCGCACCCTCCGAGCCGGGGATGAATGGCAGCGGCATCGGATACGCACCGCTGCGGTGGTAAGTGTCGATGTAATTGACGCCGGCTGCAGCGAGCTCGACGAGTAGCTCACCGGGTCCAGGCGATGGATCGGGCAGCTCGGCCAAGCGCAGGACCTCGGGGCCCCCGGTCTCGGTGATCTGGATCGCCCGCATGGCGTCAGCTTACGAGTCACCGGTCACAGCGCGCCTGGCCAGCCCGAGCGGTAGACAACCGGAGCCGGCCAGCGTGTCGTGGAAATGCCGGAGTTCCCCGGGCCACTGGGCGCGCAGCTGCTCGATCTCCAGGCAGCCGGTCAGGTAGGACGGGGCCTGCGTCGGCCAGGCGCAGTACCGGTCGACCTCGGCTTTGGCGGTGCCCGGGGACAGCGACGCGTGCGTGAGCATGAACTCCTCAGCTTGAGCGGGGTCCATGTCCCCGCAATGCAACGCGGTGTCCACCATCATCCGGGCCGCCCGGAAGATCCGGGCGTCGAGGTGTGCGAGTTCGTGCGCCGGATCGGCGAAGTATCCCTGCTCGCGCATCATGCCCTCGGCGTACAGTGCCCAGCCCTCCGCGAAGTAGCTGCTCCGGTGCACCGCCCGCACACTTCGCGCCACCGGAGTCGCTTCGGCTGCCCACGACAGCTGCCAGTGGTGCCCTGGGTAGGCCTCATGCACGGAGATGGTGGGCAGCTGCGCGCGGGCGTTGGTTCGCAGCCGCTGGGAGATCTCTTCCGCGGTGGCGCCGTCCGGGGTGTAGGGCACGAAGAAGTGGCCGATGCGAGACCGGGTCAGCGGCGGTGGTTGCAGGTACGACGCCACGGCCATAATCGGGCGTTGGTAGGCGGGTGCAGGCACCACCCGGCACTGCTCGCCTTCGGCGAAGGTCACCAGCTCATGGTCGGCCAGGAACGCTCGGGCCCGCGCGGTCTCAGCCTCATATTCCGCGCGCATCGCCTGCAGTGTGGGCGGGTGGTCGCCCTGCAGGGCCTCCATGGTGGCCCGCCAGTCGGCGCTGCCACCCGGGACCCGAGGCGCCAGTTCCCGCATCTGCGTATCGAGCGCGTCCCAGGCATCGACGCCCCGGCGGTGCAGGTCACCGGCCCCGTAGCCGAGCAGCTCACGTTGCTGTAAGAGTGCTGAGTACAGCGTTTCACCAGTCCGCCAGTCACCCGTGGCGCGCTCGGCGAAGTCGGTGAGGAATTCGATGGTCTCCTCAAAAGCCTGTACCGCCGGGACGGCCGCGTCCTGCAGACGGTCCCGCAGTACGGGGTCGTTGACCTCGGCAGGCAGCGAATCGCGGAGAAACGCCGGGCCGGCCGCGGCCTGCCCGAGAGCGCGACGGACCAGCCGTGGAGCCGACAGCGCCGGATCGAGGTTGGCCCGGCACGATGCGAGCACCTGGGGAACCTCCGCCAACCGCGCCAACGCCCCGTCCACCAGCTCCGGCTCAGGGCGTAGCCGATGCAAAAACGGCAACAGCAAGCCGGCGAACACCGGGCCCAGATAGACCGATGGGTCGCGCCGCCAGGCCGGCCAGCCGGCCATCAACACATTGCCCCGCAGCGTCGAGACGACGAGGTCCCGGTCGATCCCGGCCGGCTCGGCCTCGAACCGAGCGAGCCACCCGATGGTCTCCCGCTCGCGAGTGTTGAAGGCCGCGGCGTCGAAGTCACCGAGCCGGTGGCCGTACCCGGTTGCACCGAGCGCGTCGGCATGCACCGGATGCTGATCGAAATACCAGTCGAGGTAGGCGGTGATCAGGTCGGATGCATGCGTTGCGCTCACCGAGGGGTCTTGGCTCACAACCGTCGAAGCTATCCCACCGGACACTGCTGTGGCGCGGTTACTCCTTGGCGTAGTGCGAGGCGCCCCACCAGTCGACGACGACAACCGGCTCGTCGCCGACCACCCAGGCGTCGTGACCATGCGGCAGGGCGGTGACGTCGCCGGGCCTGGCATCGAGCTCGTCGCCGTCGGCCATGACGATGTGCAGGGTGCCTTGCAGGTGGTACTGGAAGTGCGGTGCCTCGCACAGCTCGGTGCCGGCGATCGGCTTGATGTGGTCGGACCATCGCCAGCCGGGATGGAGGGTCAGACGGCCGATCTCGCTGCCGCCGATGGTGAGCAGGTCGAGTTGTCCCCGCTCGAAAGTGCGGCTCTCGTCCGGTGCGGCAAAGTTCTTCTGCTCCGCTGTTGCCATGATCGCCTCCTACGAATGGTGCGCCGGACCGATCGCCGGCGACGGGAACAACGATGCAGCCACGTCTTGCCACCGGTTGACCGCAGCCGTGGCAAGCCGGCGGCAAGGAGCCCGGGACATCGTGATGGTCCCTGAACCAGTTCTGGGACTACAGGAGGTCACCATGTCTGACGACCGCAGCGATGGGCCCGTTGAGCGGTACCTGGCAGCCATCGAGGGTGCGGCGATGGCCGGCTGCGATGCCTTAAGCCCCGATGTGACGCTAGACGCCACGGTGCCGCACTGGCGTTTCGGCGTCCGGGGTGACGCCGCCGTACGGGCTGAGTTGGCCCGCTGGTACGCCGGCGCGGGGAGTTTCGAGGAGCTCAAACGCACCCCACTGCCCACCGGGGAGCTGGTCGAGTTCACGCTTCGTTGGGAGCAGGAAGGCGTCCCCTGTGCCGTCCACCAGGCCCACATCGTCGAGGTGACTGATGGCCGGATCACCAGAGACCAGGTGTGGTGCGGGGGACGGTGGTCGGCGACTTTGCTGGCCGAGATGGCCGAGGCCGCAGATGTCACCGCCTGAGGCCGTTGGCCGCCTGGACGATCTGCTGGCGGCGGCCAGCAGCCGCCAGCCGTGGGTGCCCGAGGACACCAAATCGGGCGCACGCTTTGAACGGGTCGTCATCGACGGCGAGCGCTACGTGCTGAAGTATCAAGATCCCCGCGACGACTGGCTGCTGCGGGCCACCGGGGACCCTGGCGAGCGCTACGTTCGCTTGTGGGAGGTCGGGCTGTTGGAACGGATGCCTGACGTCATCGACCCGGCGGTGGTGGCGTGCAGCTTCGACGGTGCCGTAGGCAGGGTGCTGCTGCGTGACGTCACCGCACAGCTGCTCCCGCCCGACCGGCCCTTCTCGACCGAGCAACACCTCCGCTTTGTGGATCACATGGCCGCGCTGCACGCCGCATTCTGGGGCTGGCGCGATGAGGTCGGGCTCACCCCGCTGGCCATCCGATATTTGATGTTCTCTCCCGCGGTGGCCAAGGGCGAATCGGCCCGGGGTTCCGCGGCGGTGGTGCCCAAGGTGATGGCGCAGGGCTGGGACAGGCTGCCCGCGGCGTCCACCCGGCTGGCCGAGCTGGTGCTGCCACTGCTCGACGACCCCGCCCCGCTGGTCGCTGCCCTCGGCGCGGTGCCGCACACGCTGGTGCACGGTGATTGGAAGGCGGCCAACCTGGGCAGCCACTTAGACGGGCGCACGGTGCTGCTCGACTTCGGCGAAGTTCCCGGGGAGGCGTCGCCGATCGCGGACCTGTCCTGGTATTTGGCGCTCAACGCCGACCTGCTCCCCGAGGCCAACGACCAGGTGATCACCTCCTACCGGGAGGCGCTGCAACGCCACGGGATCGACACCGCCGGCTGGTGGGACGGCGCGGTCGCGCTCGAGCTGCTCGCCACGATGGTCCAGTTCGGGTGGGAGAAAGCGCTCGGCGGCCCTGGCCCGGAACTGGCCTGGTGGGAGGCACGGGCAGCCGAGGGCGCGCGGTGGCTGTGACGACCGCCTACGACGGCCTGGCGCGCGAATGGGATGCCGCGGCCGGTGTGGTGTACCGACCGCTGGCACGGTCCTTGGTGGCAGCGTCGCCGGTGGCACTGGCGGGGTGCCTGGTTCTCGACGTCGGGAGCGGGACGGGCGCGGTCACGCAGGCCGCGGCGGCGCGCGGCGCTCGGGTGGTGGCCATTGACAGATCTACCGAGATGGTCAGCTACGGGAGCGCGCAGGGCTGGCCGGCGGTGGTGGCTGACGTGCTCGCGCTGCCGTTGCGCGACGATGTCTTCGACGCCGCCGTCGCGGGGTTCCTGCTCAATCACCTACCACCGGCGGCAGCCCTGGCCGAGCTTGCCCGGGTGGTGTGTCCCGGGGGAGTGGTGCTCGCCTCGACCTGGGCGGGGGGGCAGCGTGACTCCGCGAAAGCGGCAATCGACGCGGTCGTGGCCTCCTGGGGGTGGGTCCCACCCGCCTGGTACCAGGCGATGCAAGAGCAGGTGGAGCAGGCATCCGGGAATCCGGAACGACTCGCCGCGACCGCCCGACAGGCGGGCCTGGTCTCCGTGCGGGCCTGGGTGCACCGCGAGGACCTCGGCCTGCTCGATTCCCAGGCGGTCGTCGCCTACCGCCTGGCCACGCCGCAGATTGCGCCCTGGGTGGATGCGCTTGAGCCGCCGGCGAGGGCCGAGCTCGTCCGTCAAGCCCGCGTGGCGGTCCGGCCGCACACCCCAGGGTGGCGGCCGGCGGCGGTCCTACTGGCCGGGCGCGTGAGCAGCCAGTCCAGCTAACGCCAACTCAGCCGGCGAGTGGCTTCGCGTTCCAGCGCGCCGGTGTAGCTGCCGGCCCGCGTCCGGAGTTTGCCGACCCGGCGCCGGGCCAGGTCTTCCCACGCGCCGACGCCGAACGCCGCAGCCACCTCGCCGGTGATCCACCACGCTTCGAGACCGGCCACCTCGTCGAGCCGCAACAGCAGCCGACCTACCTCGTCCAGGTCGACGACGCGACCCGCGCGGTGTGCCGCCGTGGCCGCAACCAGCCGAGCTTGGGCGTGGTAGCGGGGTGCGCCGAGGGCGGCGGCGTCGACGGCGAGAGACTCGGCGCCGGTCAACGCAGCCTCGGCGTCGCCCAGGGCCAGGTCGAGGCGGGCGCGGACCAGCCGGCTGCGCAGTTGGTGGCGCCAGCGAAAAGCATGCTCGACTTCGGCGAGCGCGGTGGCCTCGTCGAGCAGCTTGCCTGCCGCGTGGAGGTCATCGGTCAGCAACCGCCCCGAGGCCAGGTCGAGCAGCGCGTGGGCTAGCGGCTCGGTTAGTGCTCGTGGGCGGGCGGCCTCGAGGGCCGCCTGGTTGAGCTCGTCGGCGGCAGTGCGCTCACCGAGGTTGCGCAGGATCCACCCACGTAGGTTCAGCGGTCGTGCCGTCCACCGCGCAGCGCCCATCCGCACCACGTCAGCATCGAGCGCGTCCAGCGTGGCCAGTGCCTCCTCGGCACGTCCCAGCATTCCCAACGCCATGGTGGCCGCCATCAGGGCGTAGGCGTTGGGGAACCGGTAAGCAGCGAGTCCTTCGCCGTCGTGTTGCTTCACCAGCCGCAGGGTCTCAGCCGGGCGGCCCTGATTCACCCGTAGCCACGCCAACCAGGCTTCGACCATCCGGCCACTGGCCGCAGGTGCTGCGCCGGCTGCGCCCTCGAGGCGGTGTGCGGCGCCACCGAGATCGCCGGAGACCAGCGACACCCAGCCACCGAGGGCCAGGCAGCTGGTGCGCAGGTCGACGTCGGTGGCCTGCTGTGCACCCTGATCGGCGAGGGTGAGCGCCTGGTCGAAGCGGCGTTGCAAGTGGGCCGACCACGCGGCCACCTCCAGCGCCTCAGCTCCGGCGCCCCAGGACCGGGCAACCTCGATGTCCTCGGAGGCCTGGTCGTAGCGGGCCAGCATCGAGCACACCCGGGCCCGCTCGAGGCGAGCGCCGACCGTGTCGTGCAGGGATACCGCCTCGTCCAGCAGGCGCAGCGCCTCCCGCTGATCGAATCGGGCCACCGCCAGCCGCGCCGCGGTCACCAACATGGTCGAGGCCTCCGCCAGCTCGCCCCCCAGGCGGGCGTGCCGGGCCACCACCAGCGGGTCCGCACCGGGCCGGGCGCCAAGCGCCCGAGCCGCCGCCCGGTGGATGTAAGCGGTTCGGGACGCCCCCACTGCGCAAGCCAGCGCTTCGCGTACCAACGCGTGGGCGAAGGTGAACCTCGGGCCCTGCTCGACGAGGAACCGCCGTCGCACCCCTTCCTCCAGATGGTCGAGCAGCTCCCCGGGTGCGGTGCCGGTCGCCGCCGCGAGGAGGTCAAGGTCGATCTCGGGACCGATCACCGCGGCGGCGCGCAACGTGGCTGCCGCGGCTCCACTGCGAGCGCAACGCTCGTCGACGGCCCGCCGGATGCTGACTGGCAGCGCGTTGTCGGCGTCAGCGGCTGCCAGTTCGACCAGAAACAGGGGGTGCCCGCCGCTGCGGGTGTGTAGCTGCGCGGCGCGATCGGGCCCGACGATCACGACGGCGGCGTCGAGATCCAGCGGACCCAAGGCAATGGTCGTCACACCGGGCAGCGGAACTCCTTCCTCGGCCCGGCGGGCGGCGATGACAGCGACGCGACTGTCGGCCAGGCGGCGCACCGCCTGGCCGAGCCATCTCGTGGTGGCGGTATCGGCGAGATGGACGTCATCGATGACCAGCACCAGCGGCTCACGTTCCGCCTGCCGTCGCAGGACGCTGAACAGCGCCGCGAACAGCAGCGCCTGGCCAGCGCCGGGGTCGGTGAGGGCGGCGAGCGCAGCTGCCCCGGCCGGTTCGGTGTGGCCGCCGATCAACGGTCCGAGAATGGCGATATCGGGGCCTAGAACCTGGTCGGCGCCGCCGTTGCCAGCGTGGCGTACGAGCTCATCCACTGCGTCGAGGAGCGGTTGCAACGGCAGTGCTCGACCGAGCTCGTCGCCCGCCACCGGCACCACTCGCACTCCCCGAGCGGCCAACCGGTCACTCCAGACCCCCAGCAACCGTGACTTGCCGATGCCGGCATCACCCTCGACCACTCCCACCTGGCCGCGTCCACGCTCGACGCGCTGGAACAAAGCATCGAGCTCGCTGAGCGCACCGGCGCGCCCCGGCAGCTCAACGGAGGTGGTGACGGGGGACCCGTCCGGCACTCGGACAGCGGGAAGCTCATCGAGCAGTATCGCGGTGTGCAGCGCCTCAGTCTCGGTGGACGGACCGACCCCTAAGTCCTCGGCCAGGCGCTCGCGGGCTCCGGAGTAGGCGGCCAACGCCGACGCCGGGCGGCCCGATCGGGTCAGCGCCTCCATCAGCGCCCGCAATGCCGTCTCGTCATAGGGGTCGGCCGCCAGCAGCTGGCTGGCCAGCTCAGCGGCGCTCGCGAAGTCGCCGGCCGCCAGGGCTGCCGCGGCGGCGGCGTGGCGCAGGCGCAAGACGACTAGACCGGCGGCCGAGCGTTCCGACTCGGCCCACCGGGCGTCGGGTTCGTCGGCGAGCAGCGGTCCCCGGACCAGCGCGAGCCCGGCTGCGGCTGCCGTTCGGGCGGCTCCGACCGCAGCTGCGGCCAGCCGGCGATCGGCCTGTTCCGCGTACTCCCGGAGCGCGTCGAGATCGAGCCAGTCAACCGCCAACGAGTAGCCGGCATCGTTGCGTCGAACCCGATCAGCACCGAGCACCCCACGCAGCCGGCTGGCCAGCACCGAGAGCTGATCAGCGGGTCGCGCCGGGGGATCGTCGCCCCACAGGCAGTCGACCAGCCGGTCCAGCCCGACGGGCCGGTCGTGATAGAGGGCGAGGACCTTGAGCAGTCTGCGCACCTGACGGCGGCCCAGATGCGCCGGATCGCACCCTTCCACCTGAAGATCGCCCAGGACTCGCACCCGGAGGTTTTGCACTACCCACCTCCTGGCTTCGGCGCCGGGATCCGCGTGTGACCTGAGACTTTAGGCGCTCAGTGTCGTTTGGTGGGTCGGCCACTAGCCTGAGGTCACATGAGCATTCCACCGTCGGGGCGGCAGTACGAAATCCGGCATGGCGAGCAGGTCGCCGTGGTGGTGGAGGTCGGCGGCGGGGTGCGCGAGTACCGCGTCGGTGAGCGGGCGGTTCTCGACCCCTACCCGCTGGATGCGATGTGCGATGGCGCGCACGGTGCTCCGTTGGTGCCCTGGCCCAATCGGCTGGCCGATGGTCGGTACCGGTTCGACGGTGTCGACCATCAGGTGGCGATCACCGAACCGGAGAAAAGCAACGCGATCCACGGTTTTCTGCGCTGGCGGTCGTGGGACGCGGTCCACGAGGAACCCAACCGGGTCACCATGGGAACCCGGCTGCATCCGCTGACCGGCTACCCGTTCCTGCTCGATGTCGAGGTGGACTACCGCCTCGATGACGCCGGCTTGACGGTCACCACGACGGCGACCAACCGGGGTGACCGCAGTTGCCCGTATGGCGCCGGGCAGCATCCTTACCTCTCACCGGGCAGCGGCGTCATCGACGATGCCGTGCTGAGCCTCACGGCCGGCACTCGGATCGTCACCGACCAGACCCGTCAGCTGCCAACCGGCGTCGAGCCGGTGGCCGGGGGGCGTTTCGATTTCTCCCATCCTCGCACGTTGGGCGACTTGCGGATCGATTTCGCCTTCACCGACCTCGCCCGTGACGAGGCCGGGCTGGCATGGGTCCGGTTGGCGGGGCCGGATGGTCGCCGGGTCGAGCTGTGGGTCGACGGCACCTATCCGATCGTCGAGCTCTACACCGGCGACACGCTGCGCCCGGACCGTCGCCGCCTCGGTTTGGGGGCCGAGCCGATGACCTGCCCGCCCAACGCCTTCCAGTCCGGGCAGGGAGTTCGCCGGCTCGCACCGGGTGAGGCGGTCACGAGCCGCTGGGGCGTACGGCTCAGCGCCGGCTAAACGAATTTGGGATACAGCGACATTCCGCCGTCGACAACAATGGTTGTGCCGGTGACGTAGCTCGCCTCCCCGCTGGCCGCCCAGACCACCGCCGCCGCGATTTCCTCGGGCTCACCCATCCGCCCCAGAGGGATCTCCTCTTCCACCGCGTGTTTGGCCTCGGGGTCATCCAGGACGAACTTGTTGATCGGCGTGATGATGGCGCCTGGAGCGACGTTGATCACACGGATATTTTTCGGGGCGAGTTCGCGGGCGGCGGTCTCCATCAATAGCTTGACGCCGCCTTTGCTGGCGCAATAGGGCGCGAAGCCGGGCCAGGGAATGAACTCGTGCACGCTGGACATGTTGACGATCACCCCACCGCCGGCGTCGGCCATGACCTTTCCGGCCTCCCGTAGGCACAGGAAGGTACCAGTGAGGTTGGTCCGCAGAATTCGCTCCCAGTCTTGCTGCGATGTCTCCAGCAGCGGGATCTGCTTTTCGATTCCGGCGTTGTTGACCAGGATGTCCAGGCCGCCGAACGCTGTGACGGTCTCGGTCACCATCCGTTCGACGTCGATCTCATTGCCGACGTCGGCCTGCACGGCGACCGCCTCGCCCGGACCGGCTCGCTCGATGCTCGCGACCACCTCGTCGGCAGCGCCTTTCTCCTGGCTGGAGTAATAGTTCACGCAGACATTGGCACCTTCGCGCCCCAGCCGCTGCGCGGTGGCTTTGCCGATACCGCTGGATGCGCCAGTGACGATCGCCCTCCTACCCGCCAAGAGCATGGGGTCCGCTCCGTCCTGTGGTTGTGGAAGCCTTGTCTCCAGGGTGTACCCACGCCTGCTCCGGGGAATCTGGGGTACTCGCGCAACGCAGTATCAGCTCACCAAGGAGACGCAGATGCAGTTGGGGATGATCGGTCTCGGTCGCATGGGAGCCAACATCGTGCGCCGACTGATGAGCGACGGCCACGAGTGCGTCGTCTATGACCGTGCTGCCAGCGTCGTCGAGGCGCTGGCCGGCGAGGGCGCGACCGGTGTGAGCTCGGTGCCGGAGATGGCAGCGAAGCTCACCGCGCCACGCGCGGTGTGGGTGATGGTGCCGGCGGGTGACATCACCAGCTCGGTCATCGCCGAGTTGGCCGCGACGCTGGAGTCCGGTGACACCGTTATTGATGGCGGGAACTCCTACTACCGCGACGACATCCGGCACGCCAAGCAGCTGGCCCAGCGCGGCATCCGGCTGCTCGACTGTGGCACCAGTGGCGGCGTCTGGGGCCTGGACCGGGGGTACTGCCTGATGATCGGGGGCGATACCGATGCCGTCGCCCAGGCTCAACCGATCTTCGCATCGCTGGCTCCCGGCGTCGGCACCGCAGAGCGCACCCCGGGCCGCGATGGCGAGATAACGCCGTCGGAGCAGGGCTACCTGCACTGCGGACCCACCGGCGCCGGGCACTTCGTCAAAATGGTCCACAACGGCATCGAGTACGGCATGATGGCCTCCCTGGCGGAGGGCCTGAACATCCTGCACAACGCCGACATCGGCACCCGCACGCAGGAAGCCGACGCCGAAACCGCCCCGCTGGCGAACCCCGAGTACTACCGCTACGCCATCAACCTCGCCGAGGTCGCCGAGGTGTGGCGACGCGGCAGCGTGATCGGCTCCTGGTTGCTCGACCTGACCGCCGCCGCGCTGTACGAGTCGCCGGAGCTGCGCAACTTCTCCGGGCGGGTGTCGGACTCCGGTGAAGGTCGCTGGACCTCCATCGCGGCGATCGACGAGGGAGTGCCGGCTCCGGTGCTGACCGCCGCGCTGTACTCGCGGTTCGGTTCCCGGCACTGCGACGAGTTCGCGGACAAGGCGCTGTCGGCGATGCGCAAACAGTTCGGCGGTCACGACGAGAAACCGGACGGGGGCGGCTGAGGGATGACGAAACCGATCGCGGTGCTGTTCGACATCGACGAGACCCTGGTGCACACCGGCGGCGCCGGGGCTCGGAGCTGGGAGTGGGCGTTCGATCAGCTGTACGGGGTGCCCGCCGACATCGGCCAGCACACCTCGGCCGGTGAGACTGACCCGCAGGTCGGTCGGGGGACCTTCCGCGCGGTGCTCGGCCGCGAGCCCAGCTACGACGAGATGGCTCGGCTGTATGCCAAGTACCTCTGGCACCTGGCCGAGGACATCTGGACGTCGGAGGCTTACCGGGTGCTCGATGGTGCGGAGGATCTGCTGCAGCGGCTCACCAACGGTGGAATCATCCTCGGGGTGATCTCCGGCGCCATGGAGGGCGCGGCGCGCACGAAGATGGAACCGGGCAAGCTCAACAGGTACTTCGTTTTCGGCTCTTACGGGTCGGACTCCCCAGATCGAACCCAAGTGGCCCGGCTGGGCATCGCCAAGGCTGCCCGGCTGCACGGGCACGACCTGTCACCGGATCAGGTGCACGTCGTCGGGGACACACCGCGCGATATCGCGGCTGGCCGCGCTGCGGGAGCTACCGCGATCGGCGTGGCCAGTGGCCACTACGGCGTCGACGAGCTGCGCGCGGCGAAGGCCGACCACGTGCTGCGGTCCTTGACCGAACCGTTCCCGGGGTTATGACCGGACCTTAGCCAGTGCAGGCGAGCCTGGTAGGTGGTGGGCCGGCAGCGGGCGGCCGAAGCGGCGGATGAACTGCCGCGGGTGGGCGCGTCACCGGGTCTGACGGATGTAGTTCACCACTTAAGTACGATTTAGTCAGTACCGGTGGCCCGCATTCGGGTCACGGTCGCGGGCCAGGTAGGAGGATCGCCGGTGGGGCTGAGAGATTACCTGGTACGGGCTTTCGGTCGAGGTGCGGGCGGACTCTTGAGTCAGCGCGCCATTCGCGTCAGGCGCGGTGGCTACCAGAGCATGCTTGATCGAGAAGCCACCCCGGATGATCTTGCCAACCTGCGGGATTTCGTCGCCACCAGGACCGGAGTCGAGTTCTATGTCGAGCCGGAAACGGCCGCGACCGATACGACCGCTGTGGCGGTCGCCTCCGATGGCGAGTGGATCCGCCGCCGGGTGGGCTCCCCCGCGGTGGCCCGCAAGCTGGCGGCCGAATTGAGCATCCCGGCTTATGACGCCGCGATCGTCGGTTATCCCGACGCGATGCGCCGGTACCGCCGTCCGGACTCGCCTAGTTAGGTGGTTCCAGCGCTGGCTAGTGGTCGCCGATCGCCCACGGCCACGGCTGGTTCGTGGTCGCGGATCCGGCAGCTCGTCCAGAACGCGGCCATCGCCACCACCACCGACGCGGCACCCAGAACGTGCAGCGAGACGAGCACCTCAGGAACCCCGGTGAAGTACTGTACGACGCCTAAGGTGCCCTGCGCGAGCACCACGCAGACCAGCACGGTGTAGCGCCGCCAGACGCCGACCGGCACGCCCACCGCGCGGAGTGCGAAACCCAGGCCAGCGAGCAGTCCGAGAAAGCCGACGAGCAGATCGGCGTGTAGTTGCGCCATTGCCGAGACACCCGCCGCCAACCGCGGAGTGGCAGCGTTTCCGGCGTGCGGCCCCGCCGAGGTCACCAGTGTTCCGGCGATCAGCAGCGCTGCCAGCACCGTGGTTGCGGCGCGCAGCAAGTCACGCAGCGGCCGGGGAAAGAGCCAGCGCGGCGGAGCATCACCTTCGCCGAAGGCGGCGACCAACAGCACCGCGAGCCACACCAGCACCATCGAGACGAGAAAGTGGACGCTGACAGTCCACCAGGCCAGCCCGGTCAGCACGGTGACGCCGCCGAGTAGGGCCTGCGCGACGACGCCCAGCGGCATCGTCGCGGCGAGCACGATCAGTCGTCGGCGCCGGGGCCTGACCAGCGCGACAATCACGCAGGCCAGCGCGACCAGGCCGACCAGGCCGGTGAGCAACCGGTTGCCGAACTCGATCCACTGGTGTATCGCAGCGACCTCGGGATGCGGCTGCGGCACCAGGCTTCCCGGGAAGCACTGCGGCCAGGTCGGGCAACCCAGCCCCGAACCGGTGACCCGCACCACCGAGCCGGTCACCGCGATGCTGGCCTGGGTGATCACCGCAGCGATCGCCGTGGCCCGGGACAAGGTCGCCAGTGAGCGCTTCGGGGAAGGTGCAGCCAGCACAGCCTTGATAGTAGGCAGCCGGAGCGTTTACGCACCGGCGGGGACGTCGGTGATGGTCCGGTTGCTGAGGTGTTGGCCGGAGTATCAGGTCGACTTCAGCGCCTGCTCGGTCGAAGCCCGCGGGGGGGGGGCTCAGGACAGTCGCAGGGTGCGAGCGGCCAGCAGACCAGCGCATGCCGCCCAGGCCAGCAGAACGCCCAGCGCGCCCCACGGTGCGGCGCCCTGCACTAGCGCCGTGTGCAGGCCCTCGGCCAGCGCGCCGGAGGGCAGCGCCGCGGCGATCGTCGACAGCGGTCTGGGTAAGGCGTGGACGGACAGCGCGATACCCCCCGCTACGACGAGGAACAACCAGACCATGTTCGCCACCGCGAGCACCACCTCGGCCCGAAGGGCGCCTCCGAGCAGCACACCGAGGGCGCCGAAGGCGGCTGTCCCAGCCAGGATCAGCAATACTGCGGGTAGCAGACCTGACGGCTGCGGGTGCCACCCCAATCCAGCGGCCACCGAGCCGAGCACCAGCAGTTGCACCACCACGACTCCGAGCACCGCCAGCATCCGGCCAGTGACCAACGACCAGCGCGGCAGCGCAGTGGCGGCTAACCGTTTGAGCACCCCGTAGCGGCGGTCGAAGCTCAGCGCGATTGCCTGCCCAGTGAAAGCAGTAGACATCACGGCCAGCGCCAGAACTCTCGGGGTGATGTTGGCCACTCGCGGGCTGGGTACCGGCACCACGTTGAGCAGGGTGAACCCAATCAGTATGCCCAGCGGAATGAGCAGCGTCAGCAGCACTTGCTCCCCGTTGCGCAGGGTCAGCAGGAACTCGGTGCGAGCCTGAGTGATCAGCATTCGGGACAGCCGCCCCCGGCCTGGTGCGGGCGCGAAAGTACCGGGGGAGAAGCCGGTCACGGCCGCAGCTCGCGTCCGGTGAGCTCAAGGAACACGTCTTCGAGACTGCGTCTGGAGACTCTCAGGTCTTCGGCGAACACCCCTTGCTGGGCGCACCACGCGGTCACGGTGGCCACCACCTTGGGGTCGATCACACCCTCGATGAGGTACCCACCGGGGCGCGGTTCACTGGCCCGGCAGCCGGCGGGCAATGCGGTGGACAGCGCGCCGAGGTCCAAGCCAGCTCGGGCCGCGAACCGCAGCTGCCGCTGCGTGCCATCGGAGGTGAGCTCCGCGGGGCTGCCTTGGGCCACGACCCGGCCGTGGTCGATGATCACAACCTGGTCGGCCAGTGCCTCGGCCTCCTCCATCAGGTGTGTGGTGAACAGCACGCTCACGCCGTCTGCGCGCAACCTGCTGATGATTTCCCAGACCAGCCGTCGGGCCTGCGGATCCATGCCGGCAGTGGGTTCGTCGAGAAACACCACCTCCGGCCGTCCGACCAGCGCGCAGGCGAGTGCGAGTCGTTGCTGCTGGCCCCCGGACAGTCGCTTGTAGGGCACCCGTGCGACACCAGTGAGTCCAAGCACGTCAAGTAGCCAACTGACGTCCAGCGGTCGTGCCGCGCAGACCGCCACCAGATTGAGCATCTCGGCAGCCCGCACGCCCGGATACGCCCCGCCGCCCTGCGGCATCACCCCTACCCGGGGGCGCAGCGCGGCGCTGTCGGCGATCGGATCGAGACCCAGGACCCGGACCACCCCGGCATCCGGTCGTAGGAATCCTTCACACACCTCGACGGTGGTGGTCTTGCCGGCGCCGTTGGGCCCTAGTAGCGCCAGTACCGTGGCTGGCGGCACCCGTAGATCCAGACCGTCCACCGCCCGGACCGTACCGAAACTCCGAACCAGGCCGCGGACCTCGACGGCAGCCAAGGGCGCGGGCAGGGTCACGTTTACAGAGCCTAGGTCGCGATCCGGTCTCAAAGCGCACTGGGCCGAAGGGCGGGCGCACCGGCCCGCAGGGTCGCGGACAGTGAAGGAGTGCGCCCGCGAATCAGCAGCAGCGGCACTATCAAGCTGACCGCTGCCGCCGCGATCGCCGACGGCACCACCCAAGCTCGGAACAAGAAGTCCGCGCCGGTGGGCGCCACCACGAGGGCGAGCACCGCTGAGACGGCAGTGGCGAAAAAGCGAAAGGCGGGATGAGTGGCCGACGCCGCCAATGGGATCACGGCCCACAGCAGGTACCAGGGGTGTACCACCGGCCCCAGCAGTACTACGGCGCCCAGCGCCGCCCCTAACGCAGCCAGTGGCTCGACGCGTCCCCGCCAGCACCGCCACAGCAACAACACGCAGACACCGCCGGCGGTGGCCAGCCCGATGGCGCGAGTGAGGGCGAGCACTGAGTTGATGTGGTCGCCGAGCCCAAGCACGCTGCCGATCAACCCGCCCAGCAGGCCGAGTTCGGTCACCACGGACATCCAGCTGCGCACCACGTTGGGCGTGCCCAGCGCACCGATCCAGCCGAAACCCAGCCCGGTGCCCAGCCCAATCGCCACCGTGGTGACCAGCGCGATTCCACCGACCGCCACGGCCGTCCAGCCGAGATCGCGCAGCCGCCCACCCCGGTGCCGGGCGCAACACACCACGACGAAACCCAGTGCCAGCACGGCGGGGACCTTCACCTGTGAGGCTGCGGCGATAAGTGCGGTGCCGCCGATCAGGGCTGGTCCCGTCGCGGGCCTGCGCAGCGCAAGCTCGAGACCCAGCAGCATCAGGCCAATCATCAGCGCCTCGTTGTGTACCCCGCTGACCAGATGGAACAACACCAGGGGATTGGCGACACCGAGCCACAGCGCAAACACCGGCGAGGCGCCCGCCCGACGAGCCAGCCGCGGCAGCGCACAGACGATCATCACCAGGCCGGCGACCGCGAGGCTGCGGTGCAGCAGCGCGCCGAGCACCACGTCGTCCCCGGCGATCCAGTCGATCGGCCTGCCCAGGGTGAGGAACAACGGACCGTAGGGCGCAGGCGTGTGGCGCCAGATCGTGGGAATGCCCCGCACCAGCGGATGGTCCACGCCCAGGGCGTCGGCAGGACCGAGCACATAGGGATCTAAGCCGCGGTTGACCATCGCGCTCTGTGCCAGGTAGCTGTAGACGTCCCGGCTAAACATTGGCGGGGCGACCAGCAGCGGCGCCACCCACAGCAGCATCGTCCGGTCTAGTTGGGCGCGGCTGATCAGCCGGGTCCGCCCGGGAGCGGCCAGTGCGCCAAGCCACAACCAGGCCAGCACCACCATGGCGATGCCGGTGTAGGCGACTGCCAGCGATGCCGTCGGCATCCGGGTGAACAAGCCCAGCACTGGACGCCCGACGACCGGGTTGCCCAGGACCGGGGCCGTCCCCGCACCGAGTGAACCTAACCCCATCAGCAGCGAGCCGGCAGTGCCGAACCTGCGCACGGTGTCGAGCTGCCGGGTCTCCACTGGATCCAGGCCGGTGCTGTCGTCGCGAGCCCCCGATCGGCGGCTGACCGGGGCTTCTAGGTTGGGCAGGGCTGCCCAAAAGCGGGACCCGACCCCGCGCACCTTCTCGGCCACCACGCCGCGAAGGGTAGCGGTGCGCGCGCCGACGTCTGAGACCCGAGCACACGGACGTTTGCACCAGCCGGGGAAATACGTAACATAGACGTTGTGAAAACCGTCGGGACCGATCGTCGCACCCGCGAATCGGTGGCGCGGATGTTACTGGAACACGGTCCAGTGACAGCTGCGCAGATCGCCGACGCGCTGGGCTTGGGTCCCGCTGCGGTGCGCCGTCACTTGGATGCCCTGCTCACCGACGGGCAGGCCAGTTACCGCGCAGCACCGCGCCGAGGTCCCCGTGGCCGTGGTCGTCCGGCCAAGGTGTTCCTCCTCACCGCCGCAGGCCGGGCGCAATTTGAGCACACCTACGACGATCTGGCGGTGGCGGCGCTGCGCTTCCTGTCCGAGCGCGATGGCGAGCAGGCGGTTCGCTCCTTTGCCGAACGTCGGGTAATCGACCTGGTTGACCGGCAACGGGCCAACGTAGTTGCTGCGGCTGACCCGGTGGCTCGTGCGCAGGCACTTGCCGTCGCCTTGACCAGCGCTGGTTACGCGGCGTCAGTCGAATATGTCGGCAACGGCGCGCAGTTGTGCCAGCACCACTGCCCGGTCTCGCACGTCGCCGCGGAGTTTCCGCAACTGTGCGAGGCCGAGACCGCGGCCTTCGCCGACCTGCTCGGTGTCCACGTTCAGCGGCTGGCGACGATTGCCCGCGGCGACGCGGTATGTACGACGCATGTTCCCGAAACTCGGGCGCTGCACGGCACCCCGACAACTGTTCCAACCATTGTGTCCCCACCTGTGTCCCACCACCACACTGGCACCACGAAACCGGATGGAGGCGTCTCGGCATGACGACTGCTCCTGAGCAGGAAGTGCGAGCGCACAACGCCCTGGCTGCACCGCTCACCCAGGAAGAAACCCTGTCTAGCCTGGGTCGCTACGAGTACGGCTGGGCCGACTCCGACCTTGCTGGCTCCAGCGCGCAGCGCGGCCTGTCCGAAGCTGTGGTACGCGATATCTCGGCCAAGAAGAATGAGCCGGAATGGATGCTCGAGACCCGGTTGAAGGCGTTGCGCCTGTTCCACCGCAAGCCCATGCCTCGCTGGGGTGCGGACCTGTCCGGCATTGATTTCGACAACATCAAGTACTTCGTCCGTTCGACGGAGAAGCAGGCCGCCTCCTGGGACGACCTTCCCGAGGACATCAAGGCCACCTACGACCGGCTGGGCATCCCCGAAGCGGAGAAGGCCCGGCTGGTAGGCGGTGTGGCCGCGCAGTACGAGTCAGAGGTCGTCTATCACAAGATCCGCGAGGATCTAGAGGAGCTTGGCGTCCTCTTCCTGGACACCGACACCGCATTGCGCGAGCAGCCGGAAATCTTTCGGCAGTACTTCGCCAGTGTCATCCCGGCTGGTGACAATAAGTTCGCTGCATTGAACACCGCGGTGTGGTCGGGTGGGTCGTTCATCTACGTGCCGCCCGGAGTGCAGGTCGACATCCCGCTGCAGGCCTACTTCCGGATCAACACCGAGAACATGGGCCAGTTCGAGCGAACATTGATCATCGTCGACGAGGGCGCATATGTGCACTACGTCGAGGGCTGCACGGCGCCGATCTATAAGTCCGACTCGCTGCACTCGGCAGTCGTGGAGATCATCGTCAAGAAGGGCGCCCGCTGCCGCTACACCACAATCCAGAACTGGTCGAACAACGTTTACAACCTGGTCACCAAGCGGGCTACCGCCGCCGAGGGCGCGACCATGGAGTGGATCGATGGCAACCTCGGCTCCAAGGTCACCATGAAGTACCCCTCGGTCTGGTTGATCGGTGAGCACGCCAAAGGTGAGGTGCTCTCGGTGGCCTGTGCCGGTGAGGGGCAGCATCAGGACGCCGGAGCGAAAATGGTGCATGCCGCACCCCACACCTCGAGCAAGATCGTGTCGAAGTCAGTGGCCCGGGGCGGCGGGCGCACCTCCTACCGCGGGCTGGTGCAGGTCAACGAGGGTAGCCACCACTCCCGTTCGACGGTGAAGTGCGACGCGCTGCTGGTAGACCAGATCAGCCGCTCGGACACCTACCCCTACGTCGACATCCGCGAGGACGACGTGTCGATGGGTCACGAGGCAACCGTCTCTAAGATCAGCGACGACCAGCTCTTCTACTTGATGAGCCGGGGGCTGGCCGAGGACGAGGCGATGGCCATGATCGTGCGGGGGTTCATCGAGCCGATCGCGCGCGAGCTGCCGATGGAGTACGCCTTGGAGCTCAACCGTCTGATTGAACTGCAGATGGAAGGAGCCGTCGGCTGATATGACGGCCACCACTGACCGGCCAGCCGAACGCGGCGTGGCCTCGCACTCGCACGCCAACACTGGTCAACCCAGTGTGCCGATGGTGTCGCGGGGGCAGCGGTTCACCTCCTATGACGTCGATGCCTTCGAGGTGCCCACCGGACGCGAGGAGGAATGGCGGTTCACCCCGATGCGGCGGCTGCGCGGGCTGCACCAGGGCGTCGCTGCCACGGGCACCGCGCAGGTCACCGTGCAAGCAGCCGATGAAGTCACCGTCGAGGACGTCGACCCGTCTGACCCTCGCCTCGGCGACGGGGGTGTCCCCGCCGACCGCGTTTCGGCCCAAGCCTGGAACTCAGCGGTCCGGGCGACGGTGGTGACCATGCCGGCGCAGACCCGGGTCGAGGATGCAGTGATGATCACTGTCACCGGACCGGGGATCGGTCAGATAGCGTACGGCCATCTGCACATGCGCCTCGAAGCGTTCGCCGAGGCTGTCGTGGTGCTCGACTACCGGGGTAGCGGCACGTACGCGGAGAACGTTGAAGTGGTCCTCGCCGACGGTGCCCGGCTGACCATGGTCAGCGTCCAGGACTGGGCTGATGACGCGGTGCATGTTGCGGCGCAGCACGTCCGGCTGGGCCGAGACGCGGTACTGCGCGCCACCACGGTGAGCCTGGGCGGCGATCTGGTCCGGCAATCCCCGACGGTGACGTTCACCCAGCCCGGCGGCGACGCCGAGTTGCTCGGGCTCTACTTCGCCGACGCCGGTCAGCATCTCGAGCACCGCTTGCTGGTGGATCACGCAGTCCCACACTGCCGGTCCAACGTTGCCTACAAGGGCGCGCTGCAGGGCAATCCCACAAAGCCGGACGCACACACTGTCTGGATCGGTGACGTCCTCATCCAGGCCGCTGCCGAAGGCACTCAGACCTTCGAGGTCAACCGCAACCTGGTGCTCACCGACTGCGCCCGGGCCGACTCGGTGCCCAACTTGGAGATAGAAACCGGAGAGATCGTCGGTGCCGGGCACGCCAGCACGACCGGTCGCTTCGACGACGAGCAGCTGTTCTACCTGACGTCCCGGGGCATCCCCGTCGAGCAGGCTCGTCGGCTGATTGTTCGGGGTTTCTTCGGCGAGATCCTGCAGAAAATCACTGTCACCGAGGTCCGCGAGCGGCTGGCGTTGGCAATCGAGGCCGAGCTGGAAGCGGTAGGGGTATGACCGCAGTCCGGGTATGCAGCCTGACCGACCTCAAGGACGACGAGCCGGTCGGCTTCCAGGTCAGCGATGTGCCGGTAGTGCTGGTCCGTCAGGGCGAGCAGGTCTACGCGCTGGCCGACGTCTGCTCGCACGCCGAGATCGCGTTGTCCGAGGGGGAAATCACCCGCAAGGGTCTGGAGTGCTGGTTGCATGGCTCGTGCTTCGCACTGGCCACAGGGGAGCCGTCCTCACCACCAGCATCCGAACCCGTGGATACCTATGCAGTGACCATCGACGGTGACGACGTCTATGTCGATCCGTCGACTCCAACCAACCGCTAGCAGGAGCTGAGAACCGACCGATGAGCACCCTGGAGATCAAGGACCTACACGTCGCGGTGCCCACCGACGACGCAGCGGCCCCCCAGAAAGAGATCCTGCGCGGCGTTGACCTGACCGTCCGGGCGGGAGAAACGCACGCCATTATGGGTCCCAATGGGTCGGGTAAGTCCACCTTGGCCTACTCGATTGCCGGGCACCCGAAGTACCAGGTCACGTCGGGACAGATCCTGCTCGACGGTGTCGATGTGCTGTCGATGTCGGTCGATGAGCGGGCCCGCGCGGGTCTGTTTCTCGCCATGCAGTATCCGATCGAGGTGCCCGGGGTGTCGATGTCGAACTTCCTGCGCACCGCCGCCACCGCGAGCCGCGGCGCGGCGCCCAAGCTGCGCACCTGGGTCAAGGAGGTCAAGGCGGCGATGTCCGAACTGGACATCGATCCCGCTTTTGCCGAGCGCAGTGTGAATGAGGGCTTTTCTGGCGGCGAGAAGAAGCGCCACGAAATCTTGCAGCTGTCGCTGCTCAAGCCCAAGATCGCGGTGCTGGATGAGACCGACTCGGGTTTGGACGTCGACGCGTTGCGGGTGGTATCCGAAGGGGTGAACCGGTACCGGGCCAACGGAGACGTCGGCGTCCTGCTGATCACCCACTACACCCGGATCCTGCGACACATCACGCCTGACTACGTGCACGTCTTCGCAAGTGGGCGCATTGTAGAGTCGGGCGGCCAGGAGCTCGCAGATGAACTGGAGTCGGGCGGCTACGAGAGGTTCACCCGCCGCCAGGAGGTGACGGGGGTGTCGTCATCGTGACAGGACAACTGACTGCTGGCCAACTCAGTGCCAGCGAGCTGGAGAAGATCCGCGCTGACTTCCCGATTCTGTCCCGCAGGGTGCGGGACAGCCGACCGCTGGTGTACCTGGACTCCGGAGCCACCTCCCAACGGCCCCGGCAGGTGCTCGACGCCGAACGCGCCTTCCTGGAGCAGCACAACGCGGCGGTGCACCGCGGTGCGCATCAGCTCGCTGAAGAGGCCACCGATGCCTACGAGTCGGCGCGGGCCCGGATCGCCGCGTTCGTCGGCGCCCAGCCCGACGAGGTGATATTCACCAAGAACGCCACCGAGGCAATCAACCTGGTCGCCTACGGGCTGAGCAACGCCACGGTTGCCGGAGGCGCGGCACAACGCTTCGCGCTGGCACCGGGCGACGAGATCGTGGTAACCGAGATGGAACACCACGCCAACCTGGTGCCCTGGCAGGAGTTGTGCCGGCGCACCGGCGCCACGCTGCGCTGGTACCAGGTTACCGACGACGGCCGGCTGGATCTGGATTCGCTGGAGCTGTCAGAGCGGACCAAGGTGGTGGCCTTCACCCACCAGTCCAACGTGATGGGCACCGTCCCACCGGTAGCGGAGCTGGTCCGTCGGGCCCGCGCGGTCGGGGCGCTGACCGTGCTGGACGCCTGCCAGTCTGTGCCGCACACGCCGGTCGACTTCACGGCGCTGGACGTCGATTTCGCGGCCTTCTCCGGGCACAAGATGCTCGGCCCGTCCGGGGTCGGCGTGCTCTATGGCCGTCGCGAACTGCTCGAGGCGCTGCCGCCGTTCCTCACCGGGGGGTCGATGATCGAGGTCGTGAAGATGGAGAGCTCGACCTACGCCGCGCCGCCGCAGCGTTTCGAGGCTGGTGTCCCGATGACCTCTCAAGCGGTCGGTCTCGGCGCGGCGGTGGACTATTTGTCGGCGGTCGGTATGGAGCGCGTCGCCGCGCATGAATATGCCCTGACCAAGCAGGCGCTGACCGGCCTGTCCGAGATCGATGGCGTGCGGATCATCGGTCCGAGCGACTGCATCGATCGGGGTGGCGCGGTGTCCTTCATGATCGGCGATGTGCACGCACACGACGCCGGGCAGGTACTCGACGACCTGGGCATCGCGGTACGCGCTAGCCACCACTGCGCCTGGCCGTTGCATCGCCGTTTCGGAATCGCCGCGTCGGTCCGGGCCAGCTTCGCGGTGTACAACACCCCAGATGAGATCGATGCGCTGCTGGCCGGCGTGCACGAAGTGCGCCGCTTCTTCCGGGTGCCCGCATGAAACTGCAGCAGATGTACCAGGAGATCATCCTGGACCACTACCGCCATCCGCACCGCAGCGGCCTTCGTGAGCCCTTCGACGCCGAGTCTTACCAGATCAACCCCACCTGTGGCGACGAGGTGACGCTGCGGGTAGCGCTCGACGGCGATCGGGTCGCCGACGTGTCCTACGACGCAATCGGCTGTTCGATCAGCCAGGCGGCGACGTCGGTGCTGACCGACCTGGTGGTAGGCCGGACCGTGGCCGAGTCGGCGACCACAATGGACTCCTTCATGGAGATGGTCCAGGGTCGCGGGAAGGTCGAGCCCGACGAGGAGGTACTGGAAGACGCGGTCGCCTTCGCTGGCGTAGCGCAGTACCCGTCTAGGGTGAAATGCGCCTTGCTGGGCTGGATGGCGTTTAAAGACGCGGTTGGTCGGGCCGAGGCCAGTAGCTCAAACAATGGTGCCCAGCGAGCGGAGGCACAGTGACAGTGAATCAGAACGAGGAATCAGCGGTCGTGCGCGGAGCGGCTGGTATGCCGGAGGTTCCGGTGACCCGTCCGGACGGTGACCTGGCCGCCGTCGATGACCTCGAGGAGGCCATGCGCGATGTGGTCGACCCAGAGCTGGGGATCAACGTGGTCGATTTGGGTCTGGTCTACGACATTCGGGTTGATGAGAGCAATATTGCCACCCTGGACATGACGCTGACCTCTGCGGCGTGCCCGCTGACCGATGTCATCGAAGACCAGACCCGTGCCGCCCTGACCGGTGGCCCCGGCGGGGGTTTGGTTGACGATGTGCGGATCAACTGGGTATGGATACCGCCGTGGGGTCCGGACAAGATCACCGAGGACGGCCGGGAGCAACTGCGCGCGCTCGGTTTCACGGTGTGACGCCGCATGAGAGCCGGGGCGGCGTGGCGGTTATCGACGAGAGCCTCCGGATAGATTCCTGCAGCTAGCCGGCCTCCGTTGCGGTGGATCATGTCAAGGGCATCAAACCAGCGAGGGTGTCCAGGATCTGCTGGCCGTAGCGCGCCAGCTTGGCGTCGCCGACACCGCTGACGGTGCCAAGCTCGGCGAGAGTCGACGGCGCCTGGGTGGCGATCTGCCGCAGTGCTGCGTCGTGAAAAATTACGTAGGCGGGTACACCCTGGTCCTTCGCGGTGGCGGCGCGCCACGCGCGGAGCTGCTCGAACACCGGTACTGCTGCATCGGGTAGGTCAACAGCTGCACCGCGGCGAGGCTTGGTGGCCTTGGCGATTGGCGCTGTCCGTTCGGGTTCGCGGCGCAGCAGGACTTGACGCCGCCGGCTCAGTACCTCGCGACTGGAGTCGGTCAGCACCAACGTGCCGTAGTCGCCCTCCACGGCGAGCAGGCTCTGGGCCAGCAGTTGGCGCACCACTGCGCGCCACTCGCTGTCGCGCAACTCCGTGCCAATGCCGAACACCGTCAGACTGTCATGGCCGAACTGGGTGACCTTGGGCGTTGTCTTGCCGAGCAAGATGTCGATCACCTGGCCCGCGCCGAACTTCTGGTGACGTTCTCGGTCGAGCCGCAACACCGTGGAGAGTAGCTTTTGCGCGGCGATCGTGCCGTCCCAGGTTTCTGGTGGGGACAGGCAGGTGTCGCAGTTGCCGCAGGCGGTGGTGTTCTGGCCAAAGTAGGCGAGTAGCTGACCGCGGCGGCATTCAACCGTCTCGCACAGCGCGAGCATGGCGTCAAGGTGGGCGGTGAGGCGGCGGCGGTGCGGGCCGTCACCATCCGAACCGTCGATCAACTTGCGTTGTTGCACGACGTCGGCCAGACCGTAGGTCAGCCACGCGGTGGAGGCCAAGCCGTCCCGTCCGGCACGGCCGGTTTCCTGGTAGTAGCCTTCCACGGATTTGGGCAGGTCAAGGTGGGCGACGAAGCGCACGTCAGGCTTGTCGATGCCCATCCCGAACGCGATCGTGGCGACCATGACCAAGCCGTCCTCGCGCAGGAAGCGCGCTTGGTTGCCGGCTCTGGTATGCGCATCGAGCCCCGCGTGATACGGCAGTGCTTCAATCCCGTTCTGCACCAGAAACTCCGCGGTCTTGTCCACCGAAGCCCGCGACAGGCAGTAGACGATGCCCGCCTCCCCGGTGTGCTCGTTGCGCAGCAGTTCCAGGAGCTGTCGCTTGGGCTCGTTTTTGGCCACGATGCGGTACTGGATATTCGGACGATCGAAGCTCGCCACGAAGTGGCGGGCGTCGACCAGGTTTAGCCGGGACGCGATCTCGGCGTGGGTCGCCTTGGTGGCCGTTGCGGTCAGCGCGATCCGGGGTACGGTGGGCCACCGCTGGTGCAGCGCAGACAGGGCGAGGTAGTCGGGCCGGAAGTCGTGTCCCCACTGGGCTACGCAATGTGCCTCGTCGATGGCGAACAGCGAGATGGTGCCGCGATCGAGCAGGTTGCCCGTCGACTCGACTCGCAGGCGTTCCGGCGCCAGATAAAGCAGGTCTAGCTCACCTGCCAGGAACGCGGACTCGATTCGGCGCTGCTCGGAGGACTGCTGGGTGGAGTTGAGGAAGCCTGCCCGCACGCCGAGCGCCTTCAGGGCGTCGACCTGGTCCTGCATCAGGGCAATGAGCGGCGAGATCACGACGCCGACGCCTTCCCGTACGAGTGCCGGGATCTGATAGCACAGCGACTTGCCGCCGCCGGTCGGCATGAGCACAAGCGCATCGCCGCCAGCGGTGACGTGGTCGATGACCTCCTGCTGCGCTCCCCGGAACGAGTCATAGCCAAAAACCCGTTGCAACACCCGCAGGGCGTCGCTGGCGCTGAGACCGGTGACGGGGACGAGCATCCGGCGATCCTAGGACCCGAGTGACATCGCCAGGTGGCCGTGTTCGGGTTTGGGCCGACCGATCGCAGGGAAGCCGTGGTGCACACGACCGTTATCCCGAGGAGCGCGCCGTGGACGCGCCGATCCGAGGTGTTCGCCATGGTTGAGCAGCGCGGCGGAGTCGAGGATCGCTGCCGTGACCTGCCTCAAGACTCCGCACAGTTCAGTCTGTCTCTGGAAGCCGACAGCTACCTGTTCAGGGCCAAGCTCATCGCTGGGGTATCACGCCACCGCACCTCCCGGCGATGGTGAGCCGACTATGGGAACTGCCCAGGTGGAATCATCTCATCGGCCGAAAACAGCTGACCAGGGCTCTGACGGACGGGAAAGTGCGCTGACCGTCATCGTCGCGCTTGCGGTGAACTTGTTGATCGCGGCGATGAAGATGGTCGCCGGGTTGCTGACCGGATCGGCCGCGATGCTGGCCGAGGCGGCGCATTCGGTCGCCGACTCGACCACGCAAGGACTACTGCTGGCCGCACTGCGGCAATCCGAGCGACCGGCCGATCGGCGGCACCCGTTCGGCTACGGCAAGGTTCGCTTCTTCTGGTCGCTCATTGCCGCGGTGTCGATATTCGTCACGGGTGCCCTGTTTTCGGTATATGAGGGCGTGGGCACGATCTTTGGCGGGGGCGAGGAGCAGACCCTGGCGTGGGTGGCCTTCCTGGTGCTCGCGCTGTCCTTCCTGATGGAGGCCACCTCCTGGATCCGGGCGGCAAGTCAGATCCGCCGTGAGCGGGATGCAGAGCGTCAAAGTTTGATCGAGTACCTGCGCAGCACCGATGACCCGACCGTCAAGACCGTTTTTTTCGAGGACACTGCGGCGCTGGTCGGTCTGCTAATCGCCTTCGCTGGGGTCGGTTTGCACCTGCTCACCGGCTCGGCGTTGTGGGACGGCCTGGCGTCGCTGCTGATCGGGGTGCTCCTCGGGGTGGTGGCCTACCTGCTCGGCCGTACGAACATGCGGCTGCTGATCGGGCAGCAGGCAGACAGACGGCTGGTCTGGGCGATCTACGCGCACCTCACAGCCAAACCAGAAGTCGACCAAGTGGTCGATTTGCTCACCATGCTGACTGGAACTGACAAGGTACTGCTGTGTGCGCGGGTGGACTTCGCGAACTCCCTATCCACCGACGAGCTGGAGCGTGCGTGCGTGCGTATCGACGGCGAGCTGCGGCGTGAGTTCACCGACCTCGACGAGATCTTCCTCGAGCCGGTGCCTCGAACCGACCCGTCGCTGCGGGCACGAGTTGTTAACCGATATGGCGCAGTGCTGGACAACCTTCGCCAATGACCAAGCCGTCCTCTTCGCCCGCTGAAAGCGGCGACATGACCGTACCCCGTCGGTCCGACATGACCTACCACCGACGAAATGGCAGCCTCCGAGCGAGATCCCGGCGCGAGGACACCCGTTCCGATCTCCCGCACAGCCTGGTAGTTGGCGCGGCCTGGTCCTGGCGGCTGCTGCTGGTGGGAGTCACGGTGTACGCCGCCGTGCGGGTGCTCGCGCTGCTGTCGCTTGTGGTGATCCCGTTGGTCGCCGCACTGCTACTCGCGGCGTTGCTGCGACCGGTAGCGCTGCTGCTGCAGCGGCGTCTGCCCGGGCCGCTGTCTGCTCTGCTGACGCTGCTATTCGCCGCAGTCGTCCTGGGTGGCCTGGGATACCTGATCGGATTGCGCTTCGCACGGGAGCTACCGTCGCTGATCGAGCAGCTGGTCGACACGGTCCGCCGGCTCCGGGCGGCCCTGGGCGGTGGCGGCGGTGGGGTGGGCCAGTTCCAGCTCGACCAGATCGAGGGGACGGTGATCAGCTGGTTGCAACGTAACCAGAGCCAGGCTGTCGCCTACCTCACCGCGGGCGCCGGATACCTGGTCGAGTTCGCCACCTTGACCCTGCTGACTTTGTTCATCACCTTCTTTTTGCTCTACGACGGCGAGCGGATATGGGGTTGGCTGCGCACACCGCTGCCGGCGCGGCAGTCTCATCAGGCGGACCTGGCGGGGCGGGCCGCCTGGGGCACCATCACCGGTTACGTGCGCGGCACTGCGATCATCGCCACCATCCACGGCATCGTGATCGGATTTGTAGTTTTCCTGTTGGGAGTACCGCTGGCGCTGCCGCTGGGCGTGTTGGTGTTCGTCGGCAGCTTCATCCCGTTCATCGGTGCGCTCGTCGCCGGCGGTCTGGCCATCCTGATCACGTTCGGCACACACGGGTGGCTGGCCGCACTGATTCTGCTCGGAGTCCTTATCGTTGAGAGCCAGCTCGAAGTCCATTTGCTCCAACCGCTGATTGTGGGCCGCTACGTGCGGCTCCATCCGCTGGCGATCGGGCTGTCCTTCGCGGTGGGCACCGTGCTTGCCGGCATCGTCGGAGCGATCGTCGCAGTTCCCACCGCCGCCGTCATTCACCAGGCGTGGCCGGCGCTGCGCGGCCCGGATCGCGATCGCCGCACAGCGGCTGCTTCAACAGGATCGGGGGCGGGTAGTCCAAGGAGGCGATCGTGAAGGAGGCACATCCGTGGTCACCCATCGAATTGCCGCGACGTGGTTGTCTCAGCGGCCGAGCCCGCGCCCCGCGAACACCGTCCCACCTGACCCAGAACCCATCCCCAACCCAGGCCCTGGCCCGCTGCCCCCGCCCCCGGGGCCGCCAGAGCCGGTGCCCGCCCCACCACCAGTACCCGACCCCCCTCCACCCCCACAACTGCAGTTTGGAGACGCACTGCGGTAATCCGGGCTGGAGACCCACGAGCCCGTGGTCCGTAATGCACCCCGCACCTCGAGGAGATCGAGAATCCGACGTGGGGCGGCGGCCTGGCTGGCGGCACCGCTTGATGACGCTCGGCCACGACCCGCTCAAGCCGGCATGAGCTGATCAGCGCGATTCACCGACGCTCGCCACGGTTCTCGGCGGCCAGGTGGGTGTTGAGCTGCGGATCGTCGTCGGCGGGGGGCTCTGGGTCCTTCCACTCCTCGGCGTGGGTAGGCCCAGTACCTCGGATCATGTTCTCGACGTCGCGCGCGAGCGCGTCGTCCTTCCGCGCGCCGTGCTTGTCACTGCCTCGCTGCATTGAACCCTCCATATCGTCTAGTGGCGTTACGATCACGCAGTGGTTAACCGAAGCAACGCGGGCCCCGGCTGCGCTGCATCGCCAAGCCCGATTCCCGGCTGTCAGGCCGAGCGCCGAGCGAAGACTGTGTCGTCGACATGGCAATCTCCTCAATGAGGGGTACTTTCAAGCGCCGACCGGTTACCCGGTCGTCCCCCTCAACAAACTTGCGCGGTCTCGGCAGAGGATGTATTACCCCTCGGTGAGAACAACCGCTGCGTCGGGTTCGGTGACGCGGAAATTGAAGCTTTCTTCCAGATAGAGTGTTACCAGTTCGGCATCGTGCCGGGTATAGCCGATCGAGAAGTCCTGCCCGACGTCGAGGATGAAGTCGCCACCCCGGTTGCTCACTACCAGGGCGCCATCCAGGCCGGGAGCCCACACCACGTCTCCGCCGAGGATCTTGGTCAGATGCTCGTGTAACGGATAGCCGCCATGTTCGGTCGTCTCCGCGATGCGGCTGTATCCCTGCGGGCTGACGGCCAGGGCGTACGGACCCTCGATGCCGGCCTGGCGAAGCATGTTGGTCGCGTTGGCGATTGCGTGCGGATAACTGTTGGCGTCTTGGCCAAGCGTCAACCAGGGATGTGAGCTGCTTCCACGATTCCGGTGATTCCCGCTTCCGGCCAGCCGTGGAACACAGCGCGGTTCTCGATCAATGCGGCGTCATGGGTGGCACGATCAAGATCGCCATAATCGATGTCAGTGGCACCGCGTTCGGCGTCCTGCAAGCCGGAGCACTCCACGGTGAAGCTCACTCGCAGCTCGGTCAACGCGAGGACTCGCCGTTGCCGGGCGACGACCGTCTCGGACTTGGTGCCCGGCGGTGCGCTGTCCAGCGAGGCAGTCCGGCCAAGGTTAGTAGCCGAATGTGCCCAGCCGTGCGGCCCCGACCAGTCGACCAGCCGGCGCGCGGCCAATCGGGCGGTGAGGCGGTCCTTAGCCTCGTCGTCAATCTGCTGCCATCCCTTGGCCGGGATTGGTGCGTAGTTACGTAAGAGGTGATCGGCCGTCATCATCGTCCCTTCTAGCTGCCGATACCGAGGGAGCTTTTCCGGTTGCCGGCGGAGATCTCCGCCTCTATCGCGCTGACGTACGCCTGCGGATCCTTGTCGCTGGTATCCAGGCGCTCGGCATCGGAATGGTCTGTTTTAAACTTCAGAAACTCGTGGCCTAAGCTCACGCGCACACTCAGTGGAATGTTGCGTCGGAAATCGGGCAGGGCCTCGTCCTCTTCCTCTGTCATATGACTACTATTGGCCACTCGTGCGTGCCGGACGCCAGCCCACCATTGAGCACTACCGATCGGGTGCCGAGCTGCCTCACGCACACCGTCGCGGATATCGTTGTGATCACCTATCGCATCGATGGTTTCATCTTCACCGTCATCGCCACGGCGCAGCAGCTTCGGATAGAAGATGGCCTCCTCAGCAGCGGCGTGCACCTCGAGCAGGTTCGCGAGGGGTTCCCAGATCTCGCGTAACTGCTCGGGTGCGTCGGCGTCGCCCAATGCCGCGAACTCCCGACGAAACGTCTCATGATCGTCCAGGATCAGCTGTGTGATATCAGACATCGCAGCACTCCTCAGCTCGGGTTCCCAGCTCCGGACCTGCTCAGTTCAGCCGCTGGTGGACCCGCTGAGGACGCCGTCCTCACTCAAGCTGTGCATCACAGCGTTGGGTCCGTCGAACGACTCCTTCTGCAAGCTGCGCAACGCCCCAACAAGATCACTGCCCCCGCCGTTGGACTCCGCGTGGCCAGCCAAGTCTTCCGGGAACCCTCGGTAGTCGAAACCCTTGAGTGATTTCTGTACTTCGGTGACCTGAAATCCCATAACCAGGGGTGCCCGCTTCGGCGAGCCACTACACATCCGGGCGCGGCGGTGCCGCGCCATCATCAGCCTGAGGTGCGACCGTGCGACTGTGCACCGCCAGTCCTCAGATTCGGTGATCATCGGTTGGCTGCGGCCGCCTTGAGACTGCAGGACCGCCGCTAGCGTGGGTAACCATGCACACATCCCATGACACCAGCACCGAGATGGCCATCGCAACGAACTCCCGGGTGACCACGCTCCTGCACCAGGTGCCACCGAACATCCCGGATGGCGCTGAGGTGATGACCGCAACCGTCGAAGTGCCGCCGGGCGATCCGGGAACTCCGCCGCACCGCCACTCCGGGCCCGTGTTCGGCTATGTACTCGAGGGTGAAATCGTGTTCGAGCTGGAAGGTGAGCCCGAACGGATCATCCGGGCTGGCGAGGCGTTCTGGGAGCCGGGCGGCGACGTGATCCACTATCAGGCAGCCAATAACTTGGCCGACGTCTGGAGCCGGTTCGTCGCCGTCATGATTGGGGCACCGGGCGAGCCGATGCTCACGCTGGTCGACCGGGCTGAGCTGGACGCCCGCCGTTACCGCCGAGCGCCGCACGCCGCCACCTGATCCGACCGTTTCACGGAGAAGCGACCGCATTGGGTGGCCCGGTAGTCGCCACGCCTGACCGCGGTTGCCGGCTGCCCAAGTCGGGTAGTTAGCCGGCATGATCGCCACAACGGCTGGTCACCGCCACCTGGCCCGCGCGGTAAGGCACGTGCAAGGAAAGGCGGTCCTGACCTGGCGCCGCCGTAGCGGTCGCTGATCGTGGCCGCCGAGATCATCGCCATCCTGCTGCTGTTCGTGGTACTCGGTTTCGCCGTGCTACGACCCCGTGGATTACCCGAAGCCGTAGCCGCGATTCCAGCAGCGGCCATCGTGGTTGCCAGCGGCGCGGTCCGCTGGCCAGACGCACTCAACGAGATCCGCCG
>JAVXWL010000055.1:0-46005 GCA_032230565.1 Pseudonocardiales bacterium | reverse complement strand
TGCGCGGGGCGCAGCTGGCCAGTCTCGCCGATAACACCCCCTTTGAGGGGATGGAGTTACCAGGCCGGGTACTGATCACCATGCTCCGCGGCGCGATCACCGCTGAGGACGGGAAGGTGCTGTGTTGACGAAAACAACGCGCGGGCTGGCGCTGCTGGTGCTGGAGGACGGCACCATCGTGCGCGGCGAAACTTACGGCGCGGTGGGTCAGACGCTGGGGGAGGCAGTGTTCACCACCGGGATGACCGGTTACCAGGAGACCCTCACCGACCCGTCCTACCGCCGGCAGATCGTGGTGCAGACTGCGCCGCACATCGGCAACACCGGCTGGAACGACGAGGACGACGAGTCGCACCGGATCTGGGTGGCCGGCTACGTGGTGCGCGACCCGGCCCGGCTACCGTCGAGTTGGCGCTCGCTGCGGCCGCTGGGCGAAGAGCTATCAGCCCAGGATGTCGTGGGAATCTCCGGGGTGGACACCCGCGCCCTGACCCGCCGGCTTCGTGAGCACGGCTCGATGCGCGCCGGAATCTTCTCCGGTGACGCCCTGGCCGACCCGCCCCAGCTCTTAGCGCGGGTGCTCGCCAGCCCCTCGATGGCCGGCGCCGACCTCCTCGGCGAAGTCACCACCACGAACCCCTACGCCGTCCCCGCCACCGCGCAGCGGCGGTTCCGCGTGGTGGCGCTGGATTTGGGAATCAAGTCCAACACCCCGCGGATGCTGGCTGCGCTAGGGATCGAGACCCATGTCCTGCCAGCCACAGCCACCCTGGACCAGGTATTAGAGCTGTCTCCCGACGGCGTCTTCCTGTCCAACGGGCCGGGCGATCCGGCCACCGCGCACCACGCGGTCGCGCTGACCCGCGAAGTGCTGGAGCGACGGCTGCCACTGTTCGGGATCTGTTTCGGCAACCAGATCCTCGGCCGGGCGCTGGGTCGGGGAACCTACAAGATGCGATACGGGCACCGCGGGATCAACGTCCCGGTTGTCGAGCATGCCACCGGGCGGGTGGCGATCACCTCGCAGAACCACGGTTTCGCTGTTGTCGGTGAGCCCGGCGAACGCTTCGATTCCGACTTCGGCGCCGCGGTAGTAAGCCACTCCTGTCCCAACGACAACACCGTAGAAGGCCTCACCTGCCTGGACACTCCAGCCTTCAGCGTCCAGTACCACCCCGAAGCAGCCGCCGGTCCCCACGACGCCGCATACCTATTCGACCGCTTCTACCAGCTCATGGCCCGCCCCGACCGCCATTCGGAGCCGAATAGCGGCCTAGTGAAGGCAACAAACGGCAATTCGGCTCCGAATAGCGCTCGAGAGGGGATCGGCTGATGGGGCGCAGAGCTGATATTCGGCATGTATTGGTGGTGGGGTCTGGGCCGATTGTGATCGGGCAGGGCTGCGAGTTCGACTACTCGGGTACGCAAGCGTGCCGGGTGTTGCGGGAGGAGGGCCTGCGGGTCAGCCTGGTGAACTCCAACCCAGCGACGATCATGACTGATCCGGAGTTCGCCGATGCGACGTACATCGAGCCGATCACCCCGGAGTTCGTCGAAAAGGTGATCGCCGCAGAGCGTCCCGACGCCTTGCTGGCCACCCTGGGCGGCCAGACCGCGCTGAACACCGCCGTCGCTCTGCACGAGCGCGGGGTGCTGGCCCGTTATGGCGTGGAGTTGATCGGCGCCGACATTGAGGCCATCCAGCGCGGTGAGGACCGGTTGAAGTTCAAGGACGTGGTGCACGCGGTGGGTGCGGAGGTACCACGCAGTGCTGTCTGCGGCTCGTTGGAGCAGGTCCGCGAGGCCGCTGGCGAGCTCGGCCTGCCAGTAGTGATCCGGCCGTCGTACACGATGGGCGGGCTCGGCTCGGGGATGGCGC
Source organism: Pseudonocardiales bacterium (assembly GCA_032230565.1). Lineage (GTDB taxonomy): Bacteria > Actinomycetota > Actinomycetes > Mycobacteriales > Pseudonocardiaceae. The sequence continues at coordinate 44,126 of JAVXWL010000055.1, read as the reverse complement.
ACACCCCGGCCGAGCTCGAGCGGCTTGCTGCTGCGGGCCTGGCCGAGAGCCCGGTGCACCAGGTGCTCATCGAGGAGAGCGTCCTGGGATGGAAGGAGTACGAGCTTGAGCTGATGCGTGACCACCGGGACAACGTGGTGGTGGTGTGTTCGATCGAGAATATCGACCCGATGGGCGTACACACCGGGGACTCGGTCACCGTCGCCCCGGCGATGACTTTGACCGACCGCGAGTACCAGCACATGCGTGACGTCGGCATCGCGGTGCTCCGCGAGGTCGGGGTGGACACTGGCGGCTGCAACATCCAGTTCGCGGTTCATCCCAGCACCGGCCGTCTGGTCGTTATCGAGATGAATCCTCGAGTGTCTCGGTCGTCCGCGTTGGCATCGAAGGCCACCGGCTTTCCCATCGCCAAGATCGCGGCGAAACTAGCGATCGGCTACACCTTGGATGAGATCACCAACGACATCACCGGTGAGACCCCGGCCAGCTTCGAGCCCACCCTGGACTATGTGGTGGTCAAGGTGCCCCGGTTCGCGTTTGAGAAGTTTCCCGGTGCGGACCCCACGCTGACCACCACGATGAAGTCAGTGGGGGAGGCGATGGCGCTGGGACGCTCGTTCCCCGAGGCGCTGGGCAAGGCGCTGCGCTCCATGGAGACGTCTGCCGCTGGCTTCTGGACCAGGCCCGATCCGCCCGACACCACCGTGGCCGCAGAGCTGGCGGCGCTGTGCGTTGCCCATGATGGCCGTCTATATACCGCTGAGCGAGCGCTGCGGCTGGGCGCGACGGTGACGCAGGTGGCAGCGGCTTCGGGGATTGATCCCTGGTTCATCGACCAGATCGCCAGTCTGGTGGAGTTGCGGGCCGAACTCGTGGCCTCTCCGGAACTGGACGAGCCACTGTTGCGCCGCGCCAAGCGCGCCGGCGTCTCCGACCGGCAGCTCGCCGCTGTGCGCGCCGAGCTCACCGAGGTCGAAGTCACCTCGCTGCGTCACCGGCTGGGGGTGCGGCCGGTCTACAAAACCGTGGATACCTGTGCCGCCGAGTTCGCCGCCCAAACCCCGTACCACTACTCCGCCTACGAAAGCGATCCCCACGCCGAGACGGAGGTCAGTGCGCAGCGGCAACGACCCAAGGTGATCATCCTGGGTTCCGGACCGAACCGGATCGGCCAGGGCATCGAGTTCGACTACTCGTGCGTGCACGCCGCGATGGCGCTGCGCGCTGCTCCTGATAACGAGGGCCGCGGTTACGAAACGGTGATGATCAACTGTAACCCGGAGACCGTGTCCACCGACTACGACACCGCCGACCGCCTCTACTTCGAGCCGCTGACCTTCGAAGACGTCATGGAGGTCGTGCACGCTGAGCGGGCTTCGGGCACCGTGGCGGGCGTCATCGTGCAGCTCGGTGGGCAGACCCCGCTCGGTCTGGCGCAGCGGCTTACCGACGCGGGTGTCCCGGTGGTGGGCACCTCCGCGGCGGCGATTCATCTCGCCGAGGATCGTGGATCGTTCGGCGCGGTGCTGGAAAGTGCCGGGTTGCCTGCCCCGGCTTTCGGCACCGCCACGTCGTTCGCGGAGGCCCGCAAGATCGCTGATGAGATCGGCTACCCGGTGCTAGTCCGCCCCTCCTACGTGCTCGGCGGGCGCGGCATGGAGATCGTCTACGACGAGCAGACCCTCGCTGGTTACATCGCCAGGGCCACCGAAGTCACTCCTGAGCACCCGGTGTTGGTAGACCGTTTCCTCGATGACGCCATCGAGATCGACGTCGACGCGTTGTGCGACGGCGCCGAGGTCTACCTCGGCGGGATCATGGAACACATCGAGGAGGCCGGAGTGCACTCCGGAGACTCCGCCTGCGCGTTGCCGCCGATCACGTTGGGGGAGTCCGACCTGGTCGCGGTGCGTGTCTCGACCGAGGCGATCGCCCGCGAGATCGGGGTCCTCGGGTTGCTCAACGTGCAGTACGCGCTGAAAGACGACGTGCTCTACGTGCTGGAGGCCAACCCGCGAGCCAGCCGCACCGCGCCGTTCGTCTCCAAGGCAACCGCGGTGCCGCTGGCCAAGGCCGCCGCCCGGATCATGCTCGGCGCCAGCATCGCGCAACTGCGCGCTGAGGGCCTATTGATTCCGCACGGCGACGGTGGTGACCTGCCGGCCGCTGCACCGGTAGCGGTCAAGGAGGCCGTGCTTCCCTTCCGCCGGTTCCGCACCCCGGAGGGCCACGGGGTGGACTCGCTACTCGGGCCGGAGATGAAGTCCACCGGCGAGGTGATGGGCATCGACGTCACGTTCGGTCAGGCCTTCGCGAAGTCGCAGGCCGCGGCTTACGGCTCGCTGCCGACGTCGGGGCGGGTGTTCGTGTCGGTGGCCAACCGCGACAAGCGGGCCATAGTGTTCCCGGCCGCACGGCTGGCTGGTCTCGGTTTCGAAGTTCTCGCCACCCGAGGAACCGCGAACACGCTGCGCCGCAACGGCATCCCCTGCACCGTGGTGCGCAAGCACTTCGAAGGATCGGACAACATCGTTGACCTGATCAACGCGGGACAAGTCGATATGATAATCAACACCCCGTACGGTAACCCCGGTCCTCGGGTGGACGGTTACGAGATCCGCACCGCGGCGGTATCTCGGTCCATCCCGTGCATCACCACGATGCAGGGCGCCGCGGCAGCCGTCCAAGGCATCGAAGCCCTCATCCGCGGCGACATCACCGTCCGCCCTCTCCAGTCCCTGCACGCCGCTCTCCGCGCCACTCCCGCGGCCACGCCCGCGAACCCGCATTCAGCGGGCTCAGTGGGATTTTCCAGTGCCGAATAACAACGCTGAGCCCGCTAAATGCGGGTTCGGGGCGCGGTTGAGGGCGGCGGTTGCGGCGCGGGGGCCGTTGTGTGGGGGGATTGATCCGCACCCGGGGTTGCTGCGGGAGTGGGGGTTAGGCGATGACGTGGCGGGGCTGGAGAGGTTCGCGCTGGGTGCGGTCGAGGCGCTAGCGCCGGAACTGGCCCTGATCAAGCCGCAGTCGGCGTTTTTCGAACGGCACGGGGCACGAGGCATCAAAATATTGGAGCGGGTACTGCTGGCGGCCCGGGACGCCGGCGCGCTGGTGTTGCTCGACGTCAAGCGCGGGGACATCGGCACCACCATGGCCGGGTATGCCGCCGCCTACCTCAGCGATGGCGCGCCACTGGCGGCCGACGCGATCACCGTCTCGCCCTACCTTGGTATCGGCGCGCTGGACCCGGCGTTCGAGCTGGCCAGTGGGACCGGGCGCGGAGTGTTTGTGCTGGCACTGACCTCCAACCCCGAGGGTGGCGACGTGCAGGCCGCGGTCACCCGTACCGGGGTCACCGTCGCACAGTCCGTGGTCGACGCCATCGCCGCCCGCAACGCCGGCCGGCGTCCAGGCGGTGACGTCGGTGTGGTGGTGGGTGCCACCGCACCGCTCGGCGCGCTGCGGCTTGACGCCCTCAACGGCCCGATACTGGCCCCCGGGATAGGCGCGCAGGGCGCTCACTTGGCCAACTTGCCGGAGATCTTCGGGGTGGCAATCCGCCACGTCGTGGCGACGACATCACGGGAGTTGCTGCGCCATGGGCCGCACCCGGCGTCACTACGACACGCCGCACGACGAATCGCCGACCAGGCCGGCGCCTTGCTCGGTCCGCTGGCCGGACAGCGCGGCGGTGGCACCCCGGGTTAAGCGGCTGGTCGCGTGGGGGATACGGTCGCCGCACTATCCGGAATATCCCTTAGCACCAGCAATCGACGGAGGAGACCGTGGCCCTTCCCCAGCTGACCGAGGAGCAGCGGGCCGCTGCATTGGAGAAGGCGGCCGCCGCCCGACGTGCCAGAGCCGAGCTCAAGGAACGCCTCAAGCGCGGCGGGACCAACCTTCAGGAAGTCCTGGCCAAATCCGACAGCGACGACATCCTGGGCAAAATGAAGGTTTCAGCTTTGCTCGAGGCCCTGCCTGGGGTGGGCAAGGTCCGCGCGCAACAAATCATGGAGCGGCTGGAAATCGCCACTAGCCGGCGGTTGCGCGGGCTTGGTGACCGGCAGCGCAAGGCGCTGCTCAGCGAGTTCGGCACCGAATAGCCGCTTCCAATAGTTACGAGCATAATCGCCGATCATTCTCTCAGGGTGGTCCGCCACAGTGGCCATACTGTGACGGTGCGAGAGCCGGGGCCCAGTGCTGTCGTCCGGCCCCGGCTTACCGTCGTCTCAGGTCCCTCTGGGGTCGGAAAGTCCAGCGTGGTTGCCGAGGTAGTGCGACGCTGGCCGCAGCTATTCGTCAGCGTCTCGGTGACCACGCGCCCACCCCGTAGCGAAGAACGGCCCGACGAGCATTACCACTATGTGGATCGCGCCACCTTCGCCCGGATGATCGAGCACGGCGAATTTCTGGAGTACGCCGAGTACGCCGGCAACTTCTACGGCACTCCGATTGGGCCGCTACGGGAGGCGCTGTCCGCTGGACGGCTAACCCTGCTGGAGATTGAAGTACAGGGCGCTCGGCAGGTCCGGGCCGCCATGCCCGACGCGCTGCTGGTGATGCTCGTGCCGCCGTCCTGGGAGGTTCTGCACGGCCGGTTGTTCGACCGCGGAACGGAAGATCCTGCGGAACGTGAGTGTCGACTGCGGGTGGCGCGTGCGGAACTCGACGCGGTGGGAGAGTTCGATGCCACAGTAGTCAACGACGACGTGCGGCGCGCCGCGCAGGAGTTGATAAACTTGATGGGCGGGACGGGCGACCGGACACCTCCGGCTCGACCACTATGACGTTTGAAGGCATCTGGAGACAATTGAGTGAGCATCCCCACTGACCTGAGTATGCAGCGCGCGTCTTTGGTTCATGCGCCTGAGGGCATCACCAACCCCCCCATTGATGATCTGCTGAGCAGGGTCAGCTCGAAGTACGCCCTGGTGATCTTCGGGGCTAAACGGGCTCGTCAGATCAACGATTACTACGCTCAGCTCGGGGAGGGCCTGCTGGAGTACGTCGGACCGCTGGTCGAGCCAGGGCCGCGGGAAAAGCCCCTGTCGATCGCGCTGCGTGAAATCCACGCCGGACTACTTGAGCACACCGAGGGCCAGTGACCCAAGCCGGGCCCGTCCGGCCGGACTCATCCCGGCGGATCGTGCTCGGCATCGGGGGCGGCATCGCCGCTTACAAGGTATGTGAGGTGCTCCGCCGGCTTACCGAGGCGGGGCACCAGGTGCGGGTAGTTCCCACCGAGACCGCTCTGCGCTTCGTCGGCGCGCCGACCTGGGAAGCGTTGTCGGGGTCACCGGTACATCACGGGCTGTTCGCCGACGTGCCTGAGGTACTTCACGTGCGGCTTGGGCAGAGTGCGGATCTGGTCCTGGTCGCCCCGACCACTGCGGATTTGCTGGCTCGTGCCGCTCATGGCCGGGCCGACGACCTGTTGTGCGCCACCCTGCTCACCGCGCGTTGCCCGATTTTGCTCGTTCCCGCGATGCACACGGAGATGTGGGAACATGCTGCCACGGTCCATAACGTCGAGATGCTGCGCCGTCGAGGGACCGTTGTCGCGCAGCCCGCGTCCGGGCGGCTCACCGGTGCTGACTCGGGTGCTGGCCGGTTGCCGGAGCCCGCCGAGATCGTCGAGCTGGCCACTTTGCTGTTGCGTCGCCCGGACGCGTTGCCACGGGATCTCGCCGGCCGGCATGTGGTGGTCTCCGCGGGGGGCACCCATGAACCACTGGACCCGGTGCGCTACCTCGGCAACCGGTCCTCCGGCCGGCAGGGGTACGCGCTGGCCCGGGTGGCGGCGCAACGTGGCGCCCGGGTGACCTTGGTCGCGGCGCACACGGCGGATCTGACCGACCCGGCCGGGGCGGACGTTATCCGAGTTTCTACCGCACGCGACATGCGGGAGGCGGTACTCACAGCGGCGGCGCACGCCGACGCGGTCGTGATGGCGGCCGCGGTGGCTGACTTCCGACCGGCTGACCCAGCTTCCGGCAAGATCAAGAAAGCACAGTCGGATCCGGGCCCGTTGTCACTGGTTCTCAACTCGGACATCCTGCTCGAACTGGTCCGATGCCGCCTGCCGGGCCAGGTGGTGGTCGGCTTCGCCGCCGAGACCGGCGACTCTGAGCGTGATGTGCTGGCCCACGGTCGGGCCAAACTCGCCCGCAAGGGCTGCGATCTGCTGGTGGTCAACGCTGTCGGGCGGGGCGGTGCGTTCGAAGTCGACCACAACACCGGCTGGCTGCTCAGCGACGACGGCGTGGAGACCGCACTGCCCGAAGGCCCCAAGAGCCTGCTGGCTACATACGTCTGGGATGCCGTTGTTGCTCGGCTGGAGCCGGGCTCGTGAGCGGCAAACAGTGCGATAACACCGTTTGCCATTCACGAGCTATTGCCCGGGTGTGCGTGGACACCCCATTGGCTCACCTCGATCGCCCTTTCGATTATCTCGTACCGGCTGAGCTCGACGGGATGGCGGCGCCCGGCGTGCGGGTGCGGGTACGTTTCGCCGGCCGGTTGGTGGATGGATGGCTGCTGGCTCGAGTCGAGCGATCCGACCACAACGGCGAGCTGGCTTTGCTCGACAGAGTTGTCTCTGCCGAGCAAGCACTGAGTCCTCAGATCGCGGCGCTCGCTCGTGCGGTGGCCGATCGGTGCGCGGGCACCATGAGTGATGTGCTGCGGTTGGCGGTGCCACCGCGGCATGCCCGCACCGAGGCGGAGCCGGCCGCACCTCCCGCGGCGCGCCCACCGCGGCCCGCGGCCGACGGCTGGGAACGCTATCCCCGCGGGCCGGCGTTTCTGGACGCTGTGCATCAGGGTCGGGCGGCACACGCCTGCTGGCAGGCAGTGCCGGGGGAGGACTGGGCGGCCCGGCTCGCAGAGGCCGCGGTCACCGCCGCCGCCGCTGGCCGGGGTGCGTTGCTGGTGCTGCCCGATCACCGGGACACCGCGCGGGTGCACGCCGCGGTGTCGGCGCTGGCCGGGCCTGACGCGGTGGTCACTCTCGCTGCCGAGGCGGGACCGGCGAAGCGGTACCGCAGGTGGCTGGCTGTGCGTCGGGGCGCGGTGCGCATCGTGGTCGGGACCCGTGGTGCGGTTTTCGCCCCGGTCATGGACCTGGGACTGATGGTGCTCTGGGACGACGGCGACGACCTGCACGCCGAACCGCGGGCACCCTACCCGCACAGCCGGCTGGTACTCGGTCAGCGTGCCGTGCTGGAAGGCGGGGCGGTGCTGGTGGCCGGCTATGCCCGCACCGCGGAAACGCAGCTGTCTATCGAAACGGGGTGGGCGCACGAGATCGTCGCCGCCCGCGATGTGGTGCGGGCCGCCGCGCCACGGGTCACCGCGATCGGCGAGGACGACACCCAGCTGGCCCGGGATCCGGCAGCCCGCGCGGCCCGACTGCCCGCAGTGGCCTTCGAAGCGGCTCGCGCGGCGCTGAGCCGCGACCAGCCGGTTCTCGTGCAGGTGCCGCGGCGCGGTTATGTACCCGCGCTAGCCTGCCAGCAGTGCCGGGCCATAGCCCGCTGCCGGCGCTGCGCGGGTCCGCTGGCGCTGCTCAGCGCCGGTCCGGCCACCTGCCGGTGGTGCGGCACGATCGAGGCAGGTTACCGATGCCCGGCCTGTGGTGGCGGCCGGCTCCGGGCAAGGGCGATCGGGGCCCGCCGCACCGCCGAGGAACTCGGCCGAGCCTTTCCCGGGGTGCCGCTGTATACCTCTGCCGGGGGAGACGTGCAGACGGGCATCCCGCAGGGACGGTCGCTGGTGATCGCCACTCCCGGGGCTGAGCCACCGGCCCGATACGGGGCGGCGCTGTTGTTGGATGCCGCTGCGCTGCTGGCCCGTCCCGATCTTCGGGCGGCAGAGGAGGCGTTACGGAGGTGGATGGCCGCTGCGGCGATGGTCCGGCCCGCAGCCGACGGCGGCCGGGTGGTGGTGGTCGCGGAGGCATCGGTTGCTGCTGTGCAGGCCCTCATCCGATGGGATCCGGCCGGGCACGCCGCCGCGGAGCTGGCGGCGCGTGCGGAGGTTGGTTTCCCGCCCGCGACGCGGATGGCCGCGTTGGACGGTGAGCCGGCCACGCTGGCGGATGTCGCCGAGTCACTTCACCTGCCACCGGAGGCCGTGCTCCTCGGTCCGGTGCCTATCTCGGGGGAACCCGAGGGCGAACGGGAACGGTTGTTGATCCGCGTTCCGCGCTCTGATGGCTCCGCCCTGGCCAGCGCGTTGACCGCGCTGCAAGCCGGGCGCAGCGCGCGCAAAACGCCTCACCCGCTGCGGATCCAGCTCGACCCGCAGCAGTTGGGCTGACGCACACACCGGGCATAATGCGCTGGTGCCCGTCCAGCCCACCCGTCCGTGCCCGCGCTCCGGTAAGGCGCGCTGAGTTGTGCGGCTCGTCTTCGCAGGTACACCCGACGTGGCGGTGCGATCGCTGCGGGCGTTGCTGGACTGTGACCGGCACGACGTCGTCGCAGTGGTGACCCGGCCGGACGCGCCAGCTGGACGCGGGCGACGACCGACCCGTTCCCCGGTGGGCGCGCTGGCCGATGAGGCGGGGCTGGAGGTGTTCACGCCGCGCCGCCCGGCGGAACCGGAGTTCCTCGCTCGGCTGTCCGCGCTGGCCCCGGACTGCTGCCCGATCGTCGGCTATGGCGCGTTGGTTCCGCGATCGGCGCTGGACATCCCCCTGCACGGCTGGGTGAACCTGCACTTCTCGCTGCTGCCCGCGTGGCGTGGTGCCGCGCCGGTGCAGGCCGCGATCCGGCACGGCGACAAGATCACCGGCGCATCGACCTTCGCGTTGGACGAGGGGCTGGATACCGGCCCGGTGTACGGCACGGTCACCGAGGTGATCCGTCCAGAGGATACCGCGGGGGAGCTGCTGTCCCGGCTGGCCAGCTCCGGAGCGGCGCTGCTGGTCGCCACCTTGGACGGGATCGCGGACGGGACTATCCGCCCGGTGCCCCAGCCAGCCGAGGGCGTCTCCTACGCCCCGAAGCTCACCGCGCAAGACGCTCACGTGGACTTCAGCGCCCCGGCTTTCGCCGTGCACCGGCGGGTGCGCGCAGTTACGCCAGCCCCGGGAGCCTGGGCTCGATTCAGGAATCAACGCATCGGCCTTGGTCCAGTGCGAGTCGCCGATGTCCGCGACATTGATGGGCTCGCCCGTGGTGAGCTGTATGTGGCCAAACGGGAAGTGCTCGTCGGCACGGCCACCGGAGCAGTGCGGCTCGGTGACGTCACTGCGCCCGGCAAGCGAGCGATGCCCGCCCCGGACTGGGCCCGCGGTGCCCGACCGGAACCTGGGGAGCGGTTCGAGTGACGGCCAACGCCGCGGTGCTGCTGTGACTGTGCCCCGCAAGCCGTCCCGACCGCCTCGCCCCAGGCCCCCTCGGCGGCGCTCCGGGCCGTCCCGGCCACCGGTGGACGATCCGCCTCGGCAGGTGGCGTTGGACGCGCTGGCTGCGGTGCGCGAACGTGACGCGTACGCCAACCTGGTGTTGCCCAGCCTGTTGCGGCAGCGGGGGATCAACGGCCGCGACGCCGCGCTAGCCACCGAGCTGTGCTATGGAACATGCCGCGCGCAGGGACTGCTCGACGCGGTGCTGCAGTCGTGCGCGGACCGCCCACTCTCGGAGATCGACGGCGAGCTGCTGGACGCCCTGCGGCTGGGCAGCTATCAATTATTGCGGACGCGCGTGCCGCCGCATGCCGCGGTCGCCACCACCGTGGACTTGGTGAGAGCCGGTCGTGGCAGTGCTGCGGCTGGCTTCGTCAACGCGGTACTGCGCCGGGTCAGTGAGCACGACGAACCCGGTTGGGTACAGGCGGTAGCGCCGGCCGCTGATGACGACCCGGTGGGTCACCTCGCGATGGCGCAATCCCATCCGCGGTGGATCGCGCAGGCCTTCGCCGACGCCCTCGGTGGTGACCTCGATGAACTCGCCGAAGCACTGGCCGCCGACGACACCCGACCGCTGGTGCACCTCGCCGCGCGGCCAGGGCAGATCAGCGCCGCCGAGCTGGCCGAGTTGACCGGCGGTCAGGTTGCCCTGTACTCACCTTGTGGGGTGTATCTGGCCGAAGGCGGTGACCCGGGCGAGCTGATCCCAGTACGCGATCACCTCGCTCATGTCCAGGATGAGGGCAGCCAACTCGTCACTCTTGCGTTGGTGTCGGTGCCGTTAGACGGCGCCGACACCCGCTGGCTGGATCTGTGCGCCGGGCCGGGAGGCAAGGCAGCCCTGCTGGGTTCCCTCAGTGCCGCGCGCGGGTCAACCGTGGATGCCGTGGAAAAGGCCGAGCACCGGGCCCGGTTGGTCAGTCAGGCGTGCGCCGGATTGCCGGTCACGGTGCACATCGTCGATGGCCGGGACAGCGGGCTGCCGGAACGGGCCTACGACCGGGTGCTGGTAGACGCACCATGCACCGGACTGGGGGCGCTGCGACGCCGCCCGGAGGCGCGCTGGCGACGGCGGGCCAACGACATCGCCGGTCTCGTCCGGCTGCAGCGGGAACTGCTGGTCGCGGCGTTTCGACTGGTCCGTCCAGGCGGCGTGGTGGCCTACGTGACCTGTTCGCCGCACCTGGATGAGACAGTGGGCGTGGTCGCGGACGTGGTACGGCGCACCGGTGCCGCACAGCTCGACGCCAGGCCGCAGTTTCCCGGCGTCCCCCGACTCGGCGACGGGCCGTACGTCCAGCTTTGGCCACACCGCCACGGCACTGACGCGATGTTCTGCGCTCTGCTGCGTCGCTAGGTCTAGTTCTTGTCTGCCGTCACAAGGTAGTAGTCGGTGAGTCCGCGATGGTATGCCTTCAGCCAGTTGCGACCCCAGCTGTCTTTGAACTCGGTCTGCGCTATCCAGGCGTGAAAGCCGTGCCAGACATCTCGCCCATGCTTTCAACATCCACGTCGACAAAGCCAGCCGCGAGAAGGTCGTCCCAAAAGGAGTCGATCGCCGCGACGACGTCGATGCCACTATCGATCGTCTCGATCAGGCGTCGCAGTTTGTCGGTTGCGGCGGTCGGTCTCATCATAATGAAAGTTGCGACCGCGAGCCGTCCGCCGGATTTGAGTACTCGATGGGTCTCGGACGCGAACACGGCCAAGTCTTCGAAGTGCTGAGCGGCTTCCACCGAGTAACATTTATCGAACGTCTCGGCTGCATGAGGTAGGTAGCTTCAGCGCGGAGCCTTGCTGGAGTACTAAACGATCACTCTCTTGTGCACTTAGCTCGGAAATTACCCTGGTAGCGCGGTCAAGCTGATCGTGGGAGAGATCCAGCCCGTAAATGGCACTAGGGCCGAATTCGCGAAGCGCGAGTGCAGTCCTACTGCTATGCCGCATCCCACTTCCAGAGCCACGTCGGTCGGACCGATCTCCAAGCGGCGAAGCACGGTTCGGTAAAGGTTGGCTTGGCTCTCAGTGCGCTCCTCAACACGCCGCGAAGCACCGTTATTACCTGGCATCGTCTCTCCTCCAGTGTCGGTCTTTTTCGTCGTGAACTCGACACGACGGACGTCGACCACGGCTCCAATGCCGATGCCTACGGTCATGTACATGAATGTTCCCGGATCCCGAGCGGCGCCCCAGCGGCCTTCGGCTAGCTCGGCGGGGTTGACGTCCGTGTCGAACCTCACCGGTACACCGAGCGCACTTTGGACTGATCCGACCATGTCGACGTCGGACCAGCCGGGCTTCGAGGTTGGGGCAATGCCACTGGCGTGGGCACGGCACGGAAGGCCGGTCGAGGGCATTATCAAGGGTGGTATCGCGGACAGCGGCCGCCGGTGCGGCGGACGAGGAGGTTTGGTATGCCCGAGGGACCGTTCGGTTCTGGGTTTAACCCTCTTGAGGATCTCGTGAGCCGGTTGGTCGGTGGGCTTGAGCAGTCCTTCGGCGGGATAACCAGACCGGGCACGTCGACGCAGCGGCTGGACCGTTACGGCCGTGACCTCACAGCCGCTGCCCGGGATGGACGTCTTGATCCGGTCATTGGCCGCGACGACGACATCGAGCAGGTCCTCGAGGTGCTGTCGCGGCGGACGAAAAACAATCCGGTTCTGATCGGGGACCCCGGCGTCGGCAAGACAGCGATCGTCGACGGCATCGCCCAGCGGATAGCCGACGGCGCAGTCCCGGAACCGCTGCGCAACCGGCGGCTGCTCACGCTGAATTTGCCAGCGATGTTGGCCGGCACCAAGTACCGCGGTGAGTTCGAGGAACGGCTCACCGCGGTGATCGACGAGGTGACCGCCGCTGGCCGGACGGTGGTGCTGTTTCTCGATGAGCTGCACACCGTGGTGGGCGCCGGCGCGGGGGCTGAGGGCGGTGCGATGGACGCCAGCAGCATGCTCAAGCCCGCCCTGGCCCGCGGCGACCTGCAGCTGATCGGAGCCACCACCGTCGACGAGTACCGCCGCCATATCGAGCGTGACCCGGCGCTGGAACGACGGTTCCAGCCCATCTTGATCGCTGAACCGAGTGTCGAGGACACCGTCGCGATCCTGCGTGGCGTGCGCAAACGCTACGAGTCGCACCACCGTGTCCGCATCACTGATGAGGCCGCTGAGGCGGCTGCACGGCTATCTCACCGGTATCTCACCGACCGGTTTCTCCCCGACAAGGCGATCGACCTCATCGACCGGGCCAGCGCGCGGGTCCGGGCCCGGGTGGACAGCCCGCGCGAGGACACCTGGGCGCTCGAGCAGCGTGTCGAGCAGCTCACCCGGGCCAAGGACATCGCGATTGACGCCGAAAACTACGAGCGGGCCGAGGCGCTGACCCGGGAGCTCGACCTGGCTATCGTCGAGCTGGAGACCGTTCAGACTAAGCCGACTCGTGAGCCACAGGTCGGCGCCAACGACGTTGCGGAGATCATCGCACGCAGTACTGGCATCCCGGTCGCCCAGCTCACCGAGGTGGAGCGACACCGGCTGCTGCATCTCGAGGAGCACCTGCGGCAGCGGGTCGTCGGGCAGGACGAGGCAATCGAGGCGGTTGCTGACGCGGTGCGCGCCAGCCGTGCGGGTCTCACTCACCCGGACCGGCCGGTCGGCTCCTTCCTGTTCCTCGGCCCTACCGGCGTAGGCAAGACGGAGCTGGCCCGGGCGCTGGCGCAGACACTGTTCGGGTCCCAGGAGCGGCTGATCCGCCTCGACATGAGCGAATTTCAGGACCAGCACACAGTGTCGCGGCTCATCGGTGCCCCTCCCGGCTATGTCGGCCACGACGAGCCGGGCCAACTCACCGATGCCGTCCGCCGCACTCCGTACACCGTGGTGCTGCTTGATGAGATCGAGAAGGCGCACGCGGACGTCTCTAACATCCTGCTGCAGGTCTTCGACGCCGGCCGGCTCACTGACTCCCGGGGCCGGACCGCGAACTTCGCCAACACCGTGATCATCATGACCAGCAACCTCGGCGCGGATCAGTTGCTAGCCGCGACCAGTACCGGGCAATCAGTCGAAGAGCTGCGGGAGCCGCTGATGGTCACCGTGCGACGGCATTTCCGCCCGGAGTTCCTCAACCGGATTGACGAGATCGTGCTGTTTAGTGGCCTCGATCGGGTGCAGCTTCGCACGATCACCAAGCTGCTCCTGGAGCAGACCCGGCAGCGGCTGCGAACCCAGAACATCGCCCTGCGCCTCGACGACCACGCCATCGACTGGATAGTCGACCGTGGTTACCAACCGGAGTACGGGGCAAGACCGCTGCGCCGAGCGATCGGGCGTGAGCTTGACAAGAAATTGTCCCGGATGCTGCTTACCGAGGACCTCAGACCAGGACAGGAAGTCCATGGCACCGTCGTCGCGGACCGGCTGGAACTCACCGTTGCCGAGCCGCAACCGCCGTTAAGCTGACTGCGCGATACCGTGCACCTTGTGCCACCTCAGCCGATGATCGCGCCCTCAATCTTGTCCGCCGATTTCGCCCGGCTGGCCGAAGAGGCCAACGCGGTAACGGGCGCCGACTGGCTGCACGTTGACGTGATGGACGGGCACTTCGTGCCCAACCTCACTCTGGGTCTTCCCATCGTGCAAAGCCTGATGAAGTACACCGATATCCCGATGGACTGCCACCTCATGATCGAAAATCCGGATCGGTGGGCTATCGGCTATGCCGAAGCGGGATGTTACAACGTGACCGTGCACGCCGAGGCCGCCCAGGATCCCATCAAGCTGGCGAAGGACCTCCGCGCGGCCGGCGCCAAGGCCGGCCTGTCCGTCAAACCCAAAACCCCACTGGAGCCGTGGGTGGAGGTGCTGCGGCACTACGACACACTGCTGGTGATGAGTGTGGAGCCGGGATTCGGTGGGCAGTCTTTCATCGCCGAGGTCCTGGATAAGGTGCGTACCGCCCGGCGATTGGTGGACACCGGGCACCTCACTGTGCTGATAGAGATCGACGGGGGCATCAACGCCGACACCATCGAGGCCGCGGCGGAGGCCGGAGTGGACTGTTTCGTCGCCGGCTCGGCGGTGTACGGGGCTGGCGACCCCGCGCAGGCAGTCGAGTCGCTGCGGGCCAAGGCCCGAGCATGCGGCGGCCGGTGAGGCATACCGGCCGGGAAGGATGAGCCGTGTTCACCGGCATCGTCGAGGAACTCGGGGAGCTCGTCAGCCGGGAGGAACGGCCCGACGCGGCGCGATTTTCCGTGCGCGGCCCGCTGACCAGCTCAGATGCTCGATCCGGTGACTCGATTGCGGTCAACGGCGTCTGCCTGACCGTGGTAGATATTGACGGCGAGATATTCACCGCCGACGTGATCGGCGAGACGCTGCGCCGTTCCAGCCTGGGTCCGGCTGCGGTAGGAGACCGGCTGAACTTAGAGCGTGCCGCGAAGCTCGGGCACCGGCTCGGTGGGCACCTGGTGCAGGGCCACGTCGATGGCACCGGGACCGTGCTATCCCGCACCGCGCCACAGGACGGAGCCCCATGGGAGCTGCTCCGGATCGGCATTCTGGCCGGGTTGGCCCGCTACCTGGTGGAGAAAGGGTCCATCGCCGTGGACGGGGTATCGCTCACCTTGATTGACGTCGGGGCTGAAGACTTCTCGGTAGGACTAATCCCGACGACTCAGCAGGTGACCACGCTGGGCATGCGACGCCCCGGCGAGCTAGTGAACCTCGAGATCGATGTGATCGCGAAATATGTCGAGCGGTTGGCTCGCCCACATCTAGTGCCTGGTAGCGATGGTGCTGGGGGATGATGCGGGAGAGGAGGACGCGATGACGCACAGCGCCTTTGCCGGCATCGACCGGGCGATCGCGGACGTGGCGTCCGGGCGCCCCGTGATCGTGGTCGATGACGAGGAACGCGAGAACGAGGGCGACCTCATATTCGCCGCGGCCCGGGCCACTCCGGAGCTGCTGGCGTTCACGGTCCGGTACACCTCGGGGTACGTCTGTGTAGCGCTGACCGGCGACGATTGCGACCGGCTGGACCTGCCACCGATGTTTCATACCAACCAGGACAAGCGGGGCACCGCGTACACCGTGACGGTGGACGCCCGCGAGGGCGTGACGACCGGGATCTCGGCGGCGGACCGGGCGCACACCATCCGGCTGCTGGCCGACCCGGACTCCAAGTCGGTCGACTTCGCCCGACCAGGTCACGTCGTGCCGCTGCGGGCCAAGGAGGGTGGGGTGCTGCGACGCCCCGGGCACACCGAGGCCTCGGTGGATCTGGCCCGGCTGGCCGGGCTGCCGCCGGCCGGCGTGCTCTGCGAGATCGTCTCTGCCAAGGACGACGGCGAGATGGCCCGTCGCGACGAGTTGGAGGTCTTCGCCGCCGAGCACGACCTGGCGCTGATCACCATCGCGGATCTGATCGCCTACCGGCGGCGTTTCGAAAAGCAGGTGGAGCGAGTCGCCGAAGCCCGAATCCCTACCGTGCACGGGGAGTTCATCGCGATCGGCTTCGACTCGCTGCTCGACGGTGTGGAACACATCGCGCTGGTCGCCGGGGAAATCGGGGACGGGGCCGACGTGCTGGTCCGGGTGCACTCGGAATGCCTGACCGGCGACGTACTGGGCTCGCTCCGCTGTGACTGCGGGCCGCAGTTGGACGCCGCGCTGGCCGCCATCGCCGCCGAAGGCCGCGGGGTGGTGCTCTACGTGCGGGGTCACGAAGGCCGCGGCATCGGGCTGATGCACAAGCTGCAGGCGTATCAGCTACAGGACGCCGGTGCTGACACTGTCGACGCGAACCTCGCCCTGGGCATGCCGGCCGACTCCCGCGATTACGGCACTGGGGCGCAGATCCTGGTGGACCTGGGAGTGCGCTCGATGCGGTTGCTCACCAACAACCCGGCCAAGCGGGCGGGCCTGGAGGGCTACGGTCTGACCATCACAGGGAGGGTCCCGCTGCCAATCCGGCCCAACCCGGAAAATCTGCGTTACCTGCGCACGAAACGTGACCGGATGGGCCACGATCTCGACGGCCTGGACCCCACCGGAGCGTTGCTTTCATGAGCGGCACCGGGCAGCCCGCGCTGGAAGTACCACGCTGCGAGGATCTCCGGTTGGGCATCGCCGCCACTCGCTGGCATGAACGCATCACCACCGCGTTGCTGGACCGGGCCAGCGCAGCCGCTGCCGAGGCAGGGATCCCGGGCCCGACGGTGGTGCGGGTGCCGGGTGCGGTCGAGCTTCCCGTGGTGTGCCAGGAACTGGCCCGACAGCACGACGCCGTCCTCGCGCTCGGGGTGGTGATCCGCGGCGGCACCCCGCACTTCGAGTACGTCTGCGACGCGGTCACCGCTGGACTCACCAGAGTGGCGTTGGACGAGAGGACCCCGATCGGCAACGGCGTACTTACATGCGATACCGAGGAACAGGCTTTGGACCGTTGCGGGTTGCCCTCGTCCGCGGAGGACAAGGGTTTCCAGGCCTGCGTTGCCGCGCTGCAGACAGCCCTGGTGCTGCGCGGCCTACGCCGGGTTCGGCGGGACGGGACATGACCACCACCGCGTTCGAAGCCCGGCCCCGCAAGGCCCGCTGGGTCGCGGTGGCCGCGGCGGTGCTGTTGGTCGCGGTTTTTACCGTCGTTGCAGTTCTGCTCCGGCGGACATCTACTGGCGTCTATTTCCGGCTCTCCGACCAGGTGGCCATGGTGGTGCTGGGACTGCTGCTCGCCGGAGCGGCGTTGCTGTTCGCGCGACCCCGGGTGCGCGCCGACGCCGACGGCGTGGAGGTGCGCAACCTGATCGCAACCCGCATGGTGCCCTGGGAGCTGGTGCTCCGGATCTCCTTCCCCGACGGCGCGCCCTGGGCCCGCATCGAGCTTCCTGATGACGAATACATCGCCGTGATGGCAATCCAGTCCGCTGATGGCCGAAAGGCAGTACGGGACATCCGCGCTCTGCGCGAGGTACACGCCGAGCACACGTCGCAACGAGATACCCGGAGCCAGGGTCTGTAATGCCTCATGTGAGTTTCAGTGCCGGCGGTGGGATTCGAACCCACACTGGCGGACTCCTAAGGCCCGTGCCTCTGCCGTTGGGCTACGCCGGCTTGTGGTGACGAGGGGACAGGATACGGCGTCAGACGCCGAGGTCTTTGCGCAGCTTGGTGACGTGTCCGGTGGCGCGGACGTTGTACAGCGCCTTGTCGATGCGGCCCTGCGGGTCGATCACAAAGGTGGACCGAATGACGCCGGTGACCGTCTTGCCGTACAGCTGCTTCTCACCGTAGGCGCCGTAGGCGGTGAGTACTGAACGGTCCACGTCGGACAGCAGCGGGAAGGTGAGGCCTTGCGCGTCGCGGAACTTCGCCAGCTTCGCCGGCGGGTCCGGGGAGACGCCGAGTACAGCGAACCCGGCGGTGTCCAGCTCGGTGAGGCTGTCACGGAAGTCACAGGCCTGCTTGGTGCAGCCAGGGGTGCTCGCCGCCGGATAGAAATAGACCAGCACAGACCGGCCGCGGTAATCCGACAGCGAGACGGGCTTGCCGTCGGCGTCGGGCAGGGTGAACTCAGGCGCGGCGTCGCCGGGCGATAGCCGGAGGTTGTCGGTCACAAGGGCGGACGGTACCGCCCAGGCGCTGGGGTGGCGTGGCCACGTGGGCACACGGTGGCTACGGTGTGCCCCACGCTCACCCCGCGAGGAGGAACCTATGGCCCGCGACGCCGACACCATCGAACGCGAAATCGAGAAGGCCCGCGATGCGCTGGCAGCAACGCTGCAGGAGATCGGTACCAGGGCTGATCCCACCCGCCTGATCGACGCCGGCAAGGAGCAGGTGGAAGCCACCCTGGGCAACCCGACAGTGCGCTACTCGCTGATGGGCCTCGCTGCACTCATCGTTCTGGCGGTGCTGCGCAAACTCTTCCGCTGATCTCAAGAGCGACGACAGCGAAGGACTGACCGTCCAGCTGCACGCTGTCGCGCGTTGTGGTGGCGTCTCCGGACGCGAGCAGAACCTCAGTGGGTGACCCGTCCAGCGCAACAGTGGCGGGCTGCTCGCTCAAATTGACCACCACACGCAGTGCACCGCGGTGCAACACCAGGGTGCGGGCGTCGGAGTCCACGTCGACGGCTAGGGCGTCCAGCCGGGCGTCGGACAGCTCAGGACGGCACTTCCGTTGCGCGATCAACTCCCGGTAGACGCGTAGCACAGTCGCGTGTGGCTCGGAGCCAGGCTCGGACCAGTCCAGCTGGGAACGTCGGAAAGTCTGCTCGTCGTTCGGGTCGGGAACATCCGCCTCATCCCAGCCGTGTTCGGCGAACTCGGCGTAACGACCCCGTCGGATGGCCTCGCGCAGCTCCGGGTCGGGCATGGACGAGAAGAACTGGAACGGGGTGGCCGCGCCCCACTCCTCGCCCATGAAAAGCATCGGCGTGTACGGGGAGCACAGCACCAGCGCCGCCCCGCAGGCCAGCAGCCCAGGGGACAGGGTGGTCGAGATCCGGTCGCCGGTGGCGCGGTTTCCCACCTGGTCGTGGTTCTGCAGGTAGCTGACGAACTTCCAGCCAGGCAGGTGCGCGGTGTCCACCGGGCGGCCGTGGGTGCGTTGCCGGAAGCTCGACCAACGCCCATCGTGGAAGAACGCTCCACGAAGGGTGCGGGCGAAGTCTGGCAGCGCGCCGAAGTCGGCGTAGTAACCCTGCCGTTCACCGGTCAGGGTGGCGTGCAGGCAGTGGTGGATGTCGTCATCCCACTGCGCGGTCAAGCCGTAGCCCCCCGCGACCCGCGGCGTGACCAGCCGCGGGTTGTTGAGATCGGATTCCGCGATCAGTGACAGCGGCCGTCGCAGATGCGTTGCGAGGGTTTCCACCTCAGTGGTCAGTTCCTCTAGCAGGTGGGTGGCCCGGGTGTCGCGCAGCGCGTGCACGGCGTCGAGCCGCAGCCCGTCGAGGTGGTAGTCGGCCAACCACTCCAGCGCGTTGTCGATGACGTAGCGGCGTACCTCGTCGGAGTGTGGGCCGTCGAGATTGAGCGTGGGGCCCCAGATGTTGCTGCCGGCGAAGTACGGGCCGAAACGGTCGAGGTATGCGCCGGATGGACCGAGGTGGTTGTGCACGACGTCGAGCAGTACGCCCAGCCCGCGATCGTGACACGCGTCGACGAAACGCTTGAACGCGTCCGGGCCGCCGTAGTTCTCGGTAACGGCGTACCAGCCGACCCCGTCATAACCCCAGTTCCAGGAACCGTCGACGGCGTTGACCGGCATTACCTCCACCAGGTCGATGCCCAGCCCGGCCAGGTAGTCCAGACGCTCGATTGCGGAGTCGAACGTCCCATCTGGAGTGAACGTCCCGATGTGCAGTTCGTAGAGCACGCTGCCCGCCAGCGCCCGGCCGGTCCAGCGCTGATCCGTCCATTCGAAGGCGGTGTGGTCATAGGTCCGCGACGGCGCGTGGACGCCGTTGGGCTGCCAGCGAGATCGGGGGTCGGGTAGCGGGGTGTCTTCCTCATCGAGCCGGAACGCGTAGTCGCTGCCTGAACCCGCGTCGTCGACCTGGCCGCACCACCAGCCACCGGGCGTCCGGGTCATCTCATGCTCGGCGCCGTTCACCACGACCCGTACCTGTTTCCGCAGGGGGGCCCACACTCTGAAGTTCATGAGAACCGATCTTGTCAGGGTTGTGCGGCATTTTCTGGTCACGACCACACGGCCGGCCTTGCTAGTCGAGCGACACTCAGATCTGGTGCAGGAGCTAGTCCGCCAGCAGCAAGGCGACGGGATACCGGGCGAGCAGGTCCCCCAGCGCAACCTCGCCGGACGCCGAGAAGCCGGTGAACGCGTCAGTCCAGGAGCCCCCGGGTAAGGGCAGCGCCGTCTCGCCCCAGCCACCGCGGTCGGCCAACCCGACGGGCAGCCGGGTGGCAACCGCGACGACCCCGTTGCGGGCGAACGCGACGGCGTGCGCTGCGGCAGGGCCGGTGGCGCGCAGCGGGGTGTATCCGGTGAATCGTTCCGGATGATCACGGCGCGCGCGCAGAACCCGGGACACGACGAGTAGCTTGGCGGCGCCTGAATCGTCCACCTCGGGTAGCCAGCCGCGATCGATCCGCGCCAGCAGGTCGGCACGGACGCTGAAGTCCACCGGTCGACGGTTGTCCGGATCCACCAGTGACAGATCCCACAGCTCGCCGCCCTGATAGGTGTCCGGCACACCGGGCATCGCCAGCTGCAGCACCACCGCGGCCAGCGAGTTCGTCCAGCCGGGCGGGATGATCCGGGCCGCCACCCTGGCCGCCGCGCTGTGTAGCACGGGGTCGGTCAGCGCGGCGTCGGCGACGGCGTGCATCGCGGACTCGAACGGCTCGTCCGGGTCGGTCCAGGTGGTATGGGTCCGCGCCTCACGCATCGCCTTCTCCAGGTAGGCATGCAGCCGGTCAGGCGGCAGCGGCCAGGCACCGACCAGGGTCTGCCAGAGCAGGTGTCCCAGCGCGGGGTCGGGCACACTGGCGCCGGCTGCCTGCGCCAGTTTCGTGAATTCCCGGACCGCGCCAGCCCACCATTCCGAAAGCTCGGCGAGCACCGCAAGCCGGGCTCGTACGTCGGCGGAACGCTTGGTGTCGTGGGTGGACAGTGTGGTCATCCCGTGCGGCGCGAGCTCCTCCCGATGCGCCAAGGCGGCGTGGAAGGCGTCGAGGTCGCTCCCGAAACGGTCCGGATCTCCGCCTACCTCATTGAGCGGAATGAATCGGGTCCAGCGGTAGTAGGCGGTGTCCTCCACTCCTTTGGCCATCACTGCGCCGGAGGTCTGCTGGAACCGGACCGCGAGCTCGTCGCTCGGATCCCGCAGCCGCGGTGACAGCGCCGCCAGGGTCAGCGCTAGATCGGGACGTTGCCGCTGGGCAGCTGCCAGCGCCTGATCGAGGTGCTCGATCCCATAGTCGGGCAGGTATGAGCGATACACCGGGAAGTACGCCAGTACCTCAGCCAGCGCAGCGTCCGCATCGGTGAGGTCGGGGGCCAGGGCGGCGAGGCGATGCAGCTCCGAGCCGAGCATGCCGGTGGCGACGTCAAGTTTGCAATCGTGTACGAACTGCGCCCAGTTGGTCTGGACCCCGGTCAGCTCGGTATCCAGGGCGGTGAGCGTCGCTTCTCCGGCGGGGTCCACCAGTACCCCATCGACCTCGGCGAGCGCGTCGTAGCCGGTAGTACCAGCCACCGGCCACGACGCGGGCAGAGCCTCCCCCGGTTCGAGGATTTTTTCCACCACGATCCAGGCGTCGGGAGCGTGATCACGGAGCCGTTGCAGGTACCCGGTGGGATCGGTGAGGCCGTCCGGGTGATCGACGCGCAGACCGTCGACGTCGCCTTCGGCGACCCAACGCAACACTTCGCCGTGAGTAGCGTCGAACACGTCCGGGTCCTCCACCCGCACTGCCGCGAGGTCGCTGACCGCGAAGAACCGGCGGTAGCCCACGTTCGCCCGCCAGGAGACCAGCCGGTAGTGCTGCGCCGCGTGCACTTGCTGCGGGGTGCCGCCGGCCGTTCCCGGCGCCAGCGGGAAGGCGTGCTCGTAGTAGCGCAGCGTGTCACCATCTAGCCGCAAGTCGGCGAGCGCCTCAGGCGAGTCAGCCAGGACAGGCAGACGCAGTGGCCAGCCAACGATGTCGAACCACCGAACGAAGCGCGACGACGGCCCGTGCCGCAGCACATCCCACCAGGCGGAATTGGCCCGCGGGTCAGCCACCCCGAGATGGTTGGGCACGATATCGACCACCAGCGCTAACCCATGCTCGCGAACGGCGGCGACCAACGTGCGCCGGCCGGACTCCCCGCCGAGCGCCTCAGATACTCGGGTGGGATCCGCGACGTCGTACCCGTGCTCCGATCCGGGCATCGCCGCCAGCAGCGGAGAGGTGTACACCGCGCCGATACCCAGCGACGCAAGGTAAGGCACCAGGGCGGCGGCGTTGACGAAGGTCAGGCCAGCGCTGAGCTGCAACCGGTACGTCGAAACTGGAGTCACCATGAGGTTGAGTGTGGTGGCGTCATGCGGCATGCACTAGTTGATCAAGCATGGCCGACCGGGTGGTGGTCAGGTGACAAGCGTGCACACGCCCCTTATCAGGCGACTGCGGCCTCCAGAGCTGCCCGCATCTCGGCGGTCGGCGCGGGGCGACCAGTCATCAGCTCGCACTGGGCAACGGCTTGGTGCAGCAGTACCGCGAGACCGCTGACAGTCGAGCAACCCGCGGTGATCGCGGACGCGGCCAGCGGAGTGGGCCACGGCGTATAGACGACGTCGAGTACCACCGGCCTGCTCACCCACTGCTGACGGGCCAGCGCGTCGGCAGCGCCCGGCGGCAGGGTCGAGATGACAACGTCAGCCTCGGGGATGGCGCCGTCGAGCAGGTCGCCGGAAATGACCGGCGTGACACCGAGCCGATCGGCCGCCGTGCTGAGATCCGTCGTTGCGCGTGGGTTCCGCACCAGCACGGTCGGCGCAGTCTCCCCAAGCTCACGCAGCGCGGCAAGCGCCGCCTGGGCGGTGCCGCCGGCTCCCAGAACCACCGCGGCGCTGACCCGATCGACTCCCGCTTCGCGCAGCGCGGCCAGAATACCCGCTACGTCTGTGTTCTCAGCCCGACGCGGCGCACCGTGCTGCCCTAAGATCAGGGTATTCGCCGCGCCAACCGCGTGGGCCAGTGCAGACACCTCATCGGCCACGGTCAACGCCACCCGTTTCAGGGGCATCGTCAGAGACAGCCCGGCCCACTCCGAACCGAGCCGTTCAACGAAGGTGGGCAACGCCGCCTCATCGCATTCCACCGCGTCGTAGCACCACCCGGTCAGGCCCAAGGCGGTGTAGGCAGCACGGTGCAGCGTGGGCGACAGCGAATGCCTAATGGGTGAGCCCAGCACCGCCGCCCGCCGCTTAGTCGACTCGTTCATCGCTCGTCAGCTACCACAACTCGATCTTCCTGTGCTGTACATCTGCTGTTCACCACGGAACCAGTATCAAGGAAGGTGCGAAGGGCCCTCGTCCGCGGCCTTGCCTTAGGCGTTTCCAGTCTGTTATTGAGATCTCGGAGGGTAAGTCCGGATCTGCGGTCGCTAGCTGTACGGCTGCACGATTGTGCGACACCCGTAGGAGGGTTCCGGATGGAACGTTCGAGCTGGGCGTCCGACGACGTGGACATCGAGCATGCCAGCCCGGCCCGAGTCTACGACTACTACCTCGGCGGCTCACACAATTTCGCCGTGGACCGGCAGATGGCGCGTCAGGCCATGGAGCTGTGGCCGGAGCTGCCCTTGATCATGCAGGCTAACCGGGCGTTCCTGCGCCGCTCGGTGCGCTACCTCGTCAGCCAGGGCATTACCCAATTTCTGGACATCGGATCGGGCATCCCCACCGAGGGCAATGTGCATGAGGTCGCTCAGGCTGTCGCACCCGAAGCTCGAGTGGTCTACGTCGACGTCGATCCGGTGGCCGCCGCGCACAGCCGCGCCATCCTGGCCGGAAATCAGCACGCGAACGTCGTCCAGGCTGACCTGCGGGATGTGACGGCGATCTTCGATCACCCACGGACTCGGGAGCTGCTCGATCCAACTCAGCCGATCGGCGTGCTCATGGTGGCGATGCTGCATTTCGTACCGGACGAGGCCGATCCGGCGGGCATCGTTGGTCAGTACCGCAAGATGATGCCGCCCGGAAGCTATCTCGCTGTTTCGCACGCCACTCATGAGGGCCGCCCCGATCAAGCCGCCTCGCACACTGACCTCTACCGGCGTGCTGGTGCACCGTTGACAATGCGCTCGCGCCTCGAGGTCGAAACTCTGCTTGACGGGTTCGACCTGGTGCCCCCCGGAGTGGTGTTCCTGCCGCTGTGGCGGCCGGATTCCCCCGCTGACGTCGATGACCATCCCGAGCGGTTCACCGGTTTCGCCGCAGTAGGCCGATACGGATGACTCACACGGATTGCGAGGCATTCGCCCAACGTTGGACCGAGGCAATCGTCGGCACGAGCTACGTGGCGATGGGACGCCGTATGTTGGCCAGGCACCTGCTGGAGCTCACTCAGCAGTTGGTCGAGGGCTTCCTGGCTGCTGAGTTCGACCCGTCGGTGGGGCGCGACGTCGGCGTCGCCATGGTGGAAAAGCATTTCACCGGTACTGACACCCTCAAAGAGACCCTCGCGCTGATCGCCGAATGGTTGCCCGGTCTGCCGACTTCCGCTCCGCCAGGAGGCGATGTGGCCAGCCGGGTTGCCCAGCTTGTGGGCAGTCTGGCTGCTGGGTACGCCAGCGCATTGCGCGAGCGCAGCCTCGATGAGCAGGACGCAATCTATCGCGCCGGGTTGCGCGCGCGCCGGCAGGCTGAACAGGCGCTGGCGGCTAGCGAGGCGAAGTTTCGTGCGATGTTCACCGAAGCGAAGATGGGCATTGGAATCGGTGACCTGGGAGGCAACATCACCGACGCCAATCCTGCGCTGCAGGAGATGTTCGGCTACACCCGGGAGGAGTTCACGCGCCTCAACGTCAGCTCGATGGTCCACCCAGACGACGCCGCCAGCGTGTGGGAAGTGTACGAGGAGCTGGTTCGCGGCGAACGCGACCACTTCCGCATGGAGAAGCGTTTCAACCGTCGCGACGGCGGTGAGATCTGGTCTGATCTGACGGTGTCACTGGTCCGCGACGAAAGCGGCGCACCCGCTTACCAGGTGGCCATGTTGGAGGACATATCCGAACGGCGTCGCCTGCAGGGGAAATTGCAGCACCAGGCTTACCACGACCCACTGACAGCGTTGGCCAACCGGCAGATGGTCACCGAACGGCTGGATCAGGTATTCGCCGGGCCGGCGAGCCAACGCCGAGTTGGGCTGTGCTTCCTCGATCTTGATGGGTTCAAGGTGGTCAACGACAGCCTCGGCCATGACATCGGCGATCAGTTGCTAAAAGCTGTCGCGTCCCGGCTGACCCGTTGCTGCGGCCCCGGGCAGCTGGTAGCCCGGATGGGCGGGGACGAATTCCTGATCATCGTCGAGGATACCGCCGGCGAAACGGACATGGCCGTACTGGCCGATAAGATCCTGTCCGCCCTGGATGCGCCAGTCCGAGTCGGCGGTCACGCGTTGACCGTGCGCACGAGCATCGGCGTCGTCGAGCGGCCGGTGGCCGAGACTAACCCGGCCGACCTCATTCAAGCCGCTGACATCACCATGTACCAGGCGAAAGCTAGCGGTAAAGCTCGCTACGCGATGTTCGACCAGCATCGCAACGATAGCGAGGTCGCCGATTTCAGGCTGTCCGCGACGATGGTGCCCGCGGTGGCGCGCGGCGAGTTCTTCATTGTGTACCAGCCACTGGTCGATCTGGGGCAAGGCACGCTACGGGCAGTCGAGGCGCTGGTGCGCTGGCGACACCCGACTCTCGGCGTGCTGGGACCCGAACGTTTCATTCGCCTCGCCGAGGAATCCGGATCGATCGTGCAGCTCGGGCATTGGGTCCTGGCCCGGGCGTGTGAGCAGGCCAAAGCCTGGCGTGACGCGTTCGGTGATGCGGCGCCGGTGGTCAGCGTCAACCTCGCGCCCCGGCAGCTGCACGAGCCGAGCCTGGTGGCTGACGTCACCCAGGTTCTCGCCGACAATGAGCTCGACCCGTCCAGCATTCAGCTAGAGCTCACCGAGCAGTCACTGCTTGGCGACGATGCGGGCCCGCTCACGATGCTGACCAAGCTGTACGGCATGGGAGTACGTATCGCCCTTGATGACTTCGGCGACGGTTATTGGAACCTTCCGGATTTGCGCCGGCTACCACTGCGTGAGCTCAAGCTGGCCGGCTCCTTCGCCGCGGGGCTGCAATCTCCGTGCAATAGAGTGGACCAGCGGATCGTGCGGGCGCTGGTCGATCTGGCGCACGCGTTGGACCTGACCGTCACCGCAGAGGGTGTTGAGACTCTCGCCCAGTGTGAGCGGTTCCAGGCGGCGGGCTGCGACACGGGCCAGGGGGCATGGTTCGGCCTGCCGGGCGCTGCTGAGCAAATTGATGCATTACTCCGGGCCGCGGAACTCCGGGCCGTGAGCCCGCTGTGCAATAGAGAAGCACTGTGACTGTGGCGCTGTTCGCTCACCGCTCGACTGACTAATCCTCCTACCGCCGCACGTGATGAGCGCGACCCCGGCTGGGCGCAACCGAACCCTCGCACAGGCGTCTGGTTCATAGCAGGCCGATCAGGCGCGCGGCATATGGTTGCATAGCGTTGACGATTGTTCGCGCTACGTGTTCACTCACACAGTGCGTCCCGACGCGCCAGACAAGGGGAGGGCTCATGAGTCGACGGGGTTTGCTGACCGGTCTGCTGGTCAGCGGGGTGATCGCGGGAGGAACGCTGGCTGCCGTGCCGGCGAGTGCGGAACCGGCGCTTGTCCCGCTGTCGCCGTCGCTCGTAGGGCAGCTGCTCTCGGCTTCCTCCGGCACAATGCCGGTGATGGTGCATGGCGCGACGCTCGCGGATGCCGAACGGGCAGTCTCTGCCACCGGGATGCAGCGGGTCACCACGTTCCGCAAAATCGGGGTGGTGGTCGCGCAGGGGACCAAGCAACAGGTGGAAGCGGTTCGCACCCAGCCCGGCGTGACTTACCTCGAAGGTGACCAGCCCGTCGCGGTGCACGCAGCACCCGCAGCTCCCCCACAGGTCACTACCCGCTCTACCTCGTTGCTGGCGACCCGTGGTCTGGAGGCCCGGCAAACCCTGTTCGGGGCGAACGGCGCAGCGTTGGACGGTAGCGGCGTCAGCATCGCGGTGATTGATTCCGGTATCGACCCCACACATCCCGCGTTCGCCGGCGGCAAGGTCGTGCGCGTGTTGAAGAGCACGTGCCTGGACGAGTCCAACACCGACGCCAGCTGCATCAAGGACATGCCTACCGGGGTCGACACTGACACCCTTTCTCTCGGCGGCCACGGCAGCCACGTGTCCAGCATCGCCGCGGGCCGTAGCGTCACCCTCAGCGACGGCACCACGGTGTCCGGTGCCGCGCCCGGCGCCAAGATCGTTTCGTTGTCCACCGGTGCCGCCGTAGTCATTGTCAGTGCGGATTCGTCGTTGAACTGGGTGCTGGAGCACCACGCCCACCCGTGCGGAGACGCAGTGTCGGCCGCGCAATGCCCGCCGATCAGAGTGGTCAACAATTCTTATGGTCCGCAGGGCGGGGGCGCGTTCGATGCGAATTCGGCGACCGTCAAACTGCAACGCCAGCTAGTCAAGGAAGGCGTTGTGATGGTGTGGGCCGCTGGCAATGACGGCGGCGACGGCTCGAAGAGCCTCACTAATCCGCCCGCCCAGGACCCGACCGGCGGCATCATCTCGGTGGCCTCATACAATGACCAGGGCAACGGAGCCCGCAACGGCCCGGTGTCCACCTTCTCCTCGCGCGGCGTGAAGAGCGACCCCTCTACCTGGCCGGACATCTCCGCACCGGGGCAGAACATCCTCGGGGCCTGCCGCATCTATCTGCCGATCTGTTCCACCGGACTCAAGCCGCAGAACGGCCCCGGAATTCTCGACGCGGGTAGTTACAACGTGCTCAGCGGTACATCGATGGCTGCACCACAAATCGTCGGGATCGTGGCGTTGCTCTTCCAGGCCAACCCCACCGCAACCCCCGCTGAGATCGAAAAAGTGCTGAAGTCGACGGCATTGCGTTACTCCAACGGTGCGCCTTACCAGCAGGTCGGCAGCTACCAAACATCCTTCGACAAGGGCACCGGGTTGGTCGATGCACTAGCTGCCGCAAAAGCACTGGGGGCCCACGAACACTGATCTCCCGCCAGGCATGCCAACCCGGGTGCGCCCGAAGTTTTTTCCAGCGCGACACACACCGGGCCGCTGGCGCACCAGCGGCCACCAAGGCACAATGAGTAACGGTGCATCCACTTGATCTCGAGGACGTAGGGGAAGACGCTCCTCGTCGATCAACGGAGGTACCACATGAGCACCAGTGGCACGATCTACGTCCACTCGTCGCCGTCTGCGGTATGTCCGCACGTCGAGTGGGCTATAGCGAGCGTCCTGCAGACCAGGGCGGACCTACAGTGGACCGCGCAGGCCGCGGCTCCAGGACAGCTGCGCGCCGAATGTGAGTGGTCCGGTGATCCGGGCACTGCCGCTGCGGTGGCCAGTGCGCTGCGGGCGTGGCCCATGCTGCGCTTTGAGGTCACCGAGCAACCCAGTCCCGGAGTGGATGGAGAACGGTTCTGTTTCGTACCCGGGCTCGGGTTGTGGCGGGCTAGCACCAGCGCCAACGGCGACATCGTGGTCGGCGAGGATCAGCTGCGTGCCCTGGCCGGCACTGCTCGGGACGCGGAATCCTTCGCCCACCAACTTGCTCAGCTTCTCGGCGCCACCTGGGACGACGCGCTGGAGCCCTTCCGCCGCGCCGCCGACGGCGCCCCGGTGACTTGGCTGCATCGCGTGGGCTGATCGGCACACCTTGAGGGTTCTGGCGCCCAGGTGGCAGCGGCGTAGGGTGGCCCGGTGGCGCAGCATGTCGCCCGACGCGGGTGGGTCCTTCTGCTGGTGGTAGTCGTGGTGTTGGCTGGCGCCGTGGTTATCGGGCTGGTGCTGCGAAGTCAGACGCCGGTCGCAGGAGCGGGTCATCTCGACGCGATCGGCACTCGATCAGTCGGCGCCATCGGCAACAGGATGCCGGCGAAAGGACCCGAGCCTGGGCCGGCCACCGTGGCGCTCGCCGAGGATGCCGCACTACATCCGGACGCAGGTCAGGTCCGCGAGGTGTTGCAAAGGTACTTCGACGCCATCAACTCAGGTGACTACCCGCTGTGGCGTAGCGCGGTCATCCCACAGTTGGCGCGTGATATTGGGGAAGTCGCTTGGCACGGTCAATATCGGTCCACGCTGGACGGCACCATCGTGGTGCACCGGCTCGAGCCCCGACCAGGTGGTGGGCTGGTCGCGCTGACATCATTCACCAGCCTGCAGAACCCCGCCGATGCACCACCCGGCCTACCGGTGCGGTGCCTGCGTTGGTGGGTGTCCTACCCGCTGATCGGCGAAGGCGACCAGCTACGGATGGGTCCTACCGGGCCGAGCGACAACCTGCGGGCGGCTTGCTGAGCGGGCTTCGCGACTACAGCGGGATATTGCCGTGCGCGCCGCGCCCAGCAGGTGCCGCGGCCAGCGCTTCGGCCAGGCGTCGCCGGGTCTGCTCCGGCTTGATCACCTCGTCCACCACTCCAATCGCCACAGCGCGGTCCACGCCACCGGCAAGCTGCTGGTGGTGCTCGGCGAGTTTGCCGTGCAACGTCTCCCGCTCGTCCTCCGCCGCAGCGGCCAACGCCTTGCGGTGCAGGATTCCCACCGCGGCCTTAGCGCCCATCACGGCCATCTCAGCGTCGGGCCAGGCGAAGACCTGGGTAGCACCCAGCGACCGGGAGTTCATCGCGATGTAGGCACCGCCGAAAGCCTTGCGAGTCACCAGGGTGACCCGGGGCACGGCTGCCTCGGCGAAGGCGTGCAGCAACTTCGCGCCCCGACGCACTACGCCGTCCCATTCCTGGCCGACGCCGGGAAGGTATCCGGGCACGTCGACCAGGACGAGCATCGGCACTCCGAACGCGTCGCACATCCGCACAAAGCGTGACGCCTTGTCCGCCGACGCCGAGTCCAGGCACCCCCCGAGCCGCAGCGGGTTATTCGCGATCACTCCGATGGTCCGCCCGGCGAACCTGCCCAATCCGACGACAATGTTGGGTGCCCATTTGGGCTGCAGCTCAGCGAACCCATCAGCCGGACTATGCTGGTCAGGATCGTCGAGCATGGCGTGCAGCAGCGGGTGAACGTCGTAGGCGCGTTGCCGCTGCGCTGGCAGGTATTGCGCGAGGTCGACGTCTTCGCCCAGGGAGTGCAGATCAAACATCCCCGGGCGGGCGAACAGGCCGGCGACATGGCGGGCCCGGAGCAACGCGTCGGGCTCGGACTCGGCGACCATGTGCGCCACGCCGGATTTCTTGCCGTGCGCGCTGGGGCCGCCCAGTGCCTCCATGTCGATCTGCTCGCCGGTGACGCTGCGGACCACGTCCGGACCGGTGACGAACACCCGCCCTTCCGGCGCCATGATCACGACGTCGGTCAGCGCGGGGCCGTAAGCGGCTCCGCCCGCGGCGGCGCCGAGCACCACGGAGATCTGTGGCACCCTCCCCGATGCGCGGACCATGGCGGCGAACACCTGACCGACGGCGTCGAGAGCTTCGACACCCTCGGCCAATCGCGCTCCACCGGAGTGCCACAACCCGATCACCGGTGTCCGCTCCCGGATCGCGGTGTCGATAGCTTCCACGATGTGCCGGCAGCCCTCCGACCCCATCGCCCCGCCCGACATGGTCGCGTCGGTGCAGTACGCGATTACCTTCGCTCCGTCAATGCGGCCGCGAACGGCAAACGCTCCGCTGGTGTCGCGAGGGCGCAGCGATAACAGCGTGCCCGGGTCCAGCAGGCACGCCAGGCGCAGTTCCGGGTCGCGCGGATCAGCTGCCCTGCCGTTGCTGGGCCGGTCATTTGTGGGCGGGATACCAGTGCTTGGCTGGGCATCTGTGCGGGCACGATGAGCCAGAGCTGTCATCCGGGATCTCCTCAAGAGCGAGTGTCTTACCCGCGGCCGGTCAAACCGAGGTGAAGACGAGCGCGACGTTGTGCCCGCCGAATCCGAACGAGTCATTGACGGCGGCATGCAACTCCACCTCGCGGGCCGAGCCGGTCACGACGTCGAGCTGTACCCCCGGATCGAGGTCCTCCAGGTTCAGCGTCGGAGGCACGACACCGTCACGCAGCGCCAGCACGCAGGCCAGGGCCTCGACCGCGCCGGCGGCACCGAGGAGGTGGCCCAAGGCTCCCTTAGGTGCGGTGACGACTGCGTGGTCGCCGACGGCGGTCCGGATTGCCGCCGCCTCCGCGACATCACCGACTGGAGTAGCGGTGGCGTGCGCATTAACGTGCCCGATGTCGGATTTGGCCAGGCCTGCAGTGCGTATCGCGGTCGAGATCGCCCGGCCGGCTCCGATGCCTTCCGGCTCGGGAGCCGTGATGTGGTGGCCATCGGAGCTAGTACCCACCCCAGCCAACCGACCGTGCCGCGCAGCGCCCCGAGCCGCCGCGAATTCCGCCCGCTCGAGCACCATCACCCCCGCGCCTTCGCCGAGTACGAACCCGTCCCGGGCGATATCGAACGGGCGGGAGGCTCGTTCCGGCTCATCATTGCGGGTACTCATGGCTCGCATCTGGGCAAACCCAGCCAGCGTGATGGGAATGATGCATGCCTCAGCCCCGCCGGCCACCACCACGTCGACCTCCCCGGCCCGCAGCATCCGCCACGCGATGGCCAGGGCCTCCGCACCTGACGCGCAGGCGGCGACCGGGGCGTGCACCCCACCGCGAGCGCCCAGATCCAGCCCGACATGCGCGGCCGGCCCGTTGGGCATCAGCATCGGGATCGTCAGCGGCGAGACCTTGCGCATCCCGGCGTTCTCGAGCAGGTCGTCCTGGCCGAGCAAGGTCAACGCGCCGCCGATGCCGGTACCAATCACCACAGCCAACCGCTCCGGCTCCACCTCCGGTGCGCCGGCGTGCCGCCAGGCCTCTCGAGCAGCGATCACCGCCACCTGCTCACAACGGTCCCAACGGCGGGCCTGCACCCGCGGGAGCGCGTCGGCCGGGTCGACCGCAAGCTTCGCTGCGATCCGCACGGGTAGATCGAAGCGATCTACCCAGTCTTCGGCGATAGCGACGACCCCGCTTTTGCCAGCGCGCAAAGCATCCCAGGTCGATGCGACATCGCCGCCGAGCGGGGTAGTCGCGCCAAGCCCGGTGATGACAACCTCAGTCATCATTCGGCGCCTTCCCCCAAATCAATCCCGCACAGCTGAGTCCGCGCGGATGCGTACGTCGACCTCATGTGGTCTTGGCGACGTAGTCCACCGCGTCACCCACGGTCTTGAGGTTGGCCAGCACGTCATCTGGCACCTTGACGCCGAACCGGTCCTCGACCTGCACGGCGATTTCCACCATGGACAGCGAGTCGATGTCCAGCTCGTCCACGAAGGACTTCTCCGGGGTGATCTCGCTAGTTTCGACGCCGGCCACCTCGTTCACGATCTCGGCGATGCCACGGAGAATCTCCTCGTTCGTCACTTGCCTGTATCCCTTCTGTCGATCACCGATGACCGGGGCCGTTGGCCCCGTACTGCGACGTATCCTCCCGCTGCGGAGCGCAGGTTCAGGGGGCACCCTGCACGGCAGGGTCGCTCACGGTAGAACCACCGCCTGACTCGCATACGAGAGCCCAGCGCCGAATCCGACCAGCAGAGCGAGATCGCCCGAACGGACTCGCCCCTCGGCGCGCATGTGGTCCAGCGCGAGTGGGATCGACGCCGAAGATGTGTTGCCCGAGTGGACGATATCGTCGGCCACCACCATGTCCTCGCGGGCTCCAGCGGCCCGCATGCGCTTGGCGATAGCTTCAACGATCCGCAGGTTGGCCTGGTGCGGCACCAGCACGTCGACGTCCGCCGGACTGACTCCGGCCAACTCAAGTGCTCGTAGCGCCACCGGCGCGATCTGCGTGATCGCCCATCGGTACACCTCCTGGCCCTCTTGCCGGATGAAGGAATTGCGGTCGGCCACGACGATGGTCTCCACTAGGTCCCCGGCACTGCCCGCGGCAATCGGACCGATCCCGGGCCGCTCGTCGTGGTCAGCCGGGCCGACCACCACCGCGCCCGCACCGTCGGCGAAGATGATGGAGGTGGAGCGATCCATGGGATCCACCCAATCGGACAGCTTCTCCGCACCGATCACCAGCACGTGTCGCGCGGAGCCGGCGCGAATCATGTCCGACGCGGCTCCGAGCCCGTAGCAAAAGCCAGCGCAGGCGGCGTTGATGTCAAAGGCCGGGGCCGCACGCACCCCAATCCGATCTGCGGTCTGCGCGGCGGCGTTGGGAATGTAGCTAGGCATCGTGCAGGTTGCGACCAGGACCGCATTGATATCACTGGGGCCCAGGCCGGCGTCGGCGAGCGCCTTGGAGCCCGCATCGACAGCCAAGTCGACGACTGACTGGTCGTGGCGGGCGAAGCGCCGTTCGACGATGCCCACCCGGGCTCGGATCCATTCGTCGGTGGTGTCAACCCCGCGTGCGGCGATGTCGGCATTGGTGACAATCTGCTCGGGCTGCCTGCTGCCTAAGCCGAGAATTCGCGCACCAGCAGTCGGGCTGAGCTGCCGGAGGGGGGGCCTCACACCAATGTTCCTGATAGGTCGGCTTGTGAGCACGCGGTCGCGCTGCGTGCGGTCGCTAACTGATCACGGATCAGCCCGGCGACCTTGTCGAGGTCCTCGGGAGTCTTCAGCGCCAGGGTGACGGTGCCCTTCATATCTCGTTTAACCAGGCCGGACAGTGTGCCGGCGGGCGGAAGCTCGACCGTCGCGGTGACGGCCATGGCGACCAGTGTTGCCATACACGAATCCCAGCGCACCGGTCTGGTCACCTGCGCGACTAGCCGATGGAGCATCTCGGCGCCATCGTCGAGCACCTCACCGTCGGCGTTGGACAGCAATGGGCGCGTTGGGTTCTTGGCGGTGAGCTGGGTGGCGTACTGGGCCAACGCATGCTCGGCCGGTGCCATGAATCGGGTGTGGAAGGCCCCGGCGACAGGCAGCGGAAGCACCCGCGTTCGGGTCGGCTTGTGTGCCGCCAGCGTCGCCAGTGCGTCGACAGGGCCTGCGACGACGATCTGCCCGGCGCAGTTGTAGTTGGCGGGCTCCAATCCCAACTCGGCCAGTACCGCCATGACGTCATCGGGATCGCCCCCGAGTACGGCAGACATCCCGGTCGGCGCCAGCGCGCATGCCCGAGCCATTTCCTGGCCTCGAACGGCCGCAAGAGCGACCGCATCCTCCGCGGTAAGCACCCCGGCCACGGCTGCCGCGGCGAGTTCACCAACTGAATGCCCGGCGACCGGCGCCTCTGTCGGCAGATCCAGCCGTCGGGCCAACTCCTCGGCGACCAGCAACGACAGGGCCACCACCAGCGGCTGGGTCACCGCAGTGTCCTTGATCTCGTCGGCAGCCGCTGTGGTGCCCAGCCGTCGCAGGTCCAACCCAACGATCTCTGACCAGTCCGCGATCCGCTGCCGCGAACCCCTCAGCGCAAGCCACGGCGCCAGCATGCCTGGGGACTGGGCACCCTGTCCGGGTGCGAGCAGCGCAATCATTCCGTCTACTGAACACCCTGCCAGGCGGCGGCCGTGATGCTGTCCGTCACGAAGTCCACCGATACATTCTTGTCGACTTCCTACAAACCTGCGTCACCACAAGCCGCGGGAACGGGCCAGCCGACCGACCGCCATGCCCACTCGCAGCACCAGCCCGTCTCGCGGGTCACCCGGTACTCGCCCGGTGATGTCGACGATCCGGCGCAACCGGTAGCGAACCGTGTTGGGGTGCACGAACAACCGCCGGGCGCAAGCCTCGAGTACTCCGCCTGCGTCAAAGAACGCGTCGAGCGTCTCGACCAGTCCACCGCTGGCCGCGGCCAGCGGGCGCATCACCTGGTCTACCAGCAGCCGCTCCGCCTCCGGGTCTCCGGCCAGTGCACGCTCGGGCAGTAACTCGGCGGCCGGCACCGGGCGCGGTGCCGTAGGCCAGGCCGCCACCGCGCGCAGCCCGGACAAAGCGTCGGCGGCGCTGCGGTGTGCCTCGGCCAGGGACGGGACGGTCGGCCCGACGACCACCGGACCTGGACCGAAGGCCTCGATCATCCATTGCGGGTTTTCCGGGGGGTCGGGGCGGCCGCTGACCACCAACACCAGGCGGGATCCCTGTACCCCGACGAGCATCCCGCGGCCGGTACGAATCGCGCTACCGCGAATGTCGGCGAGCAGCTCCGGCGGTTCGTCGGGCGGTGGATTGCCCACCAGCACGGTCGCCGGAGCCGCAGGCTCCAAACCCAGAGCAGCGGCGCGGGACAGCAGCGACTCCTCGCCATCCCCGCGCATGATGCCGTCTACCACCAGCGCTTCCAGCCGGGCGTCCCAGGCGCCGCGGGCCTCGGCGGCGCCCGCGTAGGTGCTGGCCGCGGCGAAGGCGACCTCTCGGCTGTATCGCAACGAAGCCTCGGTGAGCACGGTGCGTTCGGCGTCGTCGGCGGCGAGTTCGGGTAGTTGCTGCTCGAACACCAGGGCAGCGACCCTGACCAGTTCAACGGTTTGGCGCAGGCTGACCCAGTGGGTCAGATCTCGTGGGGCGGTGCGAAACGCGTCGATCGTGAGCTTGATCGAATGCTGTGGATCTTTGAGCCACTCGACGAAGTTGGCCACGCTGGCTTGCGTGACCAGCAGCACGCCGGCCCGCTGGTCAGCCGATAGCCTGCGAAACCAGGGATAACGCTGCTCCATCTCGGCCACGCTGGCTGTGGCGAGTCCGCCGGAAGCTCGCGCCAAGCTGCGCAGCGTGCTGGCGGACAGCGGGTGGGAGCCCGCCTCGATGGTCATGGCGTTCAGCATCGCACGCCGGCTGCAATGGCTTTGCGCGATAGTGTTTGTGACAGCTGGTAGAGACGTGTGTGGGGATTGTCGTGGAGATACAGTCGAGGAGAGATGATGGTCAGCTCGCCACCTAAGCTCATACCCCAGGTCGATCTGCGCCGGGCTGGGGACCGCAAGCACACCCAGCTGGAATGGCTGAGTTCGCGGCACAGTTTTTCCTTCGGACGGCACTTCGACCCGTCCAACATTCACTTCGGTCTGTTGCTGGTAAGCAACGATGATGTCGTGAAGCCTGGAATGGGTTTCGAGACACACCCGCACCGTGACATGGAGATCGTCACCTGGGTGCTGGAGGGTTCCCTGGTTCACGAGGACTCCAAGGGCAACCTGGGAATGATCTACCCCGGACTAGCCCAGCGGATGAGCGCTGGCACCGGGATCAAGCACTCCGAAAAGAACGACTCGTGGCGACTGGACGGCGAGCCGCATGACCAGGACGTGCACTTCATCCAGATGTGGATGCCGGCCGACACCCGCTCTACTGCCCCCAGCTACCAGCAGCTCGACATCAACGCCGAGTTGGGCCCGGTGGATGCGGGATCGGGCGAGCTACTCGTCGTGGCGTCTGGGATGGATGCCCACCGCGACCGCACCGCGATCTTCATCGGGCACAAGCATGCAGCGCTGCACGCGGCACGGCTGCAACCCGGTGCAAGCGTCGACGTGCCTGCTGCAGCGTTCGTGCACCTGTACGTCGCCCGCGGCGCGGTCGATCTGGAGGACACCGGCCTGCTAGACACCGGCGACGCGGCGCGCCTGACCGCTGCCGGTGGCCAGCGGATCACCGCAACATCCGACGGCGCCGAGGTCCTGATCTGGGAGATGGCCGCGCGCCTGACCACCCCTCAATAACCGCGCCGCTAGGCCACTCCTGGGTCGGAGGTCTGGGGCCCTGCCGCTTGCGGGTCGTCGATGCGGTACTGCCGGGCCGCCTGGGCGACGACGGGCTGGTCGACCGCGCCGCGGCGGGCCAGCGCAGCCAGCGCGGCAACGGTGATTGATTCGGCGTCGACGAGGAACTGTCGTCGCGCCGCCGGCCGGGTGTCGGAGAAACCAAAGCCGTCGGTGCCCAACGTGACGAAGTCGGTGGGTACCCAGGGACGGATCAGGTCGGGCACCGCGCGCATCCAGTCCGAGACCGCGACCAGCGGACCCGCTACATCCTGCAACGCTCGAGTCACGTGCGGCACCCGGGGCTCCGCCTCCGGATGCAGCAGGTTGTGCCGGTCGACTTCGACGGCCTCGCGGCGCAGCTCCGTCCACGACGTCGCCGACCACACGTCGGCCGCCACACCCCAGTCCTGGGCCAGCATCTGCTGGGCTCGCAACGCCCACGGCAGCGCCACTCCAGAAGCGGCGAGCTGCACCGCAGGTTTGTCCGGGCCTAGTGCGGGTGCGTACCGGTACAGACCCCGCAACAGGGCCTCGACGTCGAGGTCCGGGGGCTCGGCCGGCTGCCGGTAGGGCTCGTTGTAGATGGTGAGGTAGTAGAAGACGTTCGGATCGCGCGCACCGTCGTCGCCGTACATCCGCCGCAACCCGTCGCGGACGATATGCGCGATCTCATAACCCCACGCCGGGTCGTAGGCCACCACGGCGGGGTTGGACGCGGCGAGCAGCAGGGAATGCCCGTCGTTGTGCTGTAAACCCTCGCCGACCAGCGTGGTGCGTCCGGCGGTTGCGCCGAGCAGGAATCCGCGGGCCATTTGGTCGCCGGCTGCCCACAGGCCGTCTCCGGTGCGTTGGAAGCCGAACATCGAGTAGAAGATGTAGACCGGGATCAGCGTTTCGTTGTGCGTGGCGTAGGCGGTACCTGCCGCGGTGAATGACGCCGTGGAGCCGGCCTCGTTGATGCCCTCGTGCAGGATCTGCCCCTGCTCACTTTCCCGGTAGGCCAGCATCAGTTCGGCGTCCACCGAGGTGTAGAGCTGCCCATGCGGGTTGTAGATCTTCTGCGTGGGGAACATCGAGTCCATCCCGAATGTGCGCGCTTCGTCCGGGATGATCGGCACGAACCGCGGCCCGATCTCGGGATCCTTGATCAGCTCTCGGAGCTGCCGGACGAACGCCATCGTGGTGGCAACCTCCTGCTTCCCCGACCCGCGGCGCAGGACCTCGTAGACCTTGTCGCCGGGCAGTACCAAGGTTTTGGACTTGGTTCGTCGCTCCGGAA
The DNA here is from genome assembly GCA_032230565.1 of Pseudonocardiales bacterium. Taxonomy (GTDB): domain Bacteria; phylum Actinomycetota; class Actinomycetes; order Mycobacteriales; family Pseudonocardiaceae. Next base: position 5,910 of record JAVXWL010000055.1, on the reverse strand, counting down.
GAAACCCGCCCAGTGCGCGGCGACGTTCGCACATGTACTGGATCTCCGGCGCGTCCGGTCCCGGGTGGTAGTACGGCGGCAGCGTGGGATTTTCCTCAAGCTGCGCGTCGGTGATGGGAATGCGCTGGGCGTCACGCACGTGCTTGAGGTCTTGGAGGGTGAGCTTCTTCATCTGGTGGGTGGCGTTGCGGCCCTCGAAATGCGAACCCAGACCGTAGCCCTTGATGGTCTTGGCCAGGATCACGGTGGGTTGACCGTGATGCTGGGTCGCGGCCTGGTAGGCGGCATAAACCTTGCGGTAGTCGTGCCCACCGCGCTTGAGGTTCCAGATGTCGGCATCAGAGAGGTTTTTGACCAGTTCCTTGGTTCGCGGATCACGACCGAAGAAGTGGTCCCGGACGTAACCGCCGTCGTTGGCTTTGTAGGTCTGGTAATCCCCGTCGGGCGTGACGTTCATCAGGTTCACCAGCGCGCCCTGCCGGTCGGCGTGGAGCAGGCCGTCCCATTCCCTGCCCCAGATCACCTTGATCACGTTCCAGCCGGCGCCGCGGACGAACGACTCCAGCTCTTGGATAATCTTCCCGTTGCCCCGGACCGGACCGTCGAGGCGCTGCAGGTTGCAGTTCACTACGAAGGTGAGGTTGTCCAGTCCTTCAATGGCCGCGACTTGGATCTGCCCGCGGGACTCGGGCTCGTCCATCTCACCGTCGCCGAGGAAGGCCCAGACGTGCTGGTGAGAGGTCTCCTTGAGGCCGCGAGCCTGCAGGTAACGGTTGAGCCGAGCCTGGAAGATCGCGTTGATCGGGCCCAGACCCATCGAGACGGTGGGAAACTCCCAGAAGTCCGGCATCAGCCGCGGGTGCGGGTAGGACGGCAGGCCGCCACCTGGCCCAGCGTGGGAGAACTCCTGGCGGAACCCGTCGAGTTGGTCGGCGGACAGTCGGCCTTCCAAAAACGCCCGGGCGTAGATGCCAGGCGACGCGTGGCCCTGAATGAAGACCTGGTCCCCGCCACCGGGGTGGTCCTTGCCCCTGAAAAAGTGGTTGAAGCCCACCTCGTAGAGCGCGGCCGACGAGGCGTAGGTGGAGATGTGACCGCCGACGCCAACCCCGGGACGCTGTGCCCGATGCACCATCATCGCGGCATTCCACCGGATCCAGGCGCGGTAGCGCCGCTCAGTGTCCTCGTCGCCCGGGAACCACGGCTCGTTTTCGGTGGGGATGGTGTTGACGTAGTCGGTGCTGGTCAGTGCCGGCACACCGACGCCGGTCTCTCGGGCCCGTTCGAGCAGCCGCAACATCAGGTACCGCGCCCGTTGCTTGCCACCGGACAGCACCGCTGAGTCGAATGCTTCCAACCACTCCGCGGTCTCTTCGGAGTCGATGTCCGGCAGGTGGGCCGCCACACCGTCCCGGATTACCCGCACTCGAGCGGGCATACGATCGTCCTTCGTGGCCAAGGGATCTCCTCGCCTCAATCTCTCGTAGTATGCCCACCATCGTGCCCCATACAGACCCATGCTCGTAGGCCTCGCGATCGATGTCACTGCCACCCATGAGTGATCTGGCGGGCAATTCGGTTCGCGGATCCGGCCTCAGACAGGGTGAGATCGGCGTGTCCCGCTGCTGGCAGTTGCGCTATAGGTGGAGTGCAGTGTTCGCTTGGACGCCATCGAGTAAAAGATCGCCGGGTGCAGGTCGCCGGGCTTGACGTTGTGGAGGGGTGAACACCGTGGTCGCCGCTGCGGCGGGAGACACCGGCAAACTCGGCGTTGCCGAGAGGCTCGGGATCGAACCTGACATGGTCGTGCAGGAACTCGGCTGGGATGAGGACGTCGACGACGACGTGCGTGCGGCGATCGAGGAGGTGATTGGTGGCGACCTGCTCGACGAAGACTCTGACGAGGTCGTCGACGTGGTGCTGCTGTGGTGGCGCGACCAGGACGGCGATCTAGTGGATACCCTCGTCGACGCCCGAACGCCGTTGGCGGATAACGGCGTCATCTGGGTGCTCACACCCAAGACCGGGCGGGACGGTCATGTCGAGCCCTCAGATCTCGCTGAGGCGGCCCCTACTGTGGGTTTGGCACAGACGTCCAATCTCAGCGTCAGTGAGGACTGGACAGCCACCAGGTTGGCCACCCCAAAGGCGGCCAAGGCCAAACGCTGAGCTGGTGAGCCGATGCGCGGGACCTCGCGCCGTCTGGCGCGAGGGAAAGGATGAGTGGAGGAGGGCTCTGCACGATGTCACTGCAGGTCGGGGAGCAGGCGCCGGCTTTCACCCTGAAAGATCAGAACAATCAGGAGTGGACGCTGTCGGAGTTCCGCGGTGAACGCAACGTGCTCGTGGTGTTCTACCCGCTCGCCTTCAGCGGTATCTGCACCGTTGAGCTCAACCAGCTCCGCGATACTCTGGCGGAGTTCACCGAGGTGCAGGTGCTGGCGGTGTCGGTGGACTCCGTCTACACGCTCAAGGCGTGGTCGAAGCAGCAGGGCTACGACTTTCCCCTGTTGGCCGACTTCTGGCCACACGGCAAGGTCGCGCAGGATTACGGGGTGTTCAACGACCATGCTGGCATCGCCAACCGAGGTACCTTTCTGGTGGACATGCACGGCGTGATCCGCTTCGCCGAGACGAAGCAGCCTGGTGAGGCTCGCGACCAGACCGTCTGGAAGCAGGCTTTGGTTGCGCTACCGACCTGAAACCGTTGCCTCCCGGGCTTTCCGGGCGGCGTCGGGCGCATAGCTCAGCGGGAGAGCACTCGCCTTACAAGCGAGCGGTCGCAGGTTCAAATCCTGCTGCGCCCACCAGCCGAAACGACTCTCGTCATGATCGATTATCCGGCTGAATGTAGCAACCGTGTAGCAACGACTGCTCACAGGTCCTCCCACTCGATGCTGTCGAGCGCCGCGCGCATGGCATCGAGGTCGGCGTGCCGGGCGATCCGGTGGACAACGCGCGGTGGTGTCGTGAGTTGAAGGAGCAATCTGACCACGGTGTGGCGGAAATCGTGTAGCCGCACCTGTGGGTATCCAGCACGAGTACGAATCCCATCAAACTGCCGGTTAAGGTTCCGTGGCTCGATAGGCGTTCCGACAACAGTGACGAAAACGAGATCATGGTCGGTCCACAGCTCCCCGGCATGGGAACGTTCGGCGGCTTGTCGGTTGCGGTATTCGATGAGAACACGTCGCGTGATTTTGGGTAGTGGGATGGTGTTGTCGGAGTCTTCAGTCTTGGTGTCGTCCATCAGGAGGCGACCGCTGACTCGCTGGACGGTCTTGGTGGAGGCGACGGTGCCGAGGTCGAGGTCGAGGTCCGACCACCGCAGGCCTAGGAGTTCGCCACGGCGGAAGCCGAGGGTGGCGGCCAGGACATAGAGAGCGTAGAGCCGGGTGCGTTGGGCTTCGGCGAGGATGCACTTGACGTCACTTACGGGGAGCCCCTTGCCGATCTCGTAGCGGGGTGCAGAGATCTGAACGAGTTTGGCGACGTTGCGGGTGATGATCTCGGCACGCTCAGCATTGCTCAGAGCGTTGCGGAGGACAGCGTGAATGTATTGAATTTGCCGGGTTGATGGTGTCCGCCGGCAGCACTTGCCGGCTGAGCAGCATTGTTGTTCTGGTGGGCGATATCTGGCGTACCGATTGACGCAGCATAAGCATTTTTGCCGGCAGACAGCGATGAGGTGGCGGACGTCGGCACCAGTGAGTTTATCGAGTCGTTTGTTGCCCAGAACTGGCACGATGTGCAGTCGCACGGCACTTTCATATCCTCGTCCTGTGGTGGCCCGTTTGGGGGAGACGACTTCACGAAGCCAATAGTCCAGATACTCTGCTACCGTTGTACTGTGATCAGCAACGAACACGCCGTTGGCGGAATTTCCCTTTAGGTTGTCTAGTTTGATACGGACCTTATCGAAGCTATCACCGTAGACTACCTTGCGTTTACGCCGACCGGTGGTGGTATCGACATACGCGCTGCCCACTCAGCGATCATCTGACGTTCGGTGATAAATCGATCCTTCACCGTTGACTCGGCGCCGGTCCGACCCAGCCGATGACGCGCGCTTACCCATCACACCACCTCCGTCGTAAGTTGGTTGAGGTACTCCTCAATGGCGGTATGGGGAATACGGCGCAGGCCACCGATCTTCACCGAGCGAAGCTGGGCCACATCTATTCGTACCCCAAGGTCAATCGCGAGTTGCACGTCACCAAGCTCCATCGCAGTAGCTACGCGATGAATTGCTCGTTAGTCGGCCCAAACGCCGTCCACGCTAGGTTGCCATCACCACGCAATCGACGCGCGGCCTCGTCAAGCGGTTCAATCACCGACGAAGCATCTAAGGTAACTTGTACCGCGTCATCGAATCTGCCAGCGGCTGATAGAGCGTGGGTAAGTGACGCCAAGACAACACGCTCGCCTGCCTGTTCCGCCAGATCGCAACCTCTTTGGGCCGATACACACGCAAGGTCCGCTTCTCCTACCTTCGTGAGTACACCGGTAGCTGCTCGATATGTAGCGCTAGCAGCCGTGGGCACCGCAAACGGTTGGTCCCATCGTACTGACGTACAGCGGTATCCAAATCGCTAACGAGACCCGGCAGTGCCGTGATGGTGTAACCGAATCGCGCGTCTTGGTAGGCATCCCATATGGCTGTTACACGGCTCACGAGTTCTTCTACGGACTGCGCTTCCGACTCTGTCCGTGTTGGAATGAGCTGCCTATACGTCAGCAGGGCCTTGCGCAACTCCGGTACCGTTCGCCGACCAGTATCGACGGACCATTCTACAAGCGAAGGTTCCGCGAGCAAGTCACCAAGAGTAATGTCGAGCTCACGAGCTAGTGCTGTGATTATCGAAAGTCGGTCGAGCTGGATGCGATTGTTCTCGACTTTATTCAACCAGTCTTCGGTCCGATCAACAAGGTTCGCCAGTACTTGCTGTGAGAGACCCTGACGACGCCGGTACCACGCTACACGCTCCCCAATTGTGAGGTCCGTACCTAAGCCGTGCATGTCCCTCAGTATCCCACAGTGCTTTGAAGGACCCGGAATTTTATTCTTGGCGTGTCACCGTCGGGCGGTTGTCTGACCTGCCAAATACCCCCGCACGGCGCCGGCCACTTGTCTGACTCCACATGATGGGTGACGGATCGGCTTCGGTTGATGGGTGACAGTGCCTAGCCGGTTTTTTGGTTGGTGGTGTCACCGTAGGCCTTATTCGGCGGACCTCCTTGCGCCTGGCGCGGGGAGGGGTCTTGACTGAGTGATCGCATGGCCGGCGTAGCGGAGCCGAGGCTGCTTATGTGGCGATGATGCCGGGGTCAGCGGCCGCCTGCTTGGGTGTTCTTTGTCCAGGGCCGATGGCTTTGATGTTGCGGACGGGGCTAGCTCACGGGGTGGTTTCAGGGGCCCATCACAGATGAGGGTGTAGTGGTCGGCGGCACGTTCGACAGCGACACGGCAGTCGGCAAATGCCGATTGCGCACTCGCGCCGCCGGTGTGCTAGCGTCTCGATGATCGTGACCCGTCGGCAGGAGGTGAGACCCATGAACGCAGTATCCGCATTGGGTGCTCCCCTGCAGTCCACGATCGCGCGACTGAGTTAGTCGCCACCGGGAGCGCCCGCCAGGCAATTCGCGAAAGGCGACTCCCGTGAACACCACACCTTCTTCACCTCTGCACTCCATTTCGACGACGGCCTCCGACTTGCCGAGGTCCGACCAGGATCAGCCGCAAATCGACGCCACAAGGCGGGTACGCGCGGCAGGCGAGCGAGCGTTGGTCCTCGGTGGCGGCGGATCGACAGGCAACGCGTGGCTGATCGGCGTCATCGCCGGCCTGTTCGATGCCGGGCTGGACGTGACCACAGCCGACCTGACCATCGGGACGTCAGCCGGCTCGAC
>JAVXWL010000046.1:0-4036 GCA_032230565.1 Pseudonocardiales bacterium | reverse complement strand
GTATCCGAGGGGTTGGATGGGGGCTCGGGTGGCACGGTAGGCGGGATAGCTGCCGGCGATGAGGCCGATGATGATGCTGATGGCGAATGCTGCTATAAGGGGCGGGACAGACAAGACGGGGGTAAATCCGGCCAGGGCTCTGGAGGGGTCGAAGGCCGGTGCAACGGCTTGGACTAGGAAGATCAGTCCGATCCCGACTCCAATGCCGATGAGTCCACCGAGGCCCGCCAGGACGATAGATTCGATGAGGACCTGTTTGAGGACAGCGCGGCTGGTGGCGCTGTTCGCTTTGCGGATGCTGACCTCGCGGGTTCGTTCGGCGACCGAGGCCAGCATGATATTCAGGACTCCGATACCGCCGACGACCAGCAAGATCGCCGCGATGGCCGGAATGAACAGGACGAGGATGCGTACGATCTGATTAAATGTTTTCAGTCGGTCTCCCAGGGTTTGAATTTGGAAGTCCCGCAACCGGGGGTCCGTGATGTGGTGGCGGGCGTCGAGGATGCGGGTGATCTGGGCCATGGCGGCGGGCACGGCTGCCTGTTGGGTGGCTTGTATGATGATCGCGTTGAGTGTGTTGCCGGTACCAACGATGTAGCGACGAGCGGTGCCCAGGGGCACGACCGCAGTGTTGTCCTCTTGCTGGCCGTAGCTGGCCATCACACCGATGACCCGGAAAGGCACATGGTTGATCTGGACTGTCTGTTTCAGCGCTGCCGCGGGGTCACCGAAGAGGGTCTTCGCGACGGTAGGACCCACAACGGTCACCCTGGCGGCCTGGCGGGCCTGAGCCTGGTCGAAAAACGACCCCGCCGTAAGGACACGGTTGTTCGTCGCAGCCCAGATATCCGTGGTACCGACCGTGGTCGCCGAGATAAGCCTGACGGTTCCGGCTGCGATCGCGATTCCTGAGCTGTAGATGGATGGGGTCACGGTAGCGACGTCGGGTGCATCCTGCAGCGCGGAGGCGTCGGCGTCGGTCAGATTCCGGGCAGGTGGCCCCCCGGGGACGCCAGCGGTCGTTGGCACGATGGCGATCTCATTGGCCACCGTTTCGACGCGCGCATTGACCGAGTTCTTCACCCCATAACCGCAGGCGACGAGCAGAATCACCGCCGAGACTCCGATGATGAGGCTGAGCATGGTCAGCGCGGAACGCAGCCGGTGGGCTCGCAACCCGCGTAGCGCGATGAGTAAAGCCTCCCGCCGGCTCATGGTGTGGCGGCTCATTGTGTGGCCTCCCCCGTTCCGCGGCACCGCCCCCGCCCGTCAAGGACAGCCCTACAGACAATTGGACTCCTTGTTGGGTCGTCAGGTTGGGCAGATTACCGACACCTCGTGGGCACTCAGTTAGACTCTCCTTAGAACCGTCTTAGGTGGGATGATCGACGGTTGTCTCCAGCTGCCCCAAACAATCATGGACGGCGCTCCCACCGGCTTGCTCCTCTCATCGGCCAAAGACACCCGACATGATCGAGCAGGTCACCTATCTATAGAAAGGGTTGGGATCTCACGCGCGACGTAAGACGATCCCAGAGACCTAACTCATCGACAATCGCCTGCACCTGTTAATCGCAGGGTTGTTCGTTCAAGTCCAACTCGGGGAGCCAAACTGCAGGTCGGCGGCGATAGCGCGCCTTTGCGATACTCCGATGACTCGTCTCTGCGCAGCGGCACGAACCGCCCGCCAGGACGTGCCTTCTACAGTGCTCTTGACGAGAAGGCCCCGCGGGGCTGCTGTATCCGGGCACAGCGCGCCGTACCGTGACGGTCGTGCTCGTCCAGCCGATGCCTTCGCTGACCGACCTCGCGCTGGGGCTGGTGACTCTTTACCTGGTCCGGCGGCTGCCGCGCGATGGCGAGGTGTCGAGACATTGGCGTGCGGTGTTCGCGTGGGCGGCGGGGACTGCGCTTGCAGGAGCTGTCTACCACGGTGTCCTCGTTGGGATTCCCCGGGTGAACCCGCTGAGCTGGGCGGCCACGAGCATCATGGTCGTTGTCGTCGTGTCGTACCTGCTGGCGGCGTCGGTGGTGCAGGTCCTGGGGAGGCGTCGAGTCGTCGCCTTCTGGCTGCTGCGCTCGGTCGGACTGGTGGCGTATGTGATCCTCGCCGCCACCGGCCATGCCAGCATCACCGCGATTATGTGGTGCGAGAGCCTCACCATGGCCAGCGTTCTCGGGCTGTGGATCTGGGCGTGGCTGGGCCATCACCCGATGGGCCGCCCGATGCTGGTTGCCATCGGCGTGAGCATCGCAGCCGCGATGCTGCGCCTCGTGCCCGGCGCCGCGGCGCTGGCAGCACTGGACCCGGACTCTGCCTACCACTTGGGGCAAATCGGCGGAATGGTGCTGCTCTACCACGCCGTCGCTAGCACCAGCGGGCGATCCGATGCCACAGCCCGCCTCACACCAGCCGCGTGATGCTACGTCACGAACCGGCACGTCATCGGTGCGCGCGAGCTCGCGAAGACTCGACCATCTCGGAGTGATCCCATCAACCGTGTGGTCTAGACCATGCCGCTGTACTTCAAGCGCACATGACACCGACACACCGCGAGTGACCTCATCGCCCTGTATTACATAAGCACCACAGTGGCAGCACTGTGTTGCCGAATAGGGCCCTAATGGAACGAATAGTGTTCTCGAATGGATCGAGGAGTGACGGCGCCCGTGCGCGCTGTCTAACGGCCTCCGAGTGCGGGGGCCGGACAGGGCATCGGCCTTGCCGTCGTGCTAAGCCGTCGTCCGCAGCTGCTCGAACACGTGGACCTCGAAAACCTCCGGCTCCCCGGATTGCTGGATCCCGACCTCGTTGAGCACCGGCATGATCTGCTCAAGGAAAGCTCGGTGCTGCTGCTCGGACTCCCAGATCTCGCTGACCTTCAAGTTCCCTTCGGTCCCGAACAGGACGTGCACCTGCAGCCCATTCGGGGGCCATGCCCCAGCCTTCTCCATCTGGTGAGTGACCTCATCGTACTGCTGGCGGGTCAAGCCGACTGGCTGATATCGCACGAGAATGCCCATGGGAACTTCCTCCTTCGGCGAAGCTACTTCGACGGCGGACGACGGCCAGCGCAGCTGTCGCTTATCCTGAGTCTAACTCAAATCGTCCCTACCCCGTATAAATCCTTTGTGATCACGGAAGTGTTACCCCCAGCACGGGAGTAACCGGAGAAACACGGAGTGCTATTCTGTCACTGTCCCAGGCGACCTCGACCACATCGCCTACGCCGGATGCACCCGCATTACGAGCGGACTAGCGGACGCTGTTGGGCCCCCACGGCACCGGTTCGGGAGCGGAGGCACCCGATACAGCAGCGAAGTACCGCAACCGTGAAACGCCACGTCGCAGTGGGATCAACCCCACCAGTCTTGATCAGCGCGTGCGATCCATCCGACCTTGCCGCCGACAGCTCACACCGAAACGGTCACCATCTGGAACCTACCACCAGAGACGCCAGGTCGAACAGGATCCTATCTCGACGCTATCCATATCGCTGAGATTGGTCAGATCGACCGCCACCGCCGCGAATCGGTCAGAAACCGCGTTCAAGATCGCCTGCTCGACGGTTGCCGCATTTTATATATCGATCTCGCCACCAAGAGTGATACGAATCGATCCATTGTCAGTACTGATATCCATCGTCGTGACCGTCATCGAGCTTACAGTTCGGCCAGGCTGTGACGAATAACCAATACGAACTCCCTGATGCACCTCCGCTTCGATCCCCTTGGCAGCGGTCGCCTCAGCAGACGCGTCCAACCACAGCACTGCCGCCGTATCGGCCTCAAGAAGTGCCTGCACCCGCTCCAACAGCTCAAGCAACAAGTCTTCAACATTGAGATGCGGTAACGCCGCATCAGTGTCCAACTCGATCCGACGTGATTGATCATCTGCGGTCGACGCGTTACGTGGCTCGTCCGGCGGAGCCATGATCACCGGCCTAACGCGGCGCGGACGGTACGTATCAAGCGAATGGGCCTCGCCCTCCCGCGTCTCGCGCGGCGAGCGCGTCGAGAAGGATGCGGGTTC
>JAVXWL010000044.1:0-8768 GCA_032230565.1 Pseudonocardiales bacterium | reverse complement strand
ACGCCGCTCCGGTACCGGGCCGGCCGGCCAAAAATCCATCATCCAATGCGTGGGCCACACCGTAACCAGACAACAGCATCGGCGCCACCTCCAGCACCGACCACACCGCCAACCGCAGCAGCGCCCGCGGACGCCGCCATAAGGCGGCGAGCAGGACCGTGGGAACTGAGTTCTTCTGTGCTGACACCCCCGCGGAACTCACGCCGGTACCCCGACCGGTTGCGCGGGCACAGCCTCAGCGCCGAATAAGGCGCGGTAGTCCGGGTCGCGCCACAGCTCACTATGCGGGCGTAGGCCGCGCAGATTACCGCGGTCGAGCCAGGCAACCAAATCCGTCCGGGCAGCGGTGGCCGCTCGGTGCGCGATGATCAGCCTCGTTTGGTTCCGGTGCCCACCGGCGAGCACGGCGCCGACCTGTCTCTCGGTCACGGTGTCCAGACTGGATGTCGCGTCGTCGAGGATAAGCACGCGGTAGGAGTGCGCGAAGGCTCTGGCCAAGCCGAGCCGCTGCATCTCACCACCAGACAGTGGCGCCGCAGCCAACTCAGTCCGGTATCCCTGCGGCAACCTCTCGATGAAGGTATCGGCACGCGCGCTGGCAGCGGCCTGCCGGACTGTCCCCGCGGTGGGGTTGCCCGGTCCAAAGCGGATCACATCGTCGATCGTGTCGCCCACCAGCGCTGGACGCTCGAAGGCAAAGCCCACCGCGCCGCGTAGCTCCGCTTGGGGAAGGTCGGGCAGCGGCACACCATCAAGCAGCACCTGCCCCCGCTCGGGATCGGCAAGGCGACCGGCCAGCGCTGCGAGCAGCGACTTGCCGCCCCCGGACCGGCCGACTACCGCCACGGTGGCACCAGCCGGGACGACGAGGTCGAGACCGTCGATCACGGTGTCCCCGGCGGCTGACACCCGCACTCCGCGGAACTCCAGCCGGCCGCCCTTACCGGAGCAGTCAGGCAGCCTCGCATCGCCGTATCGGGTCACCGGTTCGGTGAACACCTCAGCCGCGCGCCGGCCACCGGCCCGGGCTCGGGACAGCTTGTTGAGCAATCCCACCGCTGAGCCGATGCCGGCGGCCATCACCGCATACCGGCTGGCGGCGTAGAGCTCTCCGACGCTGAGCCGGCCGGCGACGACCCCGAACCCGGCGACCCCAACCACGGACAGTTGCAGCAGCGGCCCGATCACGGCAGCCCGGCTGGTCATCCGCACCTGGTTGCGCCACATACCCATGCCGTGTTCGCGCAGCCCAGGCAACGGCTGGAGGATCCGTTCCCGCTCGCGCTCGATGCTGCCGGCGGCGGCGATCGTGCGGGCCCCGGACAACGCATCGAGCAGCCGCGCCGCGATCAGTCCTTGGCTGTGCAGGTAACCGCTGATGGTCTCAGTGTTGTCCCGAACGAACACCCGTAGCAGCGCGGCCATCGCCAGCAGACCGACCAGCGCGGTGACTGCCACCCAGGGATCGATCAACGTCAAGGCGATGACACTGCCGACTGGAGGAAGCAGACCGACGCTGACCATAACCGCGGTGATACCGACCTGGCCAGCCTCGCTGGCGTTGCGGGTGACCCTGGTCACCACATCTCCGGTTTCGAAGCGACGGATCGCCGCCGGGCCGATCGCGACGAGATGCCGGACCAGCGTCATCCTCAGCCAGGCTGTGCACCGGGCGTTGCTCTGTCCGGTCGCAATGTCACCGATGACTTTCCCGGCCACCATGACGGCGATCAGCGTCGCGCAGGTCACCACGGCCCAGGTGATGTGGCCACCACCGGGCAGTGCGTCCAGAGCGCGACCAAGGGCGGTGGGCAGCAGTATTTCCGCCCCCGCGCCGAGCAGCGCGGCCAGTGCCAGGGCCCAGATCCACCACCCACCTTGACGACCAGTCGTGAGCAGCAAACGATCAGCTTGTTTCCACATTGAATTGGGGGGATCCGCTGATGCCCCTACCGGATCGCTGTTCACGCGACCTCCGCAATGTCGTGATGGTCTAGTGAGTGTTCAACCTCATAGGGGGTCGGACACTCATGCGTCCGGGAAATCATTAGGTGGTCCGGGGCAAAGCCGGCCGCCCCGGACCACCTGTGAATGAAATATCAGCAGCACAGCAGCAGGCTGAGAGCACTCCCGGAGGAGTGGCCGTTGCCGTGGCCGTTGCCGTGGCCGTGATCGTCACCGCAGCCGTTCAGCTCGGTGGCCATCTCCATGGCCTGCAGGTCGAGAAGCACCATTGTTTTCACCTCCCTCCGTATGTCGACGCGGATACCAAACCGTTTCTCCCCGTCAGTACCGCCGGCACGGGGGCATCGTGCGGCGGGAACTGCCGTGATTCACAGAGAAACGGGAGACCGACGGGGTGCTCGTGTACAGCCGCACCCAGTGCGAGCAGGACGCCTGCGGCGCCACTTGCCAAATCCATTGACAGCCGGAGCAGCTGTTCACCAGGGAAAGCAAGATGGCCCTGGTAGTCAATGCGGTGCCAGCCAAGACGCCGGATCTGAGCAGCTACGTCCGGGTTCCAGACCGCATGTCCGGGCGGGTATCCCCGGCTGAGGTAGAGAATCATTCCGGCTCGGCCGCTGAACAGACCTGGCTGGATGTAGAATCGGGACAGTGCGGCGCGGCGAATAGCAGCCGCAGCGTTGACGAACTCGTCATCTACCCGGTGCGTGAGGTACTCGTCGAGCACCATGCCGATACCCGCGCTGCCCCGGTCAAGGTACGGCATCGACCGCCAGCCCTCGTTGACCCGCATCGAGCCGTCGGCACGCACTAGGCAGCGGCGCAGATCCTGGCGCAACGCGGTCGCGGACAGTTCGAGGAACCCGCGGTCACCGGTGTGCTCATAAAGCCGCAAGAACATCAGCGCTGGCCCCGACGAGCCTTGCATCAACCCGGCGTATGGGTGATCTCCGCCGCTGATCGTGCCGACGCTATCGATAGTGCCCAGCCGGTCGGCGACGATATCGGCAGCACGCAGCGCGTGGTCGAATAATGTGGGTTCGCCAGCCATTCCGGCGAAGTGGGCAAGGTTGAGCGCAATGCCGGCCAAGCCGCCGGACAGGTCTGAACCTAGTTGGTCGCTGTGCTCGGTGAGGCAGAACTCGATCAGGTCGAGGGCTGCTTGCCGGTATCCCAACTCCGCCAGCACGTACGCCACGCCGTGCAGCCCGTCGTAGAAACCTAACCGGGTGCCACCGGCCGCCGCGGCCGCCCGCTCGAGTAGCCAGTGCTCCCCTGCGGGGTAGGGCGTAGCTCGCGTGACCGCGAGCGCGTAGAGCACACCGGCGGCGCCGTGGGCGATGTTAAGGCCACCAGTACTGAACTGCGCGATGTCGCCAGGAAACAGCCGATCGGTGCGCTTCGGAGTAGCACTGGCCAGGATCCCGGCGACAATCGAGTCCCGGGCAACTGTCCAGCCGCTTATCCCATCGGGTAGCGACGGCAGTGCTCGGGTGCGCCCTTGAGGTGCCACCCCGTCAGGCCCGCTGATTCCGGTGATCGTGCGCACCGCCTCCGTCAAGAAGGCAGGTGGTACCGGGAAATGTTCGGCGATGACCTCGGCGAAGTCTTCCGGCTTTCCAGTGTCAAGGCGAATCAGGGCGGTCAGGGGAAGGAACAGGGCCAATCGCAGGCAGGCTAAGGAGTACCGGTCTATGTCGAAGCCGATCCGGTCCCTCGGGGCGGCGAATCCTGGGCTGCCCAGAGTCGGACGGCGTGCCTCATCGATTGTCGCTGCGACCTCGTAGTCAATCAACGTGACTCGACCGTCGTCCCGGACGATGACATTGAACAGGTGCAGATCGCCGTGGATGACCCCACAGCCATGAATGGCCGCGACGATCTCTTCCACCTGGGCGCACATTCCTAACGCCCATTCGGTATAGGCGGCGAACTCGGCGGGTCCGGCGGCGGGGTCGTTCATCGGCCAGCGCTGCGCGAATGCCTTGTTCAGGGGCGTCCCCTCGATGAACTCCAGCGCCAGGAAATGATGTTCCCCCAGGGCGAAGTGATCGTGGACAGCAGGCACGCCCTCGACTCCGGCCAGGCGTTCGAGCATTTCCCGTTCGCGCCGAAGCCGCTCGACCGCGTCGGCGCCGTCGGCGGCGAGGCCGGCATACGGCCGCGCCTCCTTCAGGACCACCCGCGTTCCGGTGCGCTGGTCAGTCGCCTCGTAGAGTCCCCCACCGTTGGAGAAGTGCAGGACCTGCTCGATGCGGTACGGCAGTTCGGTGACGGTGGTCGCGTTGCGCGCTGCAAGTTGCGGAACAAGCAGGTCCGGCAAGGTTACCCACGGAGGCGTGCAGAAGATCGCATCCCTACGGTCCGGCACCAGCGCGCCGTTGGGGTCCTCGATGGCTGGGACCCGGTCACCCCGCGCCGACAGGCAGTGCCGCAGTGTGAAACCGCCATAGCGCACATACAGCGGACCTTCGTTCCAGCGCAGGTCGCTGAGGATGTAGGGGCCTGGTTCGCCGGCCAGTAGTTCACCCAGGTCGTGCAGGATTGTGCCGAGCTCGTCGATGTCAGTTGGATAGATCGTGACGAACTTGCCGCTAGATCCCCGAGGCGCGTACTTCGCGTTCTGCAGGTGAACGGCGCTTCGTGCGGCCAGGAACTTGAACGTGATCCGGCGCGGAACACAGTAGGCCCACACCGTTTCCAGAATGCGTTCCGCGTTATCGAGGCACGCCGATGCGTGAACCTTCCAGCCTTGCTGGGGCACCGTAGCGCCTATCGGGTTCATGACCACCCAGTTATCAAGGAAGCGCCGTTCCCACCCCTCGGGGACGGGACGTTGCACCGCATTGAAAGGCTCGACCCGGTTGGTCCCGGACATCGAATCGTAAAACAACGGATCCGCGATGCAGTACACCTCGTAACCGTTGTCCACTGTGTCCCCCTTGCCGACCGATCAACGCTATGCAGCAATAGTCGCGTCAACGCATCGGTGCGGCAAGTGCCGTTCGTCAGGCTTTCTATGTGAAGGAATCACGGGTGTCGGTGGTGATCCACACGCCAACTCCGTACATCGGGCTCAGGCCAGGCAACCGGGGCCGAGCAGCGCTTTGAGATCGCCCATCAGCGCGGTGCTCGGTGTCACTCGCAGGCTGTCGTCGAGCCTCAGTAAGTGCTTGCGACCGCCGTTGACCAGGCTCAGCCGTACTTCCTGAGATCCGGGGTGACGGGCCAGCACGTCCTTGAGTTGGGCCACCCGCTCGGGCGAGCAGCGTGCGGCGAGCATGCTCACCGTCACCGGTTGCCCAGCACCGGGCTGCCCGCCACCAGCCGAGCCACCTGGCTGGGCGAGTTCGGGAACCACGAGGTCGTTGGCGATCAGCGAGATCCGGTCGTCTCGTTTAGTTACCCGGGCCTTGACCAGCACGATGAGGTCTTCTGCGACGTTGACCCCGACGACTGAGTAGGTCTTGGGAAAAAAGAGGACCTCGATCCCGGCGGCGAGATCCTCTAGTTGGGCGGCCGCCCACGGCTCACCGTTGCGGTTGACCCGTCGCGTCACACTGGCGAGAATCCCGCCGACGATCACTTGCGCACCGTCGCTGACCGTGCCCTCGAGGATCGAGGCGATCGGGGTGTCGGCCTGGCGAGCCAGGGCATGCTCCACGCCCTGCAACGGGTGCCCAGATACGTAAAGACCGAGCATTTCCCGCTCTAGTGCAAGCTGGTGCTTGGCATCCCATTGCTCGGCAGGAACCGGCACATCAAACAGGTTCAGCCCGGCGCCGCTGCCGGGCTCGCCGCCGAACAGGTCGAACTGCCCGATTGCCTCAGCTCGCTTCGAGTCCATGACCACGTCGATTGCCTCGGCGTGCACCAGATACAAGCCCTTGCGCGAGTGCCCAAGCGAGTCGAAAGCCCCCGCCTTGACCAGTGACTCCACGACCTTCCGGTTGCAGGCCACCGCGTCGACCTTGCGCAGGAAATCCGAGAAGTCGGTGTAGGAGCCCTTTTCGGTCCGCGCCCGAGTGATCGCATCGACGACATTGCTGCCCACGTTGCGAATGGCGCCGAGCCCGAACCGGATATCTTTGCCGACAGCGACGAAGTCGCGCTCGGAAGAGTTTACGTCCGGCGGCAACACGGTGATGCACATTTTACGACACTCGGCGAGGTAGATTGCGGCTTTGTCTTTATCGTCACCCACGCTCGTCAACAGCGCAGCCATGTATTCTGAACGATAATTTGCTTTCAGGTAGGCGGTCCAGTAAGAGACCAGGCCATATCCTGCGGTGTGTGCGCGGTTGAAAGCATAGTCAGAGAACGGGAGCAAGATGTCCCACAGCGTCTTGATCGCAGCCGCGGAGTAACCAGCGTCACGCATGCCACCGGAGAATGTCTCATACTCTTTGTCTAGGATCTCTTTTTTCTTTTTACCCATCGCCCGGCGCAGCAGATCGGCTTTGCCCAGTGAATATCCGGCTACCCGCTGGGCGATCGCCATGACCTGCTCTTGGTAGACGATCAGCCCGAAGGTCTCGTCCAGGATATCCGCCAACGGTTCGGCCAACTCGGGATGGATCGGCCGCACCTCCTGGCGGCCGTTTTTTCGGTCCGCATAGTCGTTGTGCGCGTTGGCGCCCATCGGCCCGGGACGGTACAAGGCCAGGACGGCGGAGATGTCCTCAAAAGTGGTCGGCACCATGCGACGAAGCAGGTCACGCATCGGCCCTCCGTCGAGCTGGAACACCCCGAGGGTGTCCCCGCTGGCGAGTAGCTCATAGGCCTTGGCATCGTCGAGTTCCAGATTCTCCAGATCCAGCGGTGGCTTACCGTTGAGTTTGATATTGCGCAGCGCGTCGTCAATGACCGTGAGGTTACGCAACCCCAGGAAGTCCATCTTGAGCAGTCCGAGCGTTTCGCAGGCGCCCATATCGAACTGCGTGATGATCGCGCCGTCGGAATCCCTGCGCTGGATCGGGATAATATCGATTAAAGGCTCACTGGACATGATTACGCCCGCCGCGTGCACGCCCCACTGCCGCTTAAGCCCTTCCAGCCCGCGGGCGGTGTCGATGATCTCCTTAACCTGAGGATCAGCTTCGTACAGGGCTCGGACTTCAGTGGCTTCGGCGTAGCGCTTGTGCTGAGGATCAAAGATTCCGGCCAGCGGGATATCTTTGCCCATCACCGGGGCTGGCATCGCTTTGGTGATCCGGTCGGCCACCGAGTAGCCGGGCTGGCCGTAAAGCACCCGCGCGGAGTCCTTGATCGCAGCCTTCGCTTTGATCGTCGAGTAGGTGATGATCTGTGCGATGCGGTCCTCGCCGTACTTCTCCGTGACATAGCGGATCATGTCACCGCGCCGACGCTCGTCGAAGTCCATGTCGATATCGGGCATCGAGATACGCTCGGGGTTAAGGAACCGCTCAAAAATGAGCTTGTGCCGGATGGGATCAAGATCAGTGATGCCCATCGCGTAGGCCACCAGGCAGCCCGCCGCCGAGCCCCGACCAGGTCCGACGCGGATCCCGTTGGCCTTGGCGTGGCGCACCAGATCTGCAGTGACCAGGAAGTAGCCGGGGAAGCCCATCTGGCAGATCACGCCGACCTCGTAGTCGGCCTGACGGCGGTGGGTGTCCGGCAGACCGCCCGGGAAGCGCTGCTGCAGGCCCCGCTCGACTTCTTTGACCAGCCAGCTGGCCTCGCTCTCGCCTGCTGGCACCGGGAACCGGGGCATCAGGTCGCGGCCCTCGGTGAACTCCACATGCACCCGTTCGGCGACCCGCAGGGTGTTGTCGCACGCCTCTGGAAACTCACCGTCCCACTGCTCGCGCATCTGCGCCGGGGACTTGAGGTAGAAGTCCTGGGCATCGAACTTGAACCGGTTGGGATCTGACATGGTCTTGCCGGTCTGCACGCACAGCAGCACCTCGTGCGGCTTGGCATCCTCGGGAAAGGTGTAGTGCAGATCATTAGTGGCAAGTCCGGGCAGCTCAAGGGTCTTCTTGAGCCGCACGAGATCGTCACGAACCCGGCGCTCGATTTCGATGCCGTGATCCATCAGCTCGCAGAAGAAATTGTCCCGGCCGAAGATGTCGCGATAGTCAGCGGCGGCCTGGCAGGCAGCACCGAACTTGTCCTGCTGCAACAACCGCTGCACCTCGCCTGACGGGCAGCCGGTGGTGGCGATAATCCCCTTGCCGTAGGCCGCCAGCAGCTCACGGTCCATCCGCGGCTTGTAGTAGTAGCCCTCCAAGCTGGCCAGGCTGGAGAGTCGGAACAGGTTATGCATGCCCTCGGTGTTCTCCGCGAGCAACGTCATGTGGGTGTACATCTCACCCGGGTTGTCGACGTCGTTGCTGCCGGCGGCCAGAACTACCCGCTTGCGCTCATGCCGGGAGCCAGGCGACAGGTAGCCCTCCATACCAATGATCGGCTTGACTCCGTGAGCGTTAGCCTTCTTCCAGAACTCATAGGCGCCGAAGACATTGCCGTGGTCGGTCATCGCCAAGGCCGGCATGCCCATCCGGACGCACTCGGCGAACAGGTCATCCAGCCGGGCCGCACCGTCGAGCATCGAGAACTCGGTGTGTGTGTGAAGGTGGACGAACGAGTCAGGGGACACCCTCGACCTCCTTGATCACCTTTCCGCGATCATCCGGCTGCGCACCGTCGCGGACCGGGCCACCTTAGACGGTTTCGGGGGCCTCCCGACCCACCGACCGCCAGGTGGGTCGAAAGCCGCAGTTGACGGCGGCCTCCGGCGCGCCGTGATTTCGCTTAGCCGTACGGCGGACAGGTAG
>JAVXWL010000036.1:0-24199 GCA_032230565.1 Pseudonocardiales bacterium | reverse complement strand
GGTGACGGAATATGCAGTATTTAGGTAACTAACACGGTTGTCGGGCGACCTTCTCTTCGTCATGGTGTGTATGCCACGTCGGCAATGTTGTCAATGAGGTGTTCTACCCAGCTGACTGGGTCACTGTCCGGCCCACTGGGGCTACTGTCCGGCCTGCTGGCCACTTGAGGGGGTTGCATGTCTGACGCACTGAGCTTTACTGAAATCGACAGGCAGCGCATAGAGCTGCTGCCCGCGCGTACGCTCATGTCCATGCTTAGGGCCGACGGGAGCACGACCGCCGGGGACGGCACGGGAGGCAATGGAGGAGATGCAGGCGGTGGAGGAGCTGCAGGCGGTAGTGGCGCTGGTTCGTCTCCCGCGGGTCAGGGCGGTTTCTGGAACGTAGTCGCCAAGGTCCTTTCCAACGCCCCCGTTAAGAATCCCCTATCTGGTTAATTGACCGTTCGGCTCAGCATTAGAGCGTCAGCGTTGCGGAGCGCGTGATCTCACCACGAGAATCAGGCGCTCCGCATCCTGCTGTTGGCCGCCGCCGGGTGATCGATCAGCTCACCGCCGCTAGGCTGGGGGCCCACGCGGAGACTCGAGCCGGTGAGGAGACCAGAGCCGGTGACATGACGGCGAAGGACGAATCCGCACCGCAAGTCAGCGCGGTGTTCCCTGGCACATCCTCAACGTATCTACCCGGCCCGGCGGGTTGGGCTAAACCAGCCAACGTGAGAAGTGGGCGAGGGGGGAGTTGAACCCCCACGTCCTTACGGACACACGGACCTGAACCGTGCGCGTCTGCCATTCCGCCACTCGCCCGAGTAACCGCGGGGCAGCGTAGCACGTGCGCTCATCGAACTCCGACGCAGCGGACTCCACCAGTTAGTCGTCCCCGATACCATCGGGGCAGCCCGCCGTAGGGCCGGCGCGAACCTGGGAACGGAGGTCGCCGTGGGCAAGGCGCAGCGGTTCGAGCGTCGGTTGCAGGGTATGGTCGGGGACGCCTTCGCGAGGGTTTTCGGCGGTAGCGTGGTGCCGCAGGAGGTGGCGCAGGCGCTCCAGCGCGAAGCTGACGACAACGCACGCCCGCTCGCGGGCGGGCGGGTGCTCGCGCCCAACCGTTACACCGTGACGCTCGGAGCGGCCGATCACGACCGGCTCGCGGGCGACGAGCAGCGGGTGATCCGGATGCTCACGGGGTGCATCCAGAGCCATCTCGCAGAGCAGGCGTGGGATGTCTACGGAGGCCTTGTGGTAAGCCTAGAGCGGTCTGAGACGCTGCACACGGGACAGTTTCGCACCAGCTCGTCCGTCGATCCAGACACACCGCAATCTCGTAGCGCAGGAGACCGAGCCATGACCCAGCAACCAGCCCCGGATTACGGACAACCGGCTGGCTATGACTTCTCGGATTCCCGGTATGTCCAGGACGGCTATCAGCCGGGCTACCAGAGCTACGACGAGAGCTACGGTCAGTACGACGGCGGTCAGCCTGATGGCGGCTATGCCCCGGCGAACCAGGTGAGTTACCCCCGGCTTTCGGCATCGCTCACCCTCGATGACGGATCGAATCGCTATTACCAGCTGCCCGAGGGCACGACCGTGGTGGGTCGTGGCCAGGACGCCCAGTTCCGGCTGCCCGACACCGGTGTGTCCCGGCGCCACGTGGAGATCACTTGGGACGGTCAGAACGCGATGCTCGCCGACCTCGGATCGACCAACGGCACGACGGTCAACGGCACCCCGGTCCAGTCCTGGCAACTCGTCGACGGCGACGTGGTACGGGTCGGGCAGTCCCGGCTCGTCTTTCGTACCCAGGGATAACCACAGCGTGCCGGAGTTGGTACTACAGCTGACCAGAGCGGGCTTCCTGTTGCTGCTCTGGCTGTTCGTGGTGGCCGCGTTACGCGTCGTGCGCTCCGACCTGTTCGTCGCCTCCGGGCTGCGCCCCGGCCTGCCGATGTCCCGCCGCGGTGCGCGCATCGCGGAGCGCAACCGGACGCCACGCCAACTGGTGGTGACTGCGGGCGGCCTCGCGGGCACCCGTATCTCGCTGGATGGCAGGCCCATTCTGATCGGCCGGGCCGATGACTCCACACTGGTGCTCGATGACGACTACGCGTCCACCCGGCATGCCCGCCTTGGTTTGCAGGGCGGAGACTGGTTTCTCGAGGATCTGGGCTCCACCAATGGCACCTACCTGGACCGAGCTAAAGTCACCGGACCTACCCGGGTTCCTCTTGGAGTCCCGATCCGCATCGGCAAGACGGTGATCGAGCTGCGCTCATGACTCTGGTTCTGCGCTACGCAGCACGAAGCGACCGCGGCCTGGTTCGGCAGAACAACCAGGACGCGGTGTACGCGGGCCCGCGCTTACTGGCGCTCGCTGACGGGATGGGCGGTCACGCGGCGGGCGACATGGCAGCCAAGGTGATGATCGCGGCCTTCGTTCCGCTGGACGACGACGAGCCCGGCAACGACCTGCTGGACCAGTTGCACGAGGCCACCCTCGCTGGTAACGCCGCGATCAGCGAGCTGGTCCGCGAGGAACCCGAACGCGAAGGTATGGGCACCACGTTGACCGCGGTGCTTTTCGGCGGGAGCAAGATCGGCTTGGTGCATGTCGGCGACTCGCGCGCCTACCTGTTACGCGACGGCGTGTTCAGCCAGATCACTCACGACGACACCTTCGTCCAGTCGTTGATCGACGAAGGACGCATCTCTGAGCACGAGGCGAGCCACCATCCGCAGCGCTCCCTGCTGCTTAAGGCGCTCACCGGGCACGACGTCGAGCCCACGTTCACGGTCCGGGAGGCCTTCGCCGGAGACCGCTACCTGTTGTGCTCCGATGGCCTTTCTGGTGTGGTCAGCGCCGAAACGCTGGCCGAGGGACTGACCATCCCTGAACCCCAGGCCTGCGCTGACCGGCTGATCGAGCTGGCCTTGCGGGGCGGCGGCCCAGACAACATCACCTGCATTGTGGCCGACGTGGTGGACGTCGAATACGGTGATGACGAGCCGATCATCGGTGGGGCTGCGGGTGACGGAATCGAGCAACCGCAGCCTGACTCGGCGGCTTCCCGGGCTGCGACGGCCACGCTGCCACGCCCAGCGGAGCCCACCCGGATCGAGCCCGCGCCCCCTGACCCGCAGCTGCGCCGTCGGAAGCAACGGCGCGCGCTGATCGGTCTGGCTGTTGTCGCCGTGTTAGTCGGCACTGTCGCCGCCATCAGTTCGATCTTGGTATTGAGCCAGTACTACGTAGGCGCCGCCAGCACCGGCGAGGTAGCCGTCTTCCACGGTGTCCGCGGCGAGTTCCTCGGTCTGCCGCTGCACACCTGGGCTGAAGGGAGCTGCCGCGACGGTGCGCACGGCTGTGAGGCGGTGTTCTTGCGCGACTTGCAACCGTACGCCCGGAGCAACGTGCGCCGAGGAATGATCAGCAACAGCGGGATGGAAGGCGCTCGCGAGATCATCGGCCGGCTGCGCACCAATGATCTGCTGCCGCTGTGCCCCCGGGGCGGCACCGGAAACGTTCCCGTCGAGGCGTCGCCGTTGCCGTCCCCAGTCACCGAAGCTCCCGCCGGCGCAGACGCCACGGACACCACTGGCGTGCCCACGACGACCGGTACGCCACTGCCGGATAAGCCCTCGGAACCCGGAGTGGACTGCCGGACGGTGAGCTGATGGTCACGGCGGCTCCCACTGCGGACGCGGGCGCACAGCCCGGGTCCGCTCCGGCCACCAAGCGTGGTGTCGAGCTGGTGATGCTCGCCTTCGCCGCGATCGTGGTGACCACGGCGCTGGTGCTGGTGGAACTCAACCAACCCCAGGGGGTAACCCGGTCAGTGCTCTACGACGGAGCCGCTTACCTGGCCTTGTTCGGCGCCGCCCATATCGCGGTGCGGCGGTTCGCGCCGTATGCCGACCCGCTGATCCTGCCCTGCGTGGCGTTGCTCAACGGGTTGGGACTGGTGATGATCCACCGGCTCGACCTGGCTGGCGAGGCAGCGGCCGCCTCGGTCGGTGACCCGGTTCCGACCGGCAACCTCCCGCATCAGATTGCCTGGACCACACTGGGGCTCGGTATGTTCGTGGCGGTGCTGGTGCTGGTCCGCGACCATCGCATGCTGGCCCGTTATGGCTATACCTGCGGGCTGGTCGGGCTGGCGGCGCTGGCCCTGCCAGGCCTGCTGCCTGGCGCTATCTCCGAGGTCAACGGCTCGAAGATCTGGCTGCGGGTCGGCGGGTTGACGATCCAACCGGGTGAATTCGCCAAGATCCTGATCATGATCTTCGTCGCCGCGTTCCTGGTGACCAAACGCGACCTTTTCACCACGGCGGGCCGCAAAGTGCTGGGCATGGAGCTGCCCAGAGCCAGAGACCTCGCCCCGCTGCTGGCGGCTTGGGGGATCTCGCTGGGCGTACTGGTGATCGAGAAGGATCTGGGCACGTCGCTGCTGTTCTTCGGCGTCGTGCTGGTGCTCATCTACGTCGCCACTGAACGGGTCGCGTGGCTGGTGATCGGGCTGGTCTTCTTCCTCGGTGGCGCGATGGTTTCGGACATGCTCTTTCGGCATGTACAACGCCGGGTGACCGCCTGGATCAACCCCTTCTCCGACTATGACGGAGCCGGTTACCAGATGGCACAGTCGTTGTTCGGGTTGGGCACTGGCGGAGTGTTCGGCACCGGGCTGGGTGCCGGCCGCCCCGACCTGGTGCCCGAAGCGCACACCGACTTCATCACCGCCGCGATCGGCGAGGAGCTGGGTTTTGTTGGGTTGGCCGCGGTGTTGCTCACCTACCTGCTGGTGGTCATGCGCGGCATGCGCACCGCGCTGACCGTCCGGGATACCTTCGGCAAGCTGCTCGCCGCGGGGCTGGCCTTCGCGATCGGTCTGGAAGTGTTCATCGTGGTCGGCGGGGTGACCAAGCTGATCCCGCTGACCGGGCTCACCGCGCCGTTCCTGGCCTACGGCGGCTCGTCGCTACTGGCCAACTACATCCTGGTGGCGCTGCTGCTGCGGATCTCCCATGCGGCGCGCTCTCCGGCGGCGTCGGCGGCACCGCGCAAACCGGTGGCGCCGCTGGCCGAGGCGCGCACCGAGATGGTGCAGCGCCCGTGAACACTCCGCTTCGTCGGGTCGCGCTAGCCGTCATGGGGATGATCGTGCTGCTGCTCGCCAATGCCACCTACATCCAGGTGGTCAACGCCGACACCTACCGCACCGACCCGCGCAACCGGCGGGTGCTGCTCGATGAGTACAGCCGCCAGCGCGGCGAGATCATCGCCGGCGGGTTGCCGGTGGCCAGCTCGGTAGAGACCAGCGGGCAGCTGCGCTTCCTGCGCAGATATCTCGACGGCCCGATGTACGCCCCGGTCACCGGCTACTACTCGCTGCGCTACGGCGCGGGCGGCGTGGAAAACGCGATGGACTCCGTGCTCAACGGTTCCGACGGCCGGCTGTTCGTGCGGCGGTTGTCAGACTTGGTCACCGGGCGCGAGCCCAGCGGCGGCAGCGTCGAGCTCACCATCAACCCGGCCGTCCAGCGGGTGGCTTACGACCAGTTGACCCGCCGGGGCTACACCGGTGCGGTGGTGGCGATCAAGCCCAGCACCGGGGAGATCCTGGCGATGGCGTCCACCCCGTCCTACGACCCGAACCAGCTGTCCTCGCACGACGGCGCGCAGCAGGAGTCCGCTTGGAACGCCGACACCTCGGCCAAGCGCGGGGCCCCCTTGACCAACCGGGCGGTCGCGGCGATTTATCCGCCGGGGTCGACTTTCAAGCTGGTGGTCACCGCCGCCGCGCTGGAAGTGGGTAAGGCCACCCCGCAGTCCCCACTGACGGCGGCGGCGGCGTTGCAGCTGGAAAACACCACGACATTGCTGCACAACTTCGCTGACCAACCGTGTGGACCGGGCGCCACCGTCACGCTCAAGACGGCACTGGTGCGTTCCTGCAACGCCGCCTTCGCGCAGCTCGCGGCCACGGTCGGTGAAGCTGACCTGCGCAAGCAGGCCCAACTGCTCGGGATCGGCCAGCAGGATCTCGCCATCCCGATTCCGGTGACACCGTCGACGCTAGGCGCCATTCCCGACGTCGCCGCGTTGGAACAGTCCGGCATCGGGCAGCGCGATGTGGCGCTGAGTCCCTTGCAGAACGCGATGATCGCCGCAACGATCGCCAACGGCGGGGTGCGGATGAAACCGCGATTGGTGCGCAACATCCTGGCCCCGGACCTGTCAGTGCTGGACCAGACCGCACCGGAGCAGGTGGGCGTGGCGATGTCTCGCTTCACCGCCGACCAGATCCGGGACCTGATGGTCGCCGCTGAAAACAGCTACCGCAACGACGGTAAGATCAACGG
This sequence comes from Pseudonocardiales bacterium, assembly GCA_032230565.1. Lineage (GTDB taxonomy): Bacteria > Actinomycetota > Actinomycetes > Mycobacteriales > Pseudonocardiaceae. The sequence continues at coordinate 17,839 of JAVXWL010000036.1, read as the reverse complement.
TGTCAGTATCGCTGCGAAGACCGGCACCGCCGAGCATGGCGCTGACCCCAAAAACACCCCTCCGCACGGTTGGTATGTGGCCTTCGCGCCCGCCAACAACCCGCAGGTCGCGATCGCAGTGCTGGTGGAAAACGGTGGAGACCGCAATCTGGAGGCCACCGGCGGCTCCCTAGCCGCCCCCATCGGCCGAGCCGTCATCGGTGCCGCCCTGCAAGGAGCCCGCTGAATGCTGAGCAGCGGGCAGGTGTTGGCGGGGCGCTACCAGTTGGGGCGGCGCATCGCCATCGGTGGGATGGGTGAGGTGTGGCGGGCCGCCGACATGCGGCTGGACCGGGAGGTCGCCGTCAAGGTGCTCAGGCCGGAGCTGTCTGGCGACGCGGAGTTCCGGCAGCGGTTCCACACCGAGGCGCGGATGACCGCGTCGCTGAACCATCCGGGGATCGCCGCGGTGCACGACTACGGTGAAGCAGCGAGCGATCCAGTGGTCGCGTACCTGGTCATGGAGCTGGTCCCGGGGGATCCGCTGGACACCATCCTGATCCGGCATCCGCGGCTGAGCGCCAACCGGACGTTGGACATCTTGGGCCAAGCCGGCGCCGCGCTGCAGGCCGCCCACGAGCGCGGTCTGGTGCATCGAGATATCAAGCCCGCAAACATCATGATCACCCCCGGCGGCACAGTCAAGCTCACCGACTTCGGCATCGCCAGAGCCGTCGACGCAGCTCCGGTGACCCGCACCGGGATGGTGATGGGCACCGCGCACTACATCGCACCGGAACAGGCGGCCGGCGACGAGGCCGGTCCGGCCGGAGACGTCTACTCGTTGGGCGTGGTGGGTTACGAATGCCTGGCCGGTGGGCGCCCGTTCTCGGCAGACAACGCCGTGACGATCGCGATGATGCACATCCGCGACCAGCCACCTCCGTTGCCGCCGGATGTGCCACCAGCAGTCTGTGAGCTGATCGAGACGGCGCTGGCGAAGGACCCGCGCCAGCGCTACCGCACCGGCGGTGAGTTCGCGGCCGCCGTTGCCGCCATTCAGGCCGGGCACCGGGTGCCGGTACCTACCGGCGTGGCCAGCAGCACCGCCACTGCCGCACGGCGCGCCACCGTGCCGCCACCAACCGCGCTGTTGCCCTCCCTGCCGCCGTTGAGCCCGCCCTTCGCTGAACGGCGCGGCGCGGGGCGAATCACGGCTGCGCTGCTCGGTGTGCTCGCGCTGGTGCTGGGCGGCTACCTGGTCCGCGAGGTGCTATTAACAGCCGCGCCCACCGGGGTGGCCACCGGGACAGGCATGACCACGGTCCCTGTTGCGCCGGTAACACCGTCGCTGGTCCCCGGGCCGGTGGAGACAACGCCGTCTGTCACGCAGCAGCCAGTCCAGCCCGAACCCACCAAGATGCGACCCTCCCCGGAGTCGGCCAACCCGGGCGACGTCGCCCCGGAGGTGCTCATCATTCCGACCGATTACCTGGGTTACCGGGGCAGCGATGCCGTCGTGACCGCGAAAGTGCATGGGCTGATACCGAGAGTGGTCGACGACAATGGCGATCAGATCGACCCGGACCTGCGGTCGCAGTGCCGGGTGATCGGAGTGGACCCGCTGTCCGGTTACGTCCCGTTGCGATCAACTCTGGAACTGACTTGCCGGGAGGGACAGTGAGCGGTCGGTCCCCATCGGGTGACAGCCGGAGGGGGGGCATGATGGACTCCGGGCCGGGCCCCACCACGGCACGGATCACGAACAAGGACCCGAACGGCGCCGGAATGACCATTCCCCGACTACTGTCGGACCGCTACGAGCTGGGCGAGACGCTCGGCTATGGGGGCATGTCCGAGGTGCACCTCGGACGCGACGTGCGGCTCGACCGCGACGTCGCGGTCAAGGTGCTGCGCGCCGACCTCGCGCGGGATCCGCAGTTCCAGCACCGCTTCCGGCGGGAGGCGCAGAACGCCGCCGCGTTGAACCATCCCGCCATCGTCGCGGTGTACGACACCGGTGAGACGGTTTCTGACTACGGTCCGTTGCCCTACATCGTGATGGAGTACGTCGAGGGCCGGACGCTGCGCGACATCGTCAAGACCGAGGGTCCGATGGACGAGCAGCGCGCGATGGAGACGATGGCGGACATCTGCGCCGCGCTGGACTTCAGCCACCGCAACGGCATCATTCACCGCGACGTCAAACCGGCCAACGTGATGATCAACAATGCCGGTGCGGTAAAGGTGATGGACTTCGGTATCGCCAGGGCGCTGGCCGACGGACAGGGTGTGACCCAGACCGCAGCAGTGGTCGGCACCGCGCAGTATCTGTCCCCCGAACAGGCACGTGGGGAACTGGTAGACGCCCGGTCGGATGTCTACGCCGCCGGTTGCGTGCTCTACGAGCTAATCACCGGGGAGCCGCCGTTCACCGGTGACTCCCCGGTCGCGGTGGCCTACCAGCACGTCCGTGAAGACCCCATCCCACCGTCGCGGCAGAATCCCGACGTGTCCGCGGCGCTGGACGCGGTGGTGCTCAAGGCGATGAGCAAGAATCCGGCCAACCGTTACCAGTCCGCTGCGGAGATGCGTACGGACCTGGTTCGGGTCTTGTCCGGCCAGCGCCAGCTGGCGCCGGTGATCATGACCGACGCGGACCGTGACCTGATGCTCGACTCGGGTCCCACCGTCGCCATCCGGCAGATGCGGCCAACTAGGGTCAGTCGCCGCCACGCGGACCCCAACGCAGCGCCGGTCGAGGAGCGGCGGTCCGGACGGGGTCTGGGGATCCTCACCACGGTTGTCATCATCGCGATCGTCGGGCTGCTCCTGCTGCTGTTCACCGATGTCTTCGGCGGCGGACCGAAACCTGTTGCACTACCCAACGTGGTCGGCCAGCCGGTGCCGTCTGCCGAGCAGTCGCTCAACGCAGCCGGCTTCCAGACCGAGCGTCACCCAGTCGAGTCAACCCCGCAGGACCTCGATCGGGTGGTGGCGATGAGCCCGGTCGGCCAGGCGGTACGGGGAACAACGGTGCGGCTGGACGTCGGCGCCGGGCCGGCAGAAGTAGAGGTGCCTAACCTGCTCGGTCTGGACCGCGTCCAAGCCCAGGCGTCCCTGCAACAGGTAGGTCTGGTGCTCTCACCCGACCAAGGCACCCAAGTCGCCGAGGACGACAAGGATATCGGCCGGGTACTCGTCCAGGATCCGGCCGCCGGTGGCCGGCTGGCCAAGGGTAAAGCTGTGGCCATCACAGTCGGGGTGGCGCCGGAGACCGTGGGTGTGCCCGACGTCGTTGGCACCAACATCGACCAGGCTCAGCGCAATATCGTGGTCGCGCACCTCACCGCGGCGGTCCAGGACGTCGACTCCACGGCGCCCAAGGGCCAGGTCCTGAGGCAGAACCCAGGCGGAGGTAACACCGTCAAGGCGGGCGCTACGGTCACCCTCACGGTGTCCCGCGGTAACCAGATCCAGATGCCGGATCTGCGCGGTCAGACCCCGACACAGGCGCAGAACGCGTTGCGGAAGTTGGGTTGGACCGGGACTCTAAAACAGGTCTTCACCCCGGTCGAGGATGCGGCTCAGGTGGGGTTCATCGTCGCCCAGGACGTTCCTGTGGGTACCGGCTTCGCCCGCGATCAGACGATCACGATCACCGTTGGCCAGAGCAACGCGGCCACCAGCACGACCACCACCGGAGGGATCTTCGGCGGCACCACAGGATTCCCCAGCCCGGGTGGCTGACCGGATCAGCGCACCGCCGCGGCTGAGGCCAGCTTGCGCATCTGATTTTCGAGCTCGACCACCCGTGCCTCGTCCACCTCGGCTCCCGCGAGACGCAGCCAGTTCGCCAGCAAGCGGTGCCCGGAGTCGGTGAGCACCGACTCCGGGTGAAACTGCACACCGTGCACCGGAAGCTCCCGATGGCGCAGCGCCATCACGATGCCCGACTCGGTGCGGCCGGTGACCTCAAGCTCCTCCGGGATGGTCTCGGGGAGCACGGTCAGCGAGTGATACCGGGTAGCGGTGAACGGCTGCGGCAACCCGGCGAGCACTGCAACACCGTTGTGGTATACCAGCGATGTCTTCCCGTGCAGCAGCTCTGGAGCTCGCGCGACGGTGGCGCCCCAGACGGCCCCGATCGCCTGGTGCCCGAGGCAGACGCCGAGTAGTGGGCGGCGCTGCGCGGCACAGTTCCGGATTATTTCCATGCTCGCGCCGGCTCGGTCCGGCGTACCTGGGCCGGGGCTGATCAGCACGGCGTCCGCGGCGGCGACATCTCCTGGCTCGACCGCGTCGTTGCGCCGCACCACGCACTGGCATCCCAGCTGCGCCAGGTACTGCACAAGGTTGTATACGAAGCTGTCATAGTTGTCGATCACAAGAACCTGCATGCCAGGCAGCGTAGCTGCCTGGCATGCTCGTGAGCGGGCGCCGCGCGAGCGGCCGGCTATCCTGCCGTGACCTCGTTGAACGGCAGCCGAGGCTCCACCCACGGGAATGCCACCAGCATCAACACCGCCACCACCGCTGCGACGAGCAACAAGGCTTCCAACAGCTTTACCGCGCGCGAGCCCGGCAGGTGCCGCCAAATCCAGCTGTACATGAGCCTCCTCAGGCGCCGGCGGTCAGCTCGACCGGGCGTTGACCATCGGCCTTGCGATACGAAGCGACCATCAGTCCGTGCACGATGAGTCGCTCCCGAGCGGAGAACTGCGGGTTGCATGTGGTCAGCGTGATCAGCCGGTTAACCGCAGCACGACCTGGCTGGCCAGGAATCGGAGCGATCACGTCGACCTGGTTGGGCAACACGATCGTCTCGCCCACCACGTTCGCGTAGCGACCAGGCAGCGGTGCCACGCCTCGGCACTGTGGTTGCGCTCCCTTTCCGGCAGCCCACCCGTCGGACTCGCCCTGCAGTGGCAGCACCCGGTAGACGTACCAGTGGTCTGCCGTCTCGATCACGATGGCGTCGCAGGAAGACAGCACGTCCAGGGAGTTGAACGGGGAGCCTTTGCCAACCCGGTGCCCAGCGACCCCGAAATTGCCTACCTGGCCGGGCAACGCAGTGCCCTGATAGTGCCCCGGTCCAACCGCGAGGACATCTTGGTCAGTGCCCTCGAGCACGGTGAACATGAAGTCGGGGCCGAACGCGGGGACGTACATCTTGGCGATACCCGCGCCCTTAACCGGCCGGTCGACCACACCGCGACCGTTGCTCCAGGTGTCATCCAGCTTGGCGGTGGCCTGGCGCTGCTTTTGAGCTGAGGTCCAGTCGGTGACGTAGGCCTCGTAGAAGACAAACAGCAGCACCACTAGGCCTGCTGTCACGAGCAGCTCACCGAGCCCGCGGATGGTCGTCCGCACGGGATCTCCGCGTCGGCGTACTGGCGGCGAATCCCCGACCGGGGACAGCACGTGGCTCACGAAAACCTCCTCGCAGGACAGCGGCATCGTCCTCGCTCGCCGGCGAAGCCGGTACCGACGTCAGCCCTGAACCCAGCACCGACGCCAGCACGGAGACGGTAGTGGGTGCCGTAACGTGTGCGCCGAGCGCCCCGCAATGGATGGTGCGGCCGCCACACACCCCCGCAGGTCGAACGAGCCGACGTCGAACGAGGAATGACCATGCCGAAGTCGAAGGTCCGCAAGAAGTCGGTCTACACCCCGCCGGCCGAAGCGCTCGGCGCGACGAAGGTCCCCGTCGCGGGCCCCTCGCATCCGTTCTATGTCGCCGTGATGCTGGGATTGATGGTGCTTGGCTTGCTGTGGCTGGTGGTGAACTATCTGGCCATCGACAAGATCCCGCTGCTCAACAGCCTCGGAAACTGGAACTTCCTGATCGGCTTCACGTTGATGGTCACCGGCCTGCTGATGACCATGCGCTGGCGTTGACCTGCAGAACTACACCAGTGCAATTCATCCACACTGTGGACAACTCCTGTGCATAACTCCGCGAAGGATCTGTCGAGTTCACGACAGGCGAGGCTAGCGGCGGCGCTGGGGGCCGTAGAGCATTGCGGCTGTGAGGGCGGTGCCGAATGCCAGGCCGCCGAGGTGGCCGAAGATGGAGATGTTCGGCACCACGAAGCTGATGGCCACATTGAGCACGATGATGGTCAGGGCCGGGCGCGGGGACAGCCGTAGCCGCATGAGTACCACAGCGAGGCCGCCCATCAGGCCGAATACCGCACCCGACGCGCCCGCGGTGTCGCTCATCGGGTTGGCGAACAGGTAGACCACTAGCGACCCGCCGAGCAGCGAAACCAGGTACACCACCAAGAAGCGAACCCGGCCCAGCACCCGCTCAAGATCCCGCCCGATCACCCATAGCGCGATCATGTTGAAGGCCAGATGCAGCGGCCCGATATGGAGGAAGCCTGAGGTGACCAGCTGCCACCAGGCACCCTGCGCGACCGCCGCGGGCTGCAGCGCCCACTGCCCGAACAGCGGCGCTTCAGAGTTGTTGGACACGCTGCCGGCTTGCACCACGGTGAATACGAAGACCGCGACGTTGATCGCGATGAGGATCGGAGTTACCACTGAGGAACCGGCCTGCGCCGGCCACGCAACGGTGCTCGAGCGCGGTCGCGACCGGGCGTCCGCGGCGACACAGTCCACGCACTGGTAGCCGACCGAGGCTTCGCGCAGGCAGGCCGGGCAAGCCGGCCGGTCGCAGCGGGTGCACCGCACCGCGGTCTCGCGGCCCGGGTGCCGGGCACACACTGGACCGGCCATCGCTGTCATGCTCCGGCCGGCTCGACTGTCACCCGTTCGATCACGATGTTCTTGGTGGGACGGTCCCCACGCGTCGGCGTGGTCGCGATCTTGTCTACCACGCTGCGGGATTCCTGGTCGGCTACCTCGCCGAAGATGGTGTGCTTGCGATTGAGGTGTGAGGGGGTGCTGACGGTGATGAAGAACTGCGAGCCGTTGGTATTCGGACCTGCGTTGGCCATCGCCAGCAGGTAGGGCCGGTTGAACTGCAGATCCGGATGCGGCTCGTCGCCGAAGCGATAGCCGGGTCCGCCCCGCCCGGTACCGGTGGGGTCCCCACCTTGGATCATGAAGCCCTTGATCACCCGGTGGAACACTGAGCCATCGTAGAACGGCCCAGACCGCTGCCCCTTGGCGTTGTTCTGGGAATAGTCCTTGCTGCCCTCGGCGAGTCCCACGAAGTTCGCCACGGTCTTCGGGGCATGGTTCGGGAAGAGGGTGATGCGGATGTCACCCTCACTGGTGTGCAGGACGACCTGCGTCTCATCTGTCGTGCGTTCAGTCACTGGACCATCCTGCCAGACCGCCCTGTTGGGCAACGGTCGTTCGGTTGCGGACGCGGCAGGATGGGCATACCTAGTTCAGATCGATACCGAGCAGTCAGGCAGCGACGGCGTAAGTCATGAGGGGTTAAGGACGTGAACGAGGCGAAGACGCAGGGCTCCATCCGCCGCTGGCGGTGGGTGGTTCCGCTGTTGCTCGGGATCGCAGGAGTCGCCGGCGTCCTGCTGCGCAACCGCCGGCAGCCACGGCCCAATCCCGAGTCGTTGACGGTCCGGCAGGTCGAGCGGGGGTCCGGGCGGTACCGCGACCAGGTCGCTACCGGGCAGTCGCCGACCGGCAACGGCGTCGTCCGCGCGCAACGTCCTTCGGCCGGTAACGACTGAGCGGACCCCTAGCGACCCCAGTGGCTTAGCGACCCAGGGCGGCGATCACCTGCTCGGCGATCCGACGAGCACCAATCGTCTGCTGCTGGTTGGTCGTGACCACCACGGCGGTGCCCTGCCGGCTGACCGCGAACACCGCGCCATTGGCGGTCGGCTGTGAGCCGCCCGACCAGCCACCGGGAAGCTCGGCGAGATCGGAGCTCGCGACCGGGGCGGCAGCGTCGACGGTTGCTCGCGCCACCTGCGGCGTGGCCACGATGATCCAGCTCCGGAGCTGCACCGTGCCGTTGGCTGCGTAGAAGAAACAGGCCGGCTCCGGCCGGTCTGGACCGGTGTCGGAGATCCGTACCGCGACGACACGTTCGCCGTTGGCCGCCTGTACCGCCGCCGCGGGCAGATAGCGGCACGGCCCTTCGGCCATCGGCTGCGGTGCCGGCACCGGCTGGACCGCCGGGCGGGACGCCGGGACCGCGGTTCCGGCATGATCGATTGACGGTGGGGTGACGGGCCGATCGCTACAGGCGACGGCCGCGAAGGAGAGCAGCCCAGCCGCAACGGCAACGATGACCGGCCTGTGACGGCGCGATGCTGACATGGCGCAGCGCAGTCAATCATGTCTGAGTCGGTGCGCTGTGCGCGGGCCACGATCAGTGCTCCCCGAACCGCTGGTTACTGCTCCGCGACCTTAATAATCACTCACAGCAACTGTTGTCGGCCCCATTCGTCCTATCTGAAGCGTGGGCTCCCGCCGTGTCCAGTCGATATCACGCAGCGTGTGCCTTCCAGTGGTTTTGGCGGCGAGGCGGCCACCGTTCGGGGAGTAGTCGGGGTGCTGGTCGTATCTGCGTCGACTCCCACCTCGTTGAGCCGGTACCTGGATGCCCGGAGATCGGCCACCACACGGTGGAGTCGGAGCGTCTATTGCAGGTACGAGGGATCCGCGGCCGCCGAGGGGAAGGCCGTACCGCCCTCTCGCGGAGAGATCTCGAACGAGGAGGAACACCGGAACATGACGTCACGCACACCCAGGAGGCACCGCCGCCTGGCTCTCATGGCCGCCGGCACGGCAGCCGCGATGGTTTTGCTGCCGGGTGCTGCCTCTGCGCAGGTGGTCCACTCCGTGCAGAAAATCGTCGGCACGACCGCAGATCCCGCGGTGCCCAGTCCTAATGTCCCTAGTACGCCACAAATCACTGAGCCCGGCGGTGGCGCTCCTGGCGCTCCTGGTGGCGCCCCCGGTGTCGGCGCCCTTCCGATTGATCCCACCGGCATGCTCCCCAGCCTCGGTGGCAACAACTCGGGCCCGACTGATCTTCTCGGCGGTGACCACCACGATGGCCGTGACGGTGACCACCACAACGGTGACCACCACGACGGTGATCACCACGGCGGCGACATCGAGCACCGCGATGACACGTCGGGCAGCCACGAGATCGATGACCCGGAGCCACCGGACCACGCCTCTGGTGCTGTCGCGCGGCTCGACCTGCTCCGGGCCCACCTGCTCGACCTCACCAGGTACAACGGCACCATCGAGGACAACGGGGATGCACACGCCGACTCGACGGTGCTGGGTCTGGGTGGTAGCCGGATCATCGGCTCCAGCGCGTCTTCAAGGGACCACAACCGAGAAGGCGACAACGGCGACGCCCTCAAGCTTTGCGGCACCACCAGTGGCCTGCTCTGCCTGAGCCTGCTCTACCACAACGCTGTGGCCACCGAGGACCCCGGTTCTTCGCTCGCCGCTGCCCGCGGTGGCGTGGCGGCGTTGTGCTTGGGCGGTCACAACAAGGACACCACGGCCTCTTACGAGTGCAACGGTATCCTGTCCCTGGGTGTTGCCGAGGGCCTCGGCATTGCCGAACGTGACAAGGAGCACGGCCACACCAAGGCCGACTCCGCCAACGAGCTGCTCAACCTCTGCCTTGGCAAGCGCGACAAGCTGACCACGCCCTGTGAGGGTCTTGGTGTGCAGGCCGTGCATGCGGATTCCAAGTCGAGGTCGGAGAGGCCGGAGACCGAGCGTCACTCGTTCCTGCTTGGGATCGACAGCAACGGCCATTCCACCTTCCTGGGCGACCAGGACTCGGCGCTGGGTCTGCCGAACGATTGTGGTGACTCCGCGCTGCTCTGCCTGCTGCTCAACCAGGGTAAGTCGGTCATCTTCCACAACCCCAAGGGTGCTGGCAGCGCGGTGGAGGCTCTGCGCCTCAGCGTGCTGAACCGGGTTCTGCTGGTTGTTCTTGGCCAGGCGGAGACGCTTGCGCATGAGACCAACGACAACGACAACGGCAACGGCAACGACCACCACAACAAGGGCGAGGACCACGGCAACAAGGGCGAGGACCACGGCAACGGCGAGAACAAGGGTGAGAACCAGGAGGGTCACGGCCCGGAACTGGCTCAGACTGGTGCCGATGTCGCTGGGCTGCTCGCCGGTGGCTTCCTGCTCACCGGTTTGGGTGCGCTGACTATGGCGGCTACCCGTCGTCGGGTGGGCAAGCACAGCGGCTGAGTACACAGCAGTGTGACGATTACACCTTCAGCGGGGGCCGGCGAGAAATTCGCCGGCCCCCGCTGGCATGTTGACCCCCCTGTCCCCAGTACGATCGGCGCCCTCATGAATACCTTGATCTCTAAGCTGCCCTGGGTTTCCCGGTTGCAAAGCCGACCGATCCCCTTGCTGATCGGTGTCGTGGCCCTGCTGCTGGCTGTGGTCTGCGGGGTGATCGCCTTGGTGAGTCGCGGCAGCGTCAGTGGCGCGGTCGATACCCATGAGGTGGTCAATGCTGCTGGCCAGTACCGCTTCGATGCCCCCACCGGGTGGTCGACCACCCAGCAGGGCCGCATCACCACGGTGACCAGTCCGGATCAGGCCACCGTGATCACGCTCGGCGTCGGTCGTCCCGGACCGATTCCGGTGGCCGGCACATTGTTCTTCCAGCAGGTGGCCGCCAACTACCACGACGTGCAGGTGATCCCGCCAGAAGCCAAGCAGGTGGGACCGCAGCCAGCGCTGATATACGGCGGAATCGGGAACAATGCCAACAACACTCAGATCCGTTTCCTGGCGATCACCGTCCAGAACGATCCCACCAACTATGGCATCGCGGTGTTCACCGCGGCAGCCTCAGACCCAGCGGTGGTCCTCCCGCCGGTGAACCAGGTCGTCGAATCGTTCCGAGCGCTGCCTGCGAAGTGACCCGTCACCTGATGTCGATCGGGGTAGCCACGGTCGTCTCATCGATGTCGGACGTGCGCACGGTCACCCTGAGCTGCCACGTCCCGCTGTAGGGCAGTTGTACTGACCGGGAGACATACTCGCCCGGTCCGGTGTGCTGCAGCGCAACCGAGAAGGGACCGAGCTGCCGCACGGTCAGAGTGCTGCGCAGTTCGGCCACGTCGTGTGGTGCCCCGTCGGCGTCTTCCACGGTGACGCGGACCGTGTTCGGCCCAGCGGCGGCAGGTTCGATGTCCACCATGAGCTGGCCACGGCCGTTGGGCCCGCCGGTGTCGTAGCGGATGACGCGGTGAACCGGTCCCGGCGGCGCGGCAGTTGCGGTGCGACCGGGTTCGGCGTTGACCAGCAGCGCGGTGACGCCGAGTATGACGGCGCCCAGCGCGGCTTCGACGAGCACGCTGCGGCGCAGTGTGCTCGTGAGTGGCACTCGGTTCCAGAACACCCGGTCACGAGCCGCCTGATGGGACCACAGTGCGACCAAGAGCATGAGGGCGAAAACGCCCAGCTTCACCAGCAGCAGCCGACCGTAGTCGGTGGAGCCGAACGCTGACCAACTGCCGAGCTGGCGCCACGACTGGTAGCTCCCGGTGGCGATGAGGGTCCCTATCGAGCCGGTCGCGATCGACGAGAACCGGTGCACGGCGAGCTCGGGTGCCGCTGGGGCAGTGGTGTTCGTGATGCCCGCCGGTCGCAGGACCACCACGAGGGTGGCCAGGCCGCCGAGCCACAGGCCCATGGTCAGCAGATGCACGACGTCTACTGGGAACGCCACCGCTGGTTGCAGGCCCACCGCCGCGTGGTCCGCGGCGGCCCAGGTGCAGGTCAATCCGACGGCCAGCGCCACCCCGAGGGCACCGAAGCAGGCTCGGCCTCGCCGCTCCAGGTGACCCAACCAGACGCACAACAGCACTAAGTAGCCGCCGGTCAAGGCCAGCAACAGCAGCCGTGCGGTCAACGCGGCCCCGAACCGGCTGCCCAAGGTCTGCGAGACGATTGCGGAATCGAAAAGTCGATCAAGGCCGAGGCCGTTGCCGTAGGGTCCCTGCAGCAGCAGCGTCGCGACGCTCGTGGCCAACAGGCCGGCCCAACCGACCAGCATGACGCGGCGGACGTCGTGTCTGGCGATCGCGCCCGGCCAGCACAGCAGGACGAATGCGATCGATCCCACCAGCAGTGCATAGAAGGCGAACGCCGCCGCCCGGACGATGCCGTAGACCACCCCCACTGTGCTGCTGCCCCGCGGTTGCCCAGCCGCTGCTGCCCGGCTCGCCGAGGGATGCCCCACTGAGAAGGTGAAGGCACCCGCCACCGGATGCGAGTCGGCCGAGATCACCCGCCAGGACACGGCGAACGTGCCCTGCGGTGGCCTATCCCCGCCAAGCAGGCCCACTCCCACCGTGGTGGACCGGCCCAGCGAAACGGCATGGCCGTTGTCCACCTCGGCACCATCCGGCCCGAAGACCCGGACCCCATCGGCCGCCACCACCACCGGCTCGCTGAACGTCAGCGACACCGTGGCAGGTGCAGTGGCCACCACGGCGCCTGCCACGGGATCGGTGGAGATCAGCACCGCGTGAGCGGAGGCCGGACCGGTGCCGGCAAGTAACCCGAACACCGCGCACAGCACCGCCACGACGGATACTCGCAGTGCTGGCCGACAAGGCACCGGCGGGGCTCAGCCAGCGGCCGCGTTACGCCGGTTTCGCAGTCCGACGACGATGCCGATGGTTCCCAGGACGATCCCCGCAATGCCGAGCGCGACGCCCCAGATGCCCGCCGAGGACCCTGCGTCGCTGCTCGTGGTAGCCGCCGAATTGGTGTCGGCCGGGGTCAGCGTGAGTACCGGCGCGGGGTGCTCCGGCTCCGGCGCGCCTTGGGGTGCGGCATCGATCCATCGCACCACCTCACCGTTGTCATAGGTCTGCAATGCCTTGAACACCAGCTGATCGGTGTCGGTCGGCAACGGACCCATCGACACGTCGAATTCCTCGAATGATCCAGGTGGGATCTTGCTGCCCGTCCAGGTGATCTTCGAGACAGCTTCGGTGACTTGCCCGTCGTCGGTGGTGATCGGTTTCGCCAGCGTGGTCTTCTGCACGGTCGAGGTCCAGCCGGGCACCGCCCTGGTCTGCACCGACGCGATCGGGTGGTCGATGGGGAGATTTACTTCTAGTTGGGTGGTGGACGCGTCGTCGCGCTCGTTGGGGACCCGGAAGGAGACCTTGGTATAGCCGCCTTGTTGTGCGGTATGGGGGTTCACCGTGACGTGCGCCCACGCCACGCCGGCGAGGGTGAGCAGCGCCACGGCACAGACGGCGCCGATCGCGGCAGCCCGTCGTACCAGTCGGTGCCTCAGCCGATGCCACAGCCGCCAACGGTCCATCACCATGTCGCCACCTCCATGGGGTAGGGGCTCACAGCACCGTCAGGAGCATGTAACTCATCCCCACTGCCATGACGAGCTCTGAGGAGCCGAGCAGGTGGGGCGAGACGACCACGCCTCGGGTTCCACCACCCAGAGCAGCCGACGCCAAGATCTTGGTCTCCGCAGCGTTCGCGGGCATCGCCAGCCGGGCGCCCAACCGCACCACGAACACCAGGAAATAGGCGATGAACGACCAGGTCAGCACCGGCAGTGCAACGCCAGCAGCGTCGGTTGCGGCCATCTCCATGCCCGCCATGCCATCGGCCATGGCATGCTCGGCTGGCATCACCGCCAGCATGTACACCATCGCCAGCCCACCGATGACGAGATGCAGTTCGTGGTGACCGCCCAGGTGCCGCGCCGGTACCGGGACTGACCGCAGTTGCCGTCGGATCAGCCGGACCGCGATGTGCCCCGCGGCCACGCCGAAGGCCACCTGCCAGTAAAGCCGGGGTAGCGGATCAATTAAGGGCACCAGCATGGCGACCATGCCCAGGCTCATCACGCAGCGCGAAGCATCCACATCCCGGTGCGCGGCACCACCCCAGGCCGGCGTCTCGCGACGAGCAGTGCACAGCCGGGCTACGTAGTAGAGGGTCAGCGCGGCGAACATCGCCGCAAAGAGCCAGCGCACCCACTCCGCGCCCGCCACCGCATTCACCTCCTGCGCCCGACCTCAGCTACGTAGTCGCTTGCCGCCCGCCGTTAGTTCCCGACCGCGAGCGGGCGTCGTTGTCGGGTGAGTCGGCGATGATCACCGGTCGTCGTCGGAAAGGGGGATGGCGCGGTGTTGGTCAGCGAAGTCCGCGGGGTCGGCTTCCAGCGGCGGCTGGCTGGAGTCCGCGTTGTCGTCCTCGTCGGGATCGATCGCAAGACGCTGCTCTGCCACATCCGGGTCCGGGTTCTCGATACCCCAGTCCTCGATACCCATATGGTCTTTCCTTTCGCTAGCGCTGGTCGCGATCATGCTATCCGCGTCGCCTGACTCCGCCTCGACGCCACTGCCATGCTGCGGTGGTGAATCACATCGACGCTGGCCGGCTCGTGTTGGCGCCGATCTTCCGGCCGGTGGCGCGGATGTTGCTCGACGGCGGCGTCCCGAAGGCGCTTAGCTTCGCTCCCGGATACCCGTCGCGATTTTCCCTAGAGGTGATGGAGTCGGTAGCCAATGCCGATGGGCCGGGTCGGTTCGGGCCGTACTTCATGGTCTGCAAGGCCGATAGCCTGATCATCGGGGAGATCGGATGCAGCGTGGCCGACGCCTCGGACACCGGCTATATCGGCTACACCGTGGTGGAGCCGTGTTGGGGACATGGGTATGCCACGGAGGCGCTGCGGTCGTTGCTCGCGCACGTTCTCAGCGAGCCGGGAATCCGCCGGGTGGTGGCCGAAACCATGGTGGAACATGCGGCGAGTCGCCGCGTGATGGAGAAGGCGGGCATGCGCCAGTGCGGGGTGCGGGCCGATGTCGAGGACGGTGAGCCAGTGGAACTGGTCAGCTATGAAGCGCTCGCTACCACGCAACCGGAAGCTCACTGACGGCACCGGCCACCGCCTCACGCAACGGTTGGATCTCGTCGAGGGGAACAGCAAGGCGCAGCGCGGGGAAGCGTTGCAGAAGACTGACGAACAGGTACTGCAGCTCCAACCGCGCCAAGTGGGCTCCGAGACAGAAGTGTGCACCGTGGCTCAGTGACAGGTGCGGTATGCGCTCCCGGGTGATGTCGAAGCGCTTAGGGTCGGGGAAAACGCTCTCGTCCTCGTTGGCCTCCTGCACGGCGAACATCACGGTGTCCCCGGCGCGCAGGGTGACACCGTCGACCTCGACGTCGACGGAGACGTACCGGGCCAGCCCACCGCGCCGAGCGGCTCGCATCCGCTCGATCGGGCTGGCGAAGCGGAAGATCTCTTCGATGGCCTGGGCGGCCAGCGCCGGCTCTCGCTGCAGCGCCGCTCGCTGTTCGGGGTGGGTCAACAGCAGCAACATGCCCCGGTCGATGATGGCGACGACGGGTGCGTGCCCGGCGAAAAGCAGACCGGCGGCGAGATGAGCGATCCCATCGTCGGTCAGCTGCGGGTCGAGCTTGGCTGCGTCGAGCAGGTCGGAGATGACGTCATCGCCCGGGACCCAGCGTTTGCGTTCGATCAGGGTGCCCAGGTAGCGCCACAGCGACTGCAGGCCGCCGCGGGCGACGGCGGGTTTGCTGACCTGCTTGGCTTCGACCTGCCATCGGCAGAAGTCCGCGCGGTCCTGCGCGGGCAGCCCGAGCAGCTCACAGATCACCAGCGCCGGCAGCGGGAAGGCGACGGCGGTGTGGAAGTCGGCCGGGGGCCCGCCGCGGTCTAGCTCATCGAGCAAAGTGTCGACGATCGACTCGACGCGGGGCCGCAAGCTTTCTAAACGGCGGGCCGACAACGGCGGCGTCAGCAGCTTGCGCATCCGGTTCAGATCTGCCAACTCCCCTTCCGGATCCGGAATCGGTCCGCCGAACAGGCCCGGTTGGGTGAGCCGGACCGGATGCCCCGGGTTAGGGTGCGACCGGCTTAGCCGCGGGTCGGCCAGCAGTTGCCGCACCCGCTCGTGCCCGGATACCAGCCAGGCTGGCCGGCCTTGGGTGTCGCTCACCCGCTGGATCATGCCGGTGGATGCCATACGTCGCCCTTCGCCAATAGTCGACCAACCAGCCAGCGCGAAGTTTAGGGTCACCTGGACATTCGACCGGCCTCACCCGGCGGATCGCTCCAGCGCGCCGGGGGGCAAACACCGGCTCGCGCCAACCCTCCGCTCAATCCAGGCCTCCTGAACTGAACAGCAGCGCTGTCCAATGCCGGCCGAACAGCTCTGCTGTTGAGTTCGGGAGGCGCAGGGCTGGTGGGCGCGATGATGGGTGGAGGGGTCAGCGGGGGGTGCGCTGGTGTTGTCTGCGCCATAGCCAGCGGGCTAGGGCGGCGAGGATCACGGCGCCGACAGCGGCTAGCAGGACGGTTTGATAGCGGTGCAACCCGTAGTAGATGGCGGTCAGGTGGCCGCCGGCGAAGTAGCCGACGGAGGTCCACACCGTGACCCACGCCACGGCACCCAGCGCGTTGAAGGCCAGAAACCGCCGCCATGGCATCCCGGCGATGCCGGCCACCACGCCGTTGAGCTGGCGCAGACCGTCGACGAACCGGGCGACGCCGACGATCTTGCCGCCATGGCGTCTGAAGAAGTCCTCAGCTTTGTTGAGCCGCTTTTCGGTCACGAAGATATAACGGCCGAACCGGAGAACCAGCCGCCGGCCGCCGAAGTGCCCGATCAGGTAGCCGACGTTGTCACCGGCGACGGCGGCGAAAAACCCCAGGACGGCCACGCCGACGACATTGAGTCGCCCGGCTCCGGCGAAGACCCCCGCGGCCATCAGCATGGTCTGGCCAGGGACCGGTGCGCCGAAGCTTTCGATGAAAAGGAAGCCGAAGACCGCCAGGTAACCGTACGAGGCGAGGATCGGAGCCAGCCAACCCAACACTCCCGGCAGCTCAGGAGCCACCCCATCACCTCCCCAGGTCCCGGGGCGTCTCGTTGCGTCTGCGCTGCCGCCGACGTGCTGCCCGACGAGATTACCCGCTAGCCGGCTGATCTAGCGCTTGGCCGGATGCTTGCCAACGCAACCCGGTAGCAAAAAGGGGTTTGCGCGGCGAGGATTCGGGAAGTCGAACCCAACTACGCGGCGTCACGGGCTGAAAACGACGACAGCGCGGCGGCATGCACTGGGAACGGCGGGTGTGGCGATAGTGTGCAACTCGGCTGGCGGCCGGGGACTGGTCCATCACGGGCTGCTCCACCCCGCTACCGCGAATGTGGCCGCCACCCTCGCTCCACTGGTCGCTGATCGGCTCGCCCGCAGCGAGCCGGTGCTCGCTGTGCTGCCCCCCGCCACCGCTGACCTGCTGCGGGTCAGGCTGCCCGCGGTGGCTGGTTTACACACCACCGACCCGGCCGAGCTCTACCGCCATCCCGGCCGGGTGCTGGGCCAATACCGGGCTTGGATTGGAGACACCAGCCCGCACGGCGAGCCGGTCACCATCGTGGCCGCCCCTGACCTGGACGGCGACAACTACCGGACGGCGCTGTGGATGCACATCGACGCCGCTACCACGGTGGCCCTGGCCGAGTGCGATCTCACGCTCGTCTGCGTCTACTCCGACGATCCCAGCACCGCTGACCCCGTACGCCGTGCGCACCCACGCCTGCTCAACGGGGCGAGCGTGCCCAATCCGGACCACCTGCCAGCGGAGCAGTTCGTGGCTCGATACCCGTTGCCTCCGCCGGCCAACTTGGGCGAACCCGCCATCACCCATACCATTGACTACCCCGTGCAGCTGGCCGGACTGCGTCAAATGGTGGCCGACCACGCCACTAGGGCCGGGCTGCCCCACGCCCGGTGCGACGATTTCGTGCTGGCCGTCAGCGAGATCGCCAGCAACGCGATCGAACACGGTCTGCCGCCTGCCGGGGTGCAGTTGTGGACTACCTCAACCTCGGTG
>JAVXWL010000015.1:0-6578 GCA_032230565.1 Pseudonocardiales bacterium | reverse complement strand
CCACCCACGCCTACCACGACGACAGCGCCTGGCGGCCGGTGACCGCCAGGCCAGCCGGGGGGGCGGCGCTGATATTCCGTACCCCGCTGCCGTGGCTGGCCGGGCTGCTGACGCTATACCTGCTGGTTCCGATCCTCGCCTACGCGATCCGGGTGGTTGGCACCCCAGCCAGCGCACTTGCCACGCCAGGGCTCGGTTCGGCGCTGGCTGTGTCGGTGGAGACGGCCAGCATCTCTACCTTGATCATCGCCGTCCTGGGCATCCCGCTCGGCTACCTGCTCTCCCGCGGCCGCGGGCGCAGCTCGACGGTGGTCGGGGTCGCAGTGCAGCTCCCGCTGGCACTGCCGCCGCTGATGAGCGGCATCCTGCTGATCTACCTGGTCGGCCCGTACACCTACCTCGGCCAGCTCTTCCACGGTGCGCTGACTGACACCCGGGTCGGCATCGTGCTGGCCCAGACGTTCGTGGCAGCACCATTTCTGATCGTGGCCGCCCGCTCGGCGTTCGCTGCGCTGGACCCGGCGCTCGACGATGTCGCCGCCACTCTCGGGCACGGCCGGTGGTCGCGGTTCGCCCGGGTGGCGGTCCCGGCCGCCGCGCCGGGCATCGCCGCCGGTCTGCTACTGGCCTGGCTCCGTGCCTTCGGCGAGTTCGGCGCCACCGTGGTGCTCGCCTACCACCCGTTCTCGGTACCGGTGTTCACCTACGTGCAGTTCGGCGGGACCGGGATCACCTCGACGCTGACCGCGGTCGGCGCCAGCCTGGGCGCGGCCGCGGTGGTGCTGCTGCTCGCCGCATACCTACCCCGGTTGCGCCGCCGGCACCCGGTGCCGGACCCGTTGCCAGCACCTCACGCTCCTACCTCGTCGGCCAGTCCGCGGCTGACCTTCGATCTGGCCGGGCGGCTTGGTTCGTTCCTGGTTGACGTCGCGCACACCCCAGGAACCGGGCGACACCTGGCCATCCTTGGGGCGTCCGGGTCCGGCAAGAGCCTGACGCTACGGATGCTGGCCGGTCTGATCCGTCCCACCGGTGGGCAGGTGTACCTGGACGATGTTGATGTCACCGCAGTGCCGCCGGAGGACCGCGGGTTCGGCTACGTTCCGCAGGATGCCGCCTTGCTGCCGCACCTACCCGTGTGGCAGCAGGTCATGTTCGGGGTCGGCACCGAGCCTGGGCTGTCCGCCTACTGGATCCGGCGGCTCGGGTTGACCGGGCTGGAGGGTCGGTTGCCGTCCCAGCTGTCCGGCGGCCAGCGGCGCCGGGTCGCTATCGCCCGCGCACTGGCCCGCAACCCGCGACTGCTGCTGCTGGACGAGCCGTTCACCGGCCTGGACGCCCCGGTCCGCGACGAGTTGCGCCACGAGCTGCGCCGGCTGCAGCGCGACACCGCAATCACCACGGTGATCGTGACGCATGACCCGGTCGAGGCGGCATTACTCGCCGACGAGGTGCTGATCCTGGAGCTGGGCCAGGTCGAACAGGTCGGCCCGCAGCCGGCGGTCTTCGCGCACCCGGCCAGCCCCACCGCCGCCCGGCTACTCGGCATCCGCAATCTGCACATCGGCCAGCGGACCGGCCCACTGGAGCTGGCGGCCGGTCAGGTACGGATCGCGTTCGGGCCCTCCGTTCTGCCGGCCGACGCCGCCGCGGACGCGGAGCTGACCTGGTGTATCCGCCCCGAGCACCTGCGGTTGGACGACAAGGTCGAGGAGAACTCGGCCGGGCATCCCGGCACGGTCAGCGACGTAGTCTGTCTCGGCGCGGTCGACGAGGTGCTGGTAGCCCTCGACGGCGGCCCCGAGTTGACCGCGCAGACCCCGGCCGGCGACCACCCGGCACTCGGTGCGCGATGCCGGCTCACACTCCCGCGTGCGTCGGTGATCGTCTGGCCGGGCCGCAATGTCCCGACCGCCGCCAGTGCCTGGCCTGGTCAGCAGCGCACCGCGGATTTCACCGTGCCAGACATGTATGACCTGTCCTCCACTCAACCGCCCCGGTAATCCGAGTGCTGGAGGTAATCCGCGTCGATCACACCATCGCGACCTTCGGGGTGCTTGACAAGGCAATCGGCAGCTACCCGAAACAACGTTGTGGTCTTCGCCCGCCTCATCGGACCAATTCCGGCGTAGGCACAGACCAGCGCGAGCGGAGCGATCGATGCCCGGGCGGTCCCGGATGCTGACGGTGTGGTCGGACGCCGGCGTCGAGGGCCAAGCGACCTCGCTTCACCACGACGGGCAATTCGCCGCTCCGTTAGGGATGACAGTGGTCAAGGGACAGCGCACTGACGAAAAACCCATGAACTACGGACGTCGACTGGCAAAATTCGGCGCTGGATATGTTGAACGATGATTTGATGAGCGGGATGCTGCCTAGACGGAATAATCCACTGAAGTGGAGAGCCTGTGTCCCGCAAATTCACCTGTGTGGTTCGCGTTACTGGGTCTAGCCGGTGCACTGATGGCGGGACGGGTAGGGACACAGTTTTCAGCTTGACAAGTTCTCCTCAAGAGGCCTGTCCACTGAGAGGAAAGTAGAATAATGCGTAAAGTAATCACGTCAGCACTGGGTGCTGGTGCCACTCCGACTCCATGATGAGGACAGCTCTCTTGCTATCCCGACCAGACCGACGTTGGTCAACGTCAGTGAGGCCAGGTAGGGGTCCTGTAGCAATGGCCGTGAAAGCCGGCACGGTGCGGGGTGATTGGAGTAGTCTTCCTCATCCTCGATGATTACCACCCTGGTCATAACGACTCTTTCGCGTACTCGGGCATCGATTGCGTCCGCGAGGCTGCTGTGGACTATCGAGAGGCGCGGGGATCCGGATGGTGAAAGTGGAGCCGGTGCCGGGCTTGCTCCAAAGCCGCACGTCCCCGCCGTGGTTGGCTGCGACGTGCTTGACGATCGCCAGCCCCAGCCCAGTGCCACCGGTAGAGCGGCTCCGCGCCTGATCGACGCGGAAGAACCGCTCGAAGACGCGGTCCTGATGCTCGGGCGCAATGCCCAGGCCGCGGTCGGTGACGCTGATCTCCACCAAACCATTCACCCGCCGTCTACCGACCGACACTGGGCTGCCCACCGGCGAGTAGGACACCGCATTTCCGAGCAAGTTGGCCAGCGCCGTCACCAGCAGGGTCGCATCACCATTAACCAACAGCCCACTGGGTGGGTCGACGGTGATTTGGATGTTGGCCGCGTCGGCGGCCAGCCGGCACCGCACGAGCGCCTCGCGCACGACCTTGTCGACCTCGACGGTGGCCAACTCGGGGAGCCGTTCGGCGCCCTGCAGCCGTGACAGCGCAATCAGCTCGGTGACCAGCGTACCCAACCGATTCGCCTCGTTAAGGATCTTGGTGCCGAACCGGCGCACCTCATACGGCTCATCAGCAGCGTCCAGCACCGCCTCAGCCAGCAGCGCCACCGCCCCGACCGGCGTCTTCAACTCGTGGCTCACGTTGGCCACGAAATCCTGCCGGAGCCCATCCAGCCGAATCGCATCCGATTCATCCGAAGTGCATGCATCCGCGCGCAATCCACCGACCATGCCCAGTTCGGCGGGACGATCGGCCAGCGTCACACCGACTTTCATGTTCAGCAACGCCACACCGTTGTGCTGGACCAAGTCGGTGACCGCCGCACCGTTCCGAGACTGCGACGGCGCTGCGGTCTCACTGTGGCGACCGATGAAGATCCCGATTATCAGCGCACCGATTGCGGTGGCCACGATTACTGCGATCATCACCACCCAATGGTGCCACCAATAGGTCCATTACGAAAGCCGTGGCGCACTTTCAGTGATCACTATACCCCTAACAGGGCGGCTTTTCGTCCCTCGTTAACCGTGGGTTCATCCCTCGCCGCACCGACATCTGGACAAGATGGCGATAGGTTGCTGCTACATAAATGCGCCCGTTGGCGGCCGACCGACGCTCTGAAGGGCGACCATCCGGGCGCCGTCACGCCTATGACCGGGCTGGTGCGACGTCCTGCGGGGTATACGCCTTCGATGTGTAGGATCCCTCGACGTCGAGCGCGTCAGGTCGAAAGCGGCGCGATACCGCTTGCCCCGTGATCCCTGTCCCGCACGTCAAGCGCTACAGCAGGCGAAAGCCCCTAACTCGATGGTCATTAATTCCGTACCGGCGCCCACACCTAGCGAAGCCCCACCGCCTACGCTGAGGCGGTGGGGCTGCAGCTTTCAAGACGCGCTAAGGACAAGAAACGGTCGGACCGTTGACCAGACTGCCTTGGCCGCCCGTGCCACCACACAGGCCCGGACCTCCGATGAGGCCGCCGTTACCTCCGTTGCCGCCAGTAGCGCTCGGGCCGCCGGGTAGGCCGCCGATCCCGCCGACGACGCCGCCATTCCCGCCGTTGCCGCCGTTGCCGTCGAGTCCGGTACCTTGGCCGTGGCCACCCGTGCCACCCGCGCCGCCCATGACTCCGCCGTAGCCGCCGGTACCACCGTTACCGCCGGCTCCGTTGGGGCCTCCTCCGGCCCCGCCGATGCCGCCAGCACCGCCGAAGATTCCGCCAACACCGCCGACACCACCTAGACCACCTTTACCGGCGGTTCCGCTGGTGGCACCAGGCCCACCGGCAGCTCCGGCGTTGCCTCCCGGTCCGCCAGCACCGCCGACTCCACCAATGAACGCGCCGATGCCCCCGGCGCCACCGATGCCACCAATGCCGCCGTTACCGCCATTCCCGTCGGGGAATCCCCCTGGACCGCCGTTCGCGCCGGCGCCGCCGGTTCCGCCGTTACCGCCGATTCCGCTACCGCCGAGTGGATTGGAGATGCCCGAACATTGGCCGCAAGGCCATGGGGTTGCGGGGGCGGCTTCGGCGGGAAGTGCCGAGAGTATGAGTGCCCCACTGGCCACACTGGCCAGCATGGCAGAAGCAACTACGCGTTTCATGCAGAACCCTCCAAATAAGAGCTGGCTGTCTGTCGATGAGCGGATTGCTGATCACTCCGTGAATCAGGACCCGTCCGCCCCGGCCCCGCCCGCCCCACCATTGCCACCATTGCCACCATTGCCGCCGGGCTGACCCGGCTGGCCCGGTTGGCCCGGCTGGCCCGGCTGACCGGGTTGACCGGGTTGACCCGGTTCACCATTGCCGCCTGACTGGCCTGATCCTCCGGACCCTCCGCTGCCTCCATCGAGTTGGCCGAGCTGGTCAAGCAGCTGACGAAGCAGCTCATCGGTGTGGCCGGAATGGAGCTGGTCGAAAAGCTGACGAAGCCGCTCGTCGGGGTGGCTGGAATGGAGCTGATCGATCAGTTGGCGAAGCTGCGCCAACTGATCGGATTGGTCGGACCAAACAAGATGGCCGGACGGGCAAAGGTCGTCGACCAGCTGGCGAATCTGCGCCAACTGGTCAGATTGGACAAGGTGGCCAGACGGGCAAAGCTGGTCGACCAGCTGGCGAATCTGCTCGACCAGCGGGTTGGAGGGACCGGACGGATCGGTCTCCCCCGGGTGGTCGGATTGAACGGATTGAATGGATACGAGCGACAGTCGCTGTTGCTGGTTCAGCGGGTGCTCAGGTTGAACTTGGCTCACCGCAATCCCCGCCGTTGCAGCCAGCGCCGCAGCGGCTACCGCGGTGGCTCGCCCAGCCCGCAGCCGCGGTCTGGGTACCTGCATCATGTTGTGACGTGGCTTGACTTTCATGGGATGCCCTCGCTCCTCGCCGCGGTGACAGGCGCCTGCTCGGTTCGTTTGAGGTGATCGGAGTTATTTCGAGTCCGGCCGCGTAGTGCCACTGCGCGGCTCTCACGGCTTAGGCTGGTCGTTGATTAGCCTGGGAAACGAATTGCTACTAATGTGGCCGGGTGTGGCGTGCTGAGGATGGGTACGCGTCCCGGCCCATCCTCAACACGCTTCTTTCTGCCTCAGTCCGACCGGCCTCTTAGAAGTCGTTGCCGCCGGCACCACCGTTGCCACCGTTGCCGCCGCCGCCACCGTTGCCGGCGGTACCGAAAACAGACAGCCCACCGGCCCCACCGGCCCCTCCGGCCCCACCGGCCGCGCCACTGCCAGCGGTGCACGCTCCGGCAACTTGCAGGTTGAGGCAGCTGCCGCCGTCTCCGCCGTTTCCGCCGACTCCGCCGTGGCCGCCGACGCCGCCGTTAGCGAAGATCGACAGTCCGCCGGGGCCGCCAGCGCCACCGGTTCCGCCCGCGGAGCCGTTGCCGGCGGTGCATCCGGCCGGAGCAAACGGGTTCAAGAAGAAGTCGACGCAGCTGCCGCCGCTTCCGCCGAGGCCGCCCGCTCCGCCGGCGCCACCAGCGCCACCGTTGTGGAAGATGCTGTAGCCGCCGGGACCGCCGATGCCACCGTTACCGGCGATGCCGCCATTGCCTGCGGTGCACCCATTGGCGAAGCAGGGGCCGCCGGCGCCACCAGCACCACCAGCGGCGCCAGCGCCACCAGAGCCGGCAGCGAAGGCGGTGCCTCCGGCGGCCAACACCAAACCGGTAGCCAAGACGGCCGAGGAGGCGAAGACGCCAAGCCGCCGCGTGATGTTGCGATCCATGAATACCTCCGTAGTTGTGATCCACGTGACCA
>JAVXWL010000231.1:0-2860 GCA_032230565.1 Pseudonocardiales bacterium | reverse complement strand
ATCTGCCGGTGGCAGACCGGGCAGGTGAAGCCGGTCCGGGCCAGCCCGTCGGGGTTGGGCGGTAAAGCGTCACGCATTCGACGCCTCGCCGGCGGAGGGGACGCGGCCGAGGTCGCGGCCTTTGAGGCGGTAGCTGTCGCCTTTGAGGGCGACGACGGCGGCGTGGTGGACGAGGCGGTCGATCATGGCGGCGGCGACGACGTCGTCACCGAAGACCTCGCCCCAGCGGCCGAACGGCTTGTTGCTGGTGACGATCAGGGAGGCGCGTTCGTAGCGGCTGGAGACGAGTTGGAAGAAGAGGTTGGCGGCTTCGGGTTCGAAGGGGATGTAGCCAACCTCGTCGACGACGATCAGTGGGTAGCGGCCGAGGCGGACGAGCTCGGTCTGCAGCCGTCCGGTGTGATGGGCGGTGGCGAGCCGATCGACCCACTCGGAGGCGGTGGCGAACAGGACCCGGTGACCGGCTTGGCAGGCGCGGATGGCCAGCCCGATCGCGAGGTGGGTTTTGCCGGTGCCGGGCGGCCCGAGGAACACGACGTTCTCCCGGGCGGTGACGAAGTCCAGGGTGCCCAGATGCGCGATGGTGTCGCGCTTGAGGCCGCGGGCGTGGTCGAAGTCGAACTCCTCGAGGCTCTTGCGGGCCGGGAATCGGGCGGCGCGGATGCGTCCTTCGCCGCCGTGGGACTCGCGGGCAGAGACCTCGCGTTGCAGGCAGGCGATGAGGAACTCCTCGTGCGACCACGACTCGACCCGGGCCCGGTCGGCCAATCGCGGCACGGATTCGCGCAGGGTCGGCGCCTTCAACGCTCGGGTCAGGAACGCAACCTCGGCGCTGACGTCCCGCGCCGCGGCCGGGGTCGTTGTTCGGGTCGTGGGCATCAGGCCACCCCGCCGTCGGTGTCCAGACCAGGCGCGGTGTTGTGGCTGAGCGCGGTGGTGAGGCCGAGCGCGGCGTCGTAGTCGTCCAGGCAGCGGATCTGCACGTCCGGTTCGGTGACCGGGCGCAGCACGCCGACTCGCTCGCGGCGCAGTGCCTTGGCCGCGGCGACGTGCTCGGGGTCGGAGATCGTCTGATGCCAGGCCCAGATCCGTTCATGGTCGGCGACGGTTTTGCCGGCGCAGAGGACACGAACCCGGGCCAGGTCGGCAATGACCTCGATCCGGCGGCCGATCACCCCTGGGTGCACCGAGTAGTCGTTGCTGTCCAAGCGGATGTAGTGATCGCGCGGCAGCCCCAGCGCCGAGCGCCACCCGGTCGCCGGCGCGACCGGCGGCAAGGCGAGCATGGCCTGGCGGTCGGCGATGATCCGGTCCGTCGGCGCGCAGCCCAGCGCCCGCCGCCGTCGCGCATTGACCAGTCCCAGCCAGTGCTGCAACTGGGCGTTGAAGTCCGCCGGTGAGACGAAGCTGCGTCCGGGCAGGAACGACCGCTCCAAGTAATCGTGGGCCCGCTCGATGAGCCCTTTCGCTTCGGGGTCGGCCGGCTTGCACACGATCACCTTGGTCGCGAGCGTGCCCCGGAAGGCCTGGCACTCCGCGGTCAGTTCCACTTTTCCGCCGCGCCAGCGACCGATGGCGCCCTCGCCGTCCCAGACCAGCACCCGCGGCACCGCCCCGAGCGCGGCGATCAGCTTCCACCAGCCGGCGAACAGGTCCGCCGCCGACCGGGTCGGGATCAACACCGCGGACAACCAGCGGGAGTAACCGGTCACCATCGTCAGCACCGGCAACTGCGTGGGCTTACGCATCTGGCCGCACCCGACCGGCAGGCTGATCGGCGGGAACCACAGATCGCACTGCGCGATCTCGCCGGGCTGATAGCTGGTGCGGCTGGCCGGGTCCGGCGGCAGATACACCGGCCGCAGCTCAGCCACCCGACCACTGAGCACCCGTATCGAGCGGGTCCACCCGATCCGCTCGGCGATCACCGTCGCCGGCATCGTCGGATACGCCCGCAGCAACTCCCGAATACGCGGCTCGACCAGGTCCACCACCGAACCAGCCGGCTTACGCTCGTACTTCGGTGGCGCGTCCGACGCCAACGCGGCCCGCACCGTGTTCCTCGCGATCCCCAGCACTCGGGCGATCTGCGAGATCGACATCCTCTCCGCTCGATGCAACCGGCGGACCTCTGCCCAATCCTCCACGTTCAACACCCACTTCCTCCCCTGGCTCGGTGCGAGCCAGGCTGTCGACGCAGGTGGTCAACTTTCGGATGCCACGCCCTGTTCAGTTTTCAGCTGCCGTCGACACGGGATGTCCGACCGGGGTGCAGGGCTGGCCGCTGGGAAGCGGCAGGCGGCGGCCGGGGGCGCATGTCCGGTCGCGTGAACACCGTCGCCCCGGGGCATAGAGGGCAGTGCGACACGAAGTCGCAGGTAGTGAGTGGGCTAACTGGTGGAGGTTCGACTGATGTCGAAGGTATAGCTCCGGGTCAGTGTCCGTGGGGCCTGTTCCCACCTCGGCGTGCGCCGCTGGTAACGGCGGGGTGCGAAGCCCGGGGGAAACGCCGGAGGGTCCCCGTTCCGTCCGGGGGCCACGGGCAAGGGAAAGATCGGCCGGGTCAATCGTGTGAATCTCCGTTGATGTCTCGTCAATGCCTCCCTCGCAGACGGGTGGTGACAGCGAGGGTGAAGGGCTAGCCGCTGGGAAGCGGCAGGCGCCGACTGGTTATGCCCTGCCGGTCGGGAGGACACCGCCGCCCCGGGATAGAGGAGAGGCCCACCCCGATCGTGTCTCACACCTGTGGAACGTGGCAATCCCGATGTGGTCCAGGCCGAGGGCCTGGTAAGCCGACCGTAAGGAGAGCTGAAGTCCTCAGCGGGAGAAGGATGACGCAACAAGCGAAGGCCGGGATGTC
>JAVXWL010000229.1:0-14639 GCA_032230565.1 Pseudonocardiales bacterium | reverse complement strand
AAGAAGTTTCCGGTTAGTGCTATGTATTTACATCCCTGCGAGTTAGGGGTAATACTAGAGCACCGCTACAGCGATGTGTACCGTCTGCGTCGCGACGACGCTCAGGAAGGAGAGACCCTCGATGCTGATGCGTACCGATCCGTTCCGGGAGCTGGACCGGGTCACCCAACAGTTGTTCGGTCAGAACGGCACCTGGTCGCGTCCAGCTGTGATGCCCATGGACGCCTACCGCGACGGGGAACAGTTCGTCGTGCACTTCGACCTGCCTGGGGTGGACCCGTCCTCGATCGATCTCAACGTCGAACACAACGTGCTCACCGTCAAAGCTGAGCGCGCCGCCCGCGGTGATGGTGTCGAGCTACAAGTCGCCGAGCGACCCCGCGGAGTGTTCAGCCGGCAGTTGTTCCTCGGCGAGACCCTGGACACCGACCGCATCGAGGCCAGCTACGACGTGGGGGTGCTGACCCTGCGCATTCCCATAGCCGAGAAGGCCAAGCCCCGCAAGATCGAGGTCACCGGAGGTGGCGCACCCAAGCAGATCCATGCCTGACCCGAACCGCCGACAATCAGCAGATCGCCAGTAGTCGTTGTCGAGCAGGGAGTGCCCACCGCGACCTAGCTGGGCACTCCCGCCCACAGTCCTCAGCCCTGATCTGCGACGGCCAGGCTCTCTGCCTGCTCAAGACGGACAGCAATGATGCCTCATGACGATCACGACCTGTACGCCGTGCTGGGCGTGACCCCGGATGCCTCCCAAGCCCAGATCGGCCACGCCTATCGACGCCTGATCCGCGCCCACCATCCCGACCTCCAGCCCGAACCTGACTCAGCCGCGCTAGCCGCCGCCATAGCCGCGGCCGCCATCCTGCGCGACCCCACCCGCCGAGCCGCCTACGACCGCAGCCGTCGCTCCACCGGCGATCAGCACCCGGCACCGAAACCCCCGACCCCACGTCGCGCCCGCTTTGCGCCAGACCTCCGCGCCGGTCCAGTCCGCTGGCACGGAGATCCCACCCGCACCCGCAACGGTTCCTGACAGCGCAAACCCTCTGAAGGCACGTGAGGATGGACACGTGTGTCAAGAATCGCTCATTTCCTGCGCCGCCAGGAGGTAACAATGAGCGGTGAACACTCGACTCTCGTGGGACCGTGCAGGCTCTGGTGAACCGCTGCTGCTATTGCACGGAATCGGCACGACCCGCGACGACTTCTCGTCACTGCGGCCCGCGCTCGAAGCCGAATATGACGTGTTGGCCGTTGACCTACCGGGGCACGGCGACTCACCGGCACTGTCAGAACGGCCAACGATCCGCGCTGTCACCGACGTGATCGAGGCGGATTTAGACCTCCTGGGCATGGACCGGGTGCACATCCTCGGTAACTCCATCGGTGCCCGCATCGCGCTGGAGCTCGCACGACGCGATCGGGCACTCTCGGTCTTGTCAATCGCACCATCGGGCCTCAACTTCCTGCCTGAGCGGATCTATCAGGGCGCCATGATGAGCACCCTCCGGTTGCTTATCTCCCTCCTGCACCCAGCCATAGGACCTCTGGCCCAGTGGCCCGCCGGCCGCGCCGCGCTGCTCACGGGCCTGCGGTCGCAGCCGTGGTTGGCCTCGGAGGTGGAGGTGTGCGCGTTGCGGGAGGGGTTCGGCGAGTGCGAGGACTTCTGGCGCCTGCTGTTCTGGGGGATCCTGGCCGACATCCCAACCGGGCTCGACGAGGTGCGCTGTCCGGTCATCCTGGCCCAGGGCACCGCTGACATTGTCGCCAGCGGGCAGACTCCCCGTTACCTGCTCGCCGTCCCAGGCGCGACCTTCCAGGCCCTGCTCGGGGCGGGTCACGCGCCTCAGTCCGACGCCCCCGACAGCATCCTGGAGTTACTACACCAGGTGACCCGGCGCGCTGATGCGCTCTGTACCGGCTGAATGGACAAGACGGGAACGTGCAATTATTCGGCCGCGGGCGGCGGTCTCAGGTCGTACCGCGATGGGTGTCCGCTGCGTGGAGTCCACTACGGGACCTAGCACTAGAACCTATGGAAAGGCGCAACTTGACTGATCAGACGACACCGCATGACGAGAACGATGGGTTGTTCCGCACGCCGGGGCAGTCGGACGAGCGGCCGGCGACGTCAGACATCACGAATGACGAACCCCTCATGCGGCCGTCCCGCGATTTGTTCCCGCATACCGTTAAGTCCGAGGCTGATCGGCGTCATCGACCGACCACGCCCCGCGACGAGGCGGCAATGCGCTCGCTGCGGTTTCCCTTCGACGAAGAAGACTGTCGGTAGCCGACCTCAGCAGTCGCTGACGCAACGCTAACCCCACTAATCCCACTACTGACAGTAAGAGCACAATCTGTGACGTGAACGGTGCGTCGCGAAGTGATCGGGTGCGCAACCTTGCGTCCCTGGTTGCCCAGTTGGCGCTGCTGGGCAGTGCAGTGCTCGTTGTCGTGGTGCTGATCACGCAGGGTGTGAACCAGGCTGGCACCTGGACGACGGTGATCGGCGGATATCTGGCCATCGCCGGCCCGCTGATCTCGTTGGGTAGGTGGCGACGGAAGCAGCGGGCCGCGGCCGGCGAGCCAGCGCGATCGAGCCAGGTGGCGCAGGTTGCGCAGGAGCTTGCGGCGGCGGTGCGGGAGCAGTGGCGTAGAGAGGCGGAGGTCCGGTCGCTGGGGGATCCGGACCCCATGCCAGTGCGCTGGCGACTGTCGGACCCCACGGTGATGGACCACGACGAGCGCATCGCGCCGACGCCGATTGTCTTGTCCGGGCGCAGTGACCAAGTACCGGTATTGGCCGAGCGGTTCCGGCATCTGCACCGGCGCCGGCTGGTCATCGTGGGTGGCCCCGGGACGGGCAAGACCACCCTGGCGATGCAACTGCTGCTGCGGCTGCTGGATATCTGGCAGCCGGGCGAGCCGGTGCCGGTGCTGTTCTCACTAGCCAGCTGGGACCCGCAGCATGAGCCGCGAGTCCAGGACTGGCTCGCCCGCCAGCTCATCCAGACCTATCCAGACCTCCGCGCGTTCGGGGCCGATGCGGTGCACAAACTGGCCGATCAGGGCCGGCTGCTCCCCGTACTGGACGGTCTGGACGAGATCCCTCCGCACCGCCGGGGCGAGGTGATCAACAGGCTCAACGCATCGCTGCTCCCCGATACGGGACTGATCATGACCAGCCGCACCACCGAATACGCCGAGGCGGTGCATGCCAGGGAGATGCTCTCCGCGGCCGCGGTCATCGAACCGGAGCCACTGACCGCCAGTGAAGCCGCCGCCTACCTTAAAGACCTCTTGCCCCGCCAGCCTGACGAGTCTTGGCTGGCAGTCCTCGCCGCACTGCGCAACGATACCGCGGGACCCTTGACGGAGGTCGTGGCCAGCCCACTAGGGCTGTGGCTGCTACGCATGGTGTACATCGAGGGCCACCGCGACCCGAAGCCCCTCATCGACCCTGGTTACTATGCCGACCCCACCGCGATCCAGCACCATCTCCACGAAGAGCTGATCCCGGCCGCGGTGCACAGTCGCCCGCCGCTGTCCGGCGGCCAGGACCCGCTACGGCCCAGACGCCATCATGATCCCGATCAGGTCCGGCGGTGGCTGACCACCTTGGCCGTTGAACTTCGCGATGCCAAGACCCGCGACTGGCGATGGTGGCAGCTTGCCGACCAGTCTCTGACCAACCGTCAGCTCGGGGTGCCGCTTGGATTGCTGTTCGGGTTGGTGTTGAGCTTGGTCTTCGCGCTCCACGGACCCGGGGCCGGGCTGGTATCCGGACTCGGAGTCGGGCTGCCGGTCGGGCTGGGATCCGGATTGTTCGGCATGGAGTTCGGACTGGCGTTCGGGGTGACGTTCGGGCTTGTCGGGGTGGCGGTCGGATGGGTGCACGGGCTGATGATCGGTCTGGGCGGGTTGGTGGTCGGGCTGGCATCGGGAGTGCTCGTCGGGTTGGTGATCGGATTCGCTGGCGGTCACCGCGATGCACCGGCATACATCGACCTCCGGATGCACGGCCGAGTACGGGTGCTGTGTCGCAAGCTGGCAGTTGGGTTGCTGGGCGGGCTGTTCGGTGGCCTGCTGGCCGGGCTGTGGTCCGGGCTGCGCGCCGATCTGGCAGTCGGGCTTAGGCACGGCCTGCTGATCGGTCTGGGCGGCCTCCTGGCGGGGCTGGCATTCGGGCTGATCAGCTTCGCGGCCAGCCCGAGCATCGTCGCGCGAGCAAGTTCTCCCACGGAGAGTTACCGAGCGGACAGAGCGCTCACGATCCTCGCCAGTAGCGTGCTCGGACTGGTGGCTGGGGTGGCGTTCGGGGTGACCGCCGGGCCGGTGGCGGGGCTGCTGTTCGGGCTGGTGACCGGGTTGGTGATCGCGCCGGTGGTGACCAACACCCGCTGGTCGATGTTTGCCGTGGCAGCACTGTGGCTGGGGGCCCGGGGCCGGTTGCCCTTTCCCCTGATGGTCTTCCTGGAAGATGCCTACCGGCTGGGACTACTGCGGATCGTAGGGCCGGTGTATCAGTTCCGGCACGCTGCTCTGCAGGACCACCTTGCGCCCCCGGGCGAGACCGTGCCAGCAACCGTGTCCGCGGACCTATCCACCATTACCGGCTGACATCCGACGCTAAATCTCGGTCGGTCACCGTTCGTGGTCTTCACAGCCAACTGTGAGGTTGTATGCAGGCTGCTCGCACATCACCAGGCGATAACTAGAAGCGCGGAGCTGACGCGGCTCTCTAGGGGTGGGGTGAGGGTGATGGTGATGGTGGTGACCAGGCAACGCCGGGAGGCGCCCGATACCAGCGCGAAGCGATGGTCGTTAGGGAAGCGGTCGGCCACAGTGGATGTGGTGGTGCCGGTGCACAACGAGCAGCACGCGTTGCCGGGTTGCCTGCAGGTGCTGCGGGCATACCTGGATGATCAGTTCCCGTTCGAGTGGACGATCACTGTGGTGGATAACGCCAGTACTGATGGGGTATTGCGAGTGGCGAAGGAGTTCGCCGAGTGTGACGACCGGGTGCGGGTGCTGCACCTCGACCGCAAGGGACGTGGCCACGCACTGCGAACCGCGTGGGCATACAGCGATGCCGACGTCGTGGTTTACATGGACGTCGACCTGTCCACCAGCTTGGATGCGCTGTTGCCTTTAGTCGTTCCCTTGGTCAATGGTCATTCCGATATCGCGATTGGTTCCCGGCTCGCGCCCGGCGCGCGAACCGTGCGCAGCCCGCGCCGCGAGGTGATCTCCCGGTGCTACAACGCGATGATCCGGCTCACCCACGGCACCCGCTTCTCCGACGCTCAATGCGGCTTTAAAGCCGCTCGCACCGACGTGATTCGTCCATTGCTGGCGCACGTGGCCGACGACGGGTGGTTCTTCGATACCGAGCTATTACTGCTGGCCGAACACAACGGCTTACGGGTACACGAAGTACCGGTCGACTGGGTCGAGGACGTCGACAGCCGGGTACAGATACTGTCCACCGCCATGGCGGACGTGCGCGGGCTGGCTCGGGTGGCTCGGGCCAAGGTCAGCGGTGCGGCCCGGGTGACGGATTTGCCGCGCCGGCCAGCGCCGCGCTCGGCGCACCCCGATGCGGTGCTCGCGGTACGCGAGCGCGGGTTGGGCTGGCAACTGGTGACGTTCGCGTTGATCGGTCTGGCATCCACCGCGGCAACTGCCTTGCTCTACGCGCTGTTTCGCTCCTGGTCACCGCCGCTGATGGCGAACCTGGTCGCGCTGGTTCTGGTGAACCTGCTGAACACCGAGGCCAACCGGCGGCTGACCTTCGCCGGCGCCGATGTGTCCCGCCAGCGGGTCCATCTACAGGGGCTGGTCGTCTTCGCGCTGTACTACGCACTCACCTCAGGCGCGTTGCTGCTCCTGGGGATCCTGGTCGCCAACCCGTCGCGGTGGTTAGAAGTCGCCGTCCTGCTAGCAGCCTCAGCCGTAGGAACCGCCGGTCGCTTCGTGCTGCTCCGCAACTGGGTGTTTCCAGCATGACCACCGACGCACCCCCCGTCGACGTACCCGCATCGCGCGGGCTGGGCGGGGTTATCAAGCCAGGGCTTACCCCGCTGAGCCCACTCAATGCGGTTCGTCCACCGATTCTGTTGGGCACGATCTGCGTGCTGGCGGGGGTGTTGTACGCGTGGGGAATGGGCACGGCTGGGTGGGGGAATCCGTATTACTCGGCTGGGGTGAAGTCGATGTCGGCGAGCCTGACGAACTTCGTGTTCGGCTCGTTCGACCCACTCGGTGTGGTCACCGTGGACAAGCCACCGATGGCGTTGTGGCCAATGGTGGCCTCGGCAGCGATCTTCGGCTATCACGGGTGGTCCCTGCTGTTACCGCAAGTAGTCGAGGGCGTGGCGGCGGTGTTCCTGCTGCATCGCACAGTGCGGCTGTGGGCCGGTGAGCACGTCGCGCTGCTAGCCGCACTGGTATTCGCGGTCACCCCGGTGA
Organism: Pseudonocardiales bacterium; assembly: GCA_032230565.1. GTDB lineage: Bacteria > Actinomycetota > Actinomycetes > Mycobacteriales > Pseudonocardiaceae. The sequence goes on along the minus strand of JAVXWL010000229.1, from coordinate 8,162 downwards.
CCGTGGCGATCAACCGGGACACCAATCCCGACACCCTGATGGTGCTGCTACTGGTAGCCGCGGCCTACGCGTTGACCCGTGCCCTGATAGCGCCGGGTCGCGCGACTCGCTGGCTGCTGCTGGCGGCGGTGTTCCTCGGCCTGGGCTTCATCACCAAGATGCTCCAAGCGTGGATCGTCGTTCCGGTGTTCGCCGTGGCGTACCTGGTCGGCTCGCCAGCGCCGCTGCGCCGGCTGCTGCTCGATGTGCTCGGCGCTGGAGTCGTGCTGCTGGCCAGCTCGATGTGGTGGGTCGTGTTGGTCAGTTTCTGGCCCGGGTCCAAGCCCTACATCGGCGGCAGCACTGACGGCTCAGTGCTCAACCTGGTGATCGGCTACAACGGCCTGGGCCGCATCCTCGGCCGCCAAGCCGGCCGCGAACTGGTCGGCGGCCCCGGTATGCCCGGTGGCTTCGGCGACCCCGGCCGTCTCGGTGGTGGCGCCGGCGGTGCCGCTTTCGGCGGTGGCTCAGGCCTCACCCGGCTGTTCGGCGAGCAGGTAGGCGGACAGATCAGCTGGCTGCTGCCGGTGTGCCTGCTTGTACTTGTCGCGGCCGCCATCGCGGGCATCCGGCAGTGGCGATCCGCACAGGCTTCGGAACCGGCGCACCGGGCTGGCTGGGTGCTCTGGGGTGGCTGGTTGCTGCTGGTGGGCGTGGTACTCAGCGCCGCCCAGGGCGGTTTCCATTCGTACTACACCACAGAGATGGCCCCGGCCGTCGCCGCGGTGACCGCCGCCGGGGTGGCCGCGATGTGGCGGCACTACCGCCGTCCGGGTGGATACCGCTGGTTGCTGTTACCGGCGGCCGTGACGCTGACGGCCGGCTGGGCCTGGGCGCTGATCTCCCGGGACATCTCATGGAACGGATGGCTGCGCTACGCGGTCGTCGGCGCCGCGGTTGTCGCGGTGGCGCTGCTGGTCGCGGGCAGGCTCTCGCTGAAGGGTACGAGCTGCGCGATGTCCCGGGTGGCCGGCGTGCTGGCCGTCGTCACGTTGCTGGCCGCCCCGGCCGTGTGGTCCACCGCCACCGCGGTCGCAGCCAGTGGTGGCGCGATGGCCCAGGCCGGCCCGTCCGGCTCCGGATTCGGTGGCGGGCGGGCCGATCGGGCAAGGGATATGCCTGTGCAGTTCCGGGGCGCTATGCGCGGAGACCTCACCGCTGAGCAGAACAAGATCTTGGCTTACGCCCAGGCCAACTCTGCGGGTTCCAGGATCGCGCTGGCGGTCGACGGCGGCGCGATGGCCGCCGAGGCCTACCTCCTCCACAGTGACGCCATGATCGTCGGGATGGGGGGGTTCAGTGGCCAGGACCCCGTTCCAACGGTGGCCACGCTCACCCAGTGGGTCCACCAGGGACAGCTGCGCTTCGTCCTGACCAGCGGCCGTGAATTCGGTGATGCGGGTGGTCGGGATGCGGGTGGTCGGGGCATCCGGGGTGGAGTGTCCGCCCTGCGTACCCAGTGGGTGCAGCAGCACTGTGCTGTCGTCAACCCTGCTTCCTACGGCATTGCTGCGCCAACCAGCGCCAAGGCCGCCAGCCCTACCGATCGCAGCGAAGTTCTCTACGACTGCCAGGCCCGATAGTCGGTCGGAGCATACCGCCTCATCGCGTGGCGCTATCGCGTTCACTGACAGCGAATTATTAGGCTCAACTTCGGTGTCTGGTCACCGACGTTTAGGTCGGGCCCTGGCAGTGCCTCGTTGTAGAATTGGGTCATGTCAACGGCGCCGGTGTGGCAAGACTGCGATGCCGCATTGTTACCGAGTTGGGTGCGTTGGAAACCCAATTGCATTCGACCTGGGCAAATGCTGTCGGTGGTCGCTGAAATCGATTCCCGGGGGACCGCGGCAACCGTGGGATATCCCACCACCGTGGAACTGATACGCGCGGTGGGGCGAGTTCCGCTGGGTGAGGCCCGGGCCCGGGTCGCCGCGGCCGCTGAGGTGCTGCTCGGCCGCGGGCTCAACGGTGCACCCGTCGAGCCCAAGCTGGGCTACCGCGGCGGCGGTCGCTGAGCACGCGATCGGCCCGGCTGATGTCAAAGTGCTCCGCTCGATTCTGGGCCGCATCCCGCCGCACCTGGGTGATCAGACACGCGTCGAGGTCGAAGCCGAGTTGGCCCGCCACGCCCGCACCCTTGACGCCGGGCAGTTAGAGACGCTGGGCAAACGGATCCTCGGGTATTTAGATCAGGACGGTCGCCGCCCCCACGACACCCCTGACACCCACCGCCACCTGCGCTTGCGGGACCGCGACGGTGGTTGTGAGCTGGTCGGATGGCTCGATCGCGAGGCCCCGGAGATCGTCCGCGCGGCACTGAGCCCGCTGGCTGCGCCCCGCCCAGCCGACACCGAGATCGACCGGCGCACCACCGCGCAACGCGACGCCGACGCCCTGGTCGACCTCACCCAAAGGGCACTGCAGGCTGGTGACCTGCTCACCGAAGGCGGGGAACGCCCCCAGGTCGTGGTCCCCGTGAGCCTGGCGATGTTCCGAGGCCGGATCGGCACGTCTCCGTCGTCCTCGGTGCCCGGGGTGAGCCACTCGATGTCGGACGGGCCAGCCACACCATACCCACCGCGATCCGCCGCGCGGTCATTGTCCGCGACCGCGGATGCGCCCTTCCCGGGTGTTCCATACCAGCCCGCTGGTGCGAAACCCATCACATTGTCCATTAGGCTGATGACGGTCCTACCAGGGTCGGGAACTGCGTCGCCCTGTGCGGTCGCCACCACAAACTCCTCCACCATTCCCGCTGGCAAAGCGACATGGCCAGCGGTATCCCCGAATCCCACCCACCACCATGGCTCGGCGGACCACCACGCCGAAACCCCCTCCACCTCATCCCCGACCTGACAAGAATCCGCCACTAGCGGCAGGCTGCTGCGCTCAGCGTGCCCACATGGCATTTGGATACGACTTCGTGAAGTAGTAGAACCGCGCCCGTCCTGCTGGCGTCATCGTCTGGCTTGCTGGACGAACCCGACGGGAGACGAACAGCAGCACCGCTGGTCTGACGAAAACGTTTCGGATTTCCGCTGCTCAGGTTGGGGGAGCTGACGCGCTAGACCACGAGTACCCCGATAACAGCCAGGCCGAGGATTGTCACCGTGGCACCGAGCACGACTACTTCGAGCGTCGGTGCGGCGACCGTCGCCGTCGGTCGACCGATCCGCTTCGTTCGGCGGCGCCCGGCCAGCGCGCAGAGCACCGCCAGCAACAGCGCCGCGGCGGCCGGAACGAGGCGCGCCGCGCCCAGCGGCTGAACGTCTCGCAACATCAGCAGCGCGCCGTTGCCGAGCAGCCCCAACGCCGTGCGATCCCAGGACAGCAGGGTGCGTTCGGCCTGCAGGCCGGGCAGCTCGTTGATCCGGGCGCCCATCACGTCACCTAGCGCGCGGTCAGCAGCAGCACGAGCACGAATACCGTCAACACGGCCAGCCCGGATCCCAGCAACAGCGGCATCCGCGTCGGTGGCAGGCCGGTGTCCCTCCGCATCGCCTGCTGGACCTGCCGCCAGCGCCGCACACTTCCTCCAGCCACCAGCACGCCCATCCCGGCGAGCACCGCGCCAACAATCCGGCGCGATCCCGGGAACCCGAGGTCAGGGACCAGTTGCACGACGGCCACCCCGCCGGCGATGAGCGCCAGCGCGGTGCGGATCCAAGCCAGGAAGGTGCGCTCGTTGGCCAGCGTGAAGCGGTAGTCCGGGTCGGCACCGCCGTCCTCGTCGTCCATCCGCCCCTCCTCCGTGCGGAGCCTACGATGTCCGTTCCCAGACCACCCCCGTTCGGGAGGACGAGAGCGAACCGGTAGCCGGGGTCGGCGAACAACGTGCTTGCCGTAACTTCGTGGCGATGTCTTGGCTTGGGGGTCGCAGCTGGCGCAACCTACTGATGACCGTGCCGGCGGTCGCGGCGGCGGTCGCGTTCACCACCGGGGCGGTGGCGCCAGCGCCGATTGACCCGTCGATTCCGCGTGACTTCCCGGACCCGACGGTCCTGTCGGTCAACGGAACCTACTACGCCTACTCCACCGCCAGCCGCTACGGAGCCGAGATATTTCACGTTCCGGTGCAGCGCTCAAGGCGCCTCAGTGGTGGATGGAGCCACGCCCGCGACGCCATGCCCGAGCTGCCGTCATGGGTGGACCCGACGGCCCCGGGCAGCGTGTGGGCACCGGCGGTGACGGCACGCCACGACGACGGCTACCTGCTGTACTTCACCGCCCGCTCGGCGAGCCAGCACGTCCAATGCATCGGGGCCGCGCAGGCGTCGGCGCCTGAGGGTCCGTTCCACTCGGTCGGATCGCAGCCGCTGGTGTGCCAGCCCGGGGATGCCGACGACATCGACCCCAAACCGTTCACCGATACCGGCGGCAAGCATTACCTGCTCTACAGCGCCAGCCGTGAGGGTAACGCCACGATCTGGCTCCAGCGGCTGAATACTGACGGCACAGCAACGATCGGCCAGCGGCGGGCGGTAATCCGCGCGGACCGGGCCGACGAAGACCACACCGTGGAGGCGCCAGCGATCGTTCGCCAAGGCGGCAAGTACGTGCTGTTCTACTCGGGCAATGCCTACAACAGCGGCCGGTACTTCATCAATTACGCGACCGCGGACGCGCTGTGCGATGAGTTCGTCAAACACCCGGGGGAGTTCCTCAACCAGCACACGCTTGACGACGCGTACCAGAATCCGGGCGGGCAGGACGTGCTGCACGCCCACCGGCACGATTTCTTGGTCTTCCACGCGTACACCACACCTACCCGCCGTTCCATGTTCGTGGCGGGGATCCAGTTCGACGCGCCGATCACCCGAAGCTGATTCGCTCCCGCCCGAAGCCCAAAAACTGCGCTCGAAGGATCTCGATGCCTTCGCCGCGGGCGAGGCACCACAGGACGGCACGGGGAGCGTCAGGCCCGCGTCCTCGAGGCTAGGGATGGGCATCAGGAACCGGGTTCCGCCGCCGCACGCATGCGGCCGTTGTTGGGTATTCTGGTAACGCGTCACACGTACCCCAAGAGAAGGATCATGAATATCCCCGAATCAAACCTGAGCGATCTAGTGCTCCGGATCGATGCGGCCATCAGCGAGGGTCGGCAGGTCGAATTGCTGGCGGAGCTCGATATTCCGATGGGACGGGACGATCAGCTTGACGCGGCACGGGAGGATCTGATCGGGAGCCTGTTGCAGACGGCGGAGGCTGGCCAGCGGGACCTCGGGTTTGCCGAGCAGCCTGGATGGCTGCGACTCGGGATTATGATGGCCGTCGCTCGCTGGCTGGACCGCCAGGCACGTACCTGTCCACATAATCCCACGGCAGAGCAGCCGGAACCCGTGCACCTAGCATTGTGGCTACCCGACATGGTGGTCTGCGGAAAATGCACCGACCTACTCGTAGCACCCGGACACCCAAGCTGTGCTGGTTGCGGAATAGGCATTGAAGCCAAAAGAGAAGTGTACAGCGAAGCTGAGGGCAGTAACAGCCCACGATTAGTGATCGTCGTCGCTGGCTTTGTCGCAGTTCGAGTGTTTGCCTGTGCCGAATGCATGCCGCGAGGGTAGGGAGAGCAGTCACTTGATAACCCACGGGGAGCTCGGCGGGATGCCACACCTAAGCGAGCCGGGCTTAGGGCTTGCTTCGCCAATCCCGAAGACCTGCGGGCCTGGAAGAATCGGGTTCCTCGTCGTCGAGGAGAAATCGGCCGAAGCGTCGTACCTAACGTCACCCTAAGTCCGCGGGAGCATGCCGGCGTGTGCAGCGCGGAGCAGCTCGTCTACGGCCGCTTCGTCGACCGGGCGGGGATTGGTTGGGGGCGTCTCGACTACCAGGCGAGCGGCCTCGGGAATACGGTCGGGATCCATACCAACCTGCGCGAGGGACGTCGGCGCCCCGATCCGTTCGGCCAGCTCCCACAGCGCACGGGCCGGATCCTGCGCGTCGAGTGCACGGGCTGCGCGGACCATCGCCGCCGGCGCCGCAGGAGCGTTGTAGGCGGTGACGAACGGGAGCACAGCGGAATGGGTGCCAGCGTGCGGCAGGTTGTAGGCCCCGCCGAGAACATGACAGATCTTGTGGTGCAGTCCCATTCTGACGGTCCCCACCACCCAGCCAGCCAACCACGCGCCGTAGAGGGCGCAGGCACGAGCGTCGAGATCACCAGGTGCAACGACGACCCGCGGCAGCGCGTCGGCCAGGGCGCGGATCCCTTCCTCGGCGAGCACAGCCGTGACCGGTGAGGCGTCGGGCGCGTACAGACCCTCGACGAGGTGAGCGAGAGCGTTCATTCCGCTCGCGGCGGAAATATCGGTCGGTAACGACGTGGTGAGTGCAGGGTCGTAGACCACTGTTGCGGGCAGCACGGTGCGGTCGCGACCGGTGGTCTTGCGCCCGCCATCAGTCAGTCCCCAGATCGGCGTCATCTCGCTGCCGGCGTAAGTGGTGGGGATCGCGAGGATGGGCAATCCGGTTCGCAGCGCTACGGCTTTGGCCAGCCCGACCGCCGAGCCCCCGCCCAGGCAGACCAGCAGATCCGCGCCGGATTGCTCGGTCCGCTCGACTGCGGCCGCGGCCACGGTCGCCGGGACGTGCATGACGACCTCACCGATGCGGTCGACCAAGCGAGACCCGAGCACAGCCTCCAGCTCGTCGGCGTACCTCTTCTCCCCGCCACCGGCGATGAGCAGAACTCGCTCGGCCCCGAGCCGCTCGACCTCATCGGGCACCTGCCGTATCCGACCAGCGCCGAAAACAACCCTGGAGGCAGGCACGTCGTACACGAAATCCACTGGTTTACCACCTCGTCCAGACCGGAAGGCAGCGCCAGTTGAGCCGATTTCGCAGCGGCTGTGGCCCGGGGATCACAGCTGCGCGATGCTAGATGCACAAGGAGAGGAGGCGCAATGGCCACCCCTGCGGCCATTACTGTCGCTATCACAGGATCCGTCCCGACCAAAGCGGACAACCCAGCCGTGCCCGTGACACCGGAGGAGCAGGTGACCTCCGCGGTGGCAGCCATCGACGCCGGCGCGACCATCGTGCATGTGCACGTACGTGACGATCAACAACGTGCGAGCTCGGACGTGGATCGGTACCGGACCGTCCATGACGGGATCAAACACGAGCGCCCGGACGCGATCGTGCAGTTGTCCACCGGCGGTCGCGGTCGCAGCGCCGAGGAGCGGTTCTCCTGCTTGGAGGTCCGGCCGGAGATGGCCTCGCTGTCCACCGGCTCGGTCAACTTCGCAACTTCGGTGTATGAGAACCCACCACAGCTTGTTGACCAGCAGGCCGCCCGGATGCTGGCTCTCGGCATCAAGCCGGAAGTCGAGATCTTTGATTTTGCGATGCTCTACAGCTGCGTCGACCTACTCAAACGAGGGCTGCTCGAGGCACCGCCGCACGTCCAGCTCGTGATGGGCATCAAAAACGCTTTGCCGCCCAAGGAGTCAATTCTCGATTTCTTCCTATCGGAGCTGCGGGAGGTGATCCCGGACGCGACGTGGACCTGCGCCGCAATCGGCCGGTTCCAGCTGGAGGCCAACCGGTGGGCACTGCGCCGCGGCGGGCACGTCCGCACCGGTTTGGAGGACAACATCTACTACGAGAAGGGGCGGCTGGCCCAGTCCAACGCAGAGCTAGTAGCCCGGCTAGCCGATCTCTGCGCGGAGTACGACCGTTACCCAGCCAGTCCCGCGGAGACCAGGCAGCTGCTCCATCTCAACCAGACCACCGCACCTGCGACAACCCACTGAATCCCAGCCTGCCGTTATGCACCGCAGACGAGTAAGAAATCTTTCACTGATTAGCTGGACTTGCCCCTGTGCACCCCCGGCTGGTCGGGACTCCCGGCTTTGGCCGACTGATCAGACTGCTTCGGTTGGTCGGCTTGCTCGGGCTGCTCGAGCTGCTCGGAGGGCTTGGGTTGCTCGGCCTGCTTCGGTGGCTGGGCCTGCTTCGGTGGCTGGGCCTGCTTCGGTGGCTGGGCCTGCTTCGGTGGCTGGGCCTGCTTCGGTGGCTCAGCCTGCTTCGGTGGCTCAGCCTGCTTCGGTGGCTCAGCCTGCTTCGGTGGCTCAGCCTGCTTCGGTGGCTCAGCCTGCTTCGGTGGCTCAGCCTGCTTC
>JAVXWL010000100.1:0-3298 GCA_032230565.1 Pseudonocardiales bacterium | reverse complement strand
CGCCAGTGCACCCGCGAGCGGCCGTTGTCGTCGGATAACCAGGCCCACGAACCCTCGGTTGGCACCGAGGTCTGCACCTGCAGCACCCGCTGTACCGCCGCCCGGTCAGAGACGTGGTCATCGAACTGGAGGATGATCGGCGCGGCGACGCCGACGGTGTCGCCATCGTGGGTGTTGAGTGTGCCGCTGACTAGCTCCTTCGGCGTGACCGTGGTGAACGAGCCGGTCACCGGGACCGTCGTGCCGTCGGCGCCGGTGGCGCTGCCGGTGTAGGTGTAACTCTTGCCATAGCCGAGCGGCTCGGTGGTCGTCCAGGTGTGACCATCCTCGGACAGCGCTCCAGCCACCGACTTGCCCTGGGCATTAGTGAGTCCGGCCTGGGTGAGCTTGCCGTCGTCGACCGTGACCGTGACCGGAGCAGACGGGCTCACATCTGTGGCCCCGGTCGGTGGCGACGTGGTAACCGCTTGCGGCGACGTGCCGACCTGACAGCCGACCACCAGGCCGACGATCCAGATCAGCAGCGTCACGCTCAGCACTGTGCGCATCCTCATGTACCCACCACCATGCTCAGGTGCTGAACGACGCCTCAACGCATCAGAGATACCCCGCCGCAGTCAACATCACCCAGCGCGGTGCTGAGATTCGCATGCTGATCAAGGTTGTTCAGCCGGTGGCAAGCTGGAACAAGAATGCGCTGCTGGCCGGCCACGGCACTTCCAGTGTGCAACCTCCGGCCGCCGGCGGATCCGGCTCGGTGCCCTGGTCAGTCGCCGCGGCAGCAACCCTGCACTGCCTAACCGGGTGCGCCATCGGTGAAGTCGCCGGCATGGTCATCGGCACCGCCGCCGGGCTGCCCAACGCGGCCACCGTGGTGTTCTCCCTCGTCGTGGCCTTCCTGCTCACCACCCCGGTAAATCGGGCGATGATCGGTCGTGGCAAAGGCCACGCCGTGGTGCACGCCTACCACCACTGAACCCTCCACGCGCGCAACCGTCGAGGCAGCCTGTTGATATCTTGGAATGTCCGCAGCCGCCCACTGGTTCTAGTGCCAGGTTCTCCCGTCGAAGCGCAGAAGGTGGATTGCATCGCGTGTCGGTTCCCACAACAACGCCCGACGTACTGGCGGCCGAGCAGGACTACCTCACCCTGCTCTACCAGCATCTCGATGAACGCCGCCGCTATACCGTGGGGCGACTCACCCAGGTTCTGAGAGCACCCAACGCCAACACCCCCCAAGCGCGCAGCGAGCGCGACGCCGCTGCCGCGATGTACACAGACCAGCTCGCCACCCTCGACGGCGTCGAGCAGGGCCTGTGCTTCGGGCGCCTGGACCTGCACGGCTCCGATGATGACGACGATGACGAGAACGGTCTGCGTTACATCGGGCGGCTCGGACTGCTCGACGAGGAACACGACTACCGGCCGTTGCTGATCGACTGGCGAGCACCCGCGGCCCGTCCGTTCTACACCGCGACCGCCGCCCGCCCGGAGGGTGTTCGCCGGCGCCGGCACATCCGGACCCGGAGCCGGACGGTGCTCGCCGTCGAGGATGAAGTACTCGACCTGCTTGACGACGCTGTCGAGCAGGCCGCGACCCGGATCAGCCTGACCAGTGAGGCCGCGCTGATGGCCGCGCTGACGGCGAGCCGCACCGGCCAGATGTCCGACATCGTCGCGACCATCCAGACTGAGCAGGACCGGATCATCCGGGCCAAGCCGCAGGGAGTGCTCGTTGTGCAGGGCGGGCCGGGCACCGGCAAGACCGCGGTCGCGCTGCACCGGGCCGCGTACCTGCTCTACACCCACCGCCGGCAGCTCGCCAAGCGTGGCGTGCTCGTCGTGGGGCCCAACTCGACGTTCCTGCGATACATCGGGCACGTGCTGCCCTCTCTCGGGGAGACCAGCGTGCTGCTGTGCACGGTGGCGCAGCTGCACCCGGGACTGCATGCCCGCGGCGTCGAGTCTGATGAGACGGCGGTGATCAAGGGACGCCTGGAGATGGCGAAGGTGCTGACCGCCGCGATCCGGGACCGCCAGCAGGTGCCCACCGAACCGATCGAGCTCACCGTCGAGGCTCAGCGCATCCAATTGAACAGCGCGGTGTGCCTGCCGGCGCGCGCCCGGGCGCGGCGCTCCCGGCGTCCGCACAACGAGGCTAAGCGGATCTTCCAGCAAGAGGTCGTGACGGTCCTGGCCGAGCAGATCGCGACCGGCCTGAGTCCTGACGTGCTGAGCCGGGGGGACCTGGCAGACATCCGCACCGAGTTGCGGGGCAGCCCGGAGTTGGCCGCCGCGCTGGAGACGCTGTGGCCGACGCTGTCCCCGGAGCAGCTGCTCACCGACCTCTACGCCGATCAGCAGCGGCTGGCCAGCGCCACCCACCGGGTGCTATCGGACCAGGAACGCGACCTGCTGGCGCGACCGGAGCCCAGTCCGGACGTCGACCCCGAGCTGGTGTGGACCCCAGCCGATGTCCTGTTGCTGGACGAGGCCGCCGAGCTACTCGGCTCCGACGGCAGCGCCGAGGCCGCCCGGGAAGCCGCCGCGCTGCGCGCGGAGTTGCAGTACGCGCAGGGTGTGCTGGACATCCTGGACCTCGACGAGGACCTGGACCCTGAGCTGCTACGCGCCACCGACCTCATCGACGCCGACCGGCTCGCCGACCGGCAGCGGGCCCGCGGCTACGAGAGCACCGCAGAACGCGCCGCTGCGGACCGCACCTGGACCTACGGTCACATCATCGTCGACGAGGCGCAGGAGCTGTCCCCGATGGCGTGGCGAGTACTCATGCGGCGCTGCCCGAGCCGGTCGATGACGGTGGTCGGGGACCTCGCTCAGACCGGGTCCCGGGCCGGTGCGAGCTCCTGGGACGACGTGCTCGGTCCTTATGTGGCGCAGCGCTGGCGGCTGGAAGAGCTGACGATCAACTACCGGAACCCCGCGGAGATCGCCGAGCTCTCCGACAACGTGCTCGCCGCCATCGACGTCGACATCACACCACCGCGGTCGGTGCGTCGCAGCGGCGTGGCGCCCCACGCGGTCCGGGTGAGCTCGCTGGCCGCTGAGCTGCCCGTGGTGGTCGCCGAGGAGGCCGCCGCGGTGGGCGACGGCCGGCTCGCCGTGCTCACGGCGGCGGCTGGGGTGGACGAGCTGCGCAGGATCCTGGGGTCATCAGAGCAGCGAGCGCCGGGCGTTGATGACCTCGATGCGCCGGTGACCGTGCTGACCGTCCACCAGGCCAAGGGCCTGGAGTTCGACGCGGTGGTCCTGGTCGTTCCGGCGGCGATCGAGGCCG
>JAVXWL010000210.1:0-31759 GCA_032230565.1 Pseudonocardiales bacterium | reverse complement strand
CGTCGCGTGCACGGCCTTTGGCACAATGCGGGGTGGCCGCGATGCGGCCACCCCTCTGCTGTCTAGTGCGTTGTGCCAACTCGACCGACTATCGCTCTGGGTAATTCTCTGAGGGGACAGGGACGCGCAGTCGCAGGACGGTCCCGCGGCCGGGTGCGCTGTCCGCGGTGAGCTGCCCTCCTAGTAGCTCGGCGCGTTGCTGCATGCCCGGCAGGCCGTAACCCACCGGTCCGGCTCGCTTGGCAGTGGTGGCCGGGTCGAAACCGATGCCGTCGTCGGAGATCTCGAGCACTACCGCGCCGGGCGCCACCGAAAGCCGCAGTTGCACGTGGGCAGCCCGGGCGTGCTTCGTGACGTTTTGCAAAGCCTCTTGAGCGATCCGGTAGATCGCGGTCTCAGCATGCTCGGGCAGATCGGTCATTACGGTGTCCACCGCGACGTTGGGCAGCGGGATGGACCGCGCAAGACTTTCCAAACTGGCGGCTAGCCCGAGGTCATCGAGCACCGGCGGGCGCAGTCCGGAGATGGCGAGCCGGGTTTCGTCCAGCGCTCCGGCGGCGAGCTCCTGAGCCCGGGCGATCTGCTCAGCGGCGCTGGCCGGGTCGGCGGCAGCGACCGCGTCCGCCGCCGCGGAGAGGTGGAAGGACAGGCTGACGATGCGCTGGCTGATGCCGTCGTGAATCTCGCCGGCCAGGCGGCGTCGCTCGGTTTCGCCCAGCAGCACGATCTGCTCGGCGAACCGCTCCATCGCCTCCTCCCGCTCGGCAAGCTTGCTCTGCAGGCTGGCGTTCTCAATAGCTCCAGCCATCAGACCCGCCACCATGCTCAACAGCTCGACATCGGCCTTGGTGAATTCGCGGCGATCGCGGGTATGCACGTTGAGCACTCCAACGAGATCGCCGGGCCGAGTGATGATCGGCACCGAGGCCATCGACGTGAAGTCTTCCCCACGCAGCTCAGGGATGTAGAGATAGCGCGGATCTGCGCGTTTGTTGTCGGTGATCACCGCGGGTTCGCAGTGTGCGGCGACCCACCCGGATACCCCATCGCCCACCGGCACTTCGATCCGGCGGGCGAACTGGTCGAAGGGCGGAGTTGCACCGCGTAGCTGCAACCGTCCCCGGGGCTCGTCGAGCAGGTGCACGAAGCAGACGTCGGTCGAGGTGGTCTCGGTGATCAGATCAGCCACTCGCTGGACTACCCCGTCGAGGTCGAGGCCCGCCGACAAGATCTCGATTACGCGATGGAGCAGCTCAGCATCGGAATCGGCGTCAGCCAGACCTAACCGCGAGTGGATCACTGGAAGACTCCCTCGCGCAGCGCCGCGGCCACCGCGCCGGAACGATCCGGGACGTTGAGCTTGCGATAGATACCGCGAGCGTGGGTCTTGACGGTCTCCTCGCTGACGGTCAGGCGCCCGGCGATGGCGCGGTTGGACAGCCCGGCCACCATCAGTGCGAGCACCTCACTCTCGCGCTGGGTCAGCCCGAGATGCGCCCCGGGCCAGAATTCCCCGCCGCGCAGGTGAGCCACCGACATCGCGACCTTCGTTGCCAGGCTGGGATCGATCAGCACCTCGCCCTGGTAAATCCGCTGTAGGTGATCCACCAGCTCCGCCCCCCGCACCCGCTTGAGCAAAAAGCCAGCCGCACCCAGCCGTAGCGCCTGGTAAAGGTACTGCTCGTCGTCGTAGACGGTGAGGAACACGACCTTGCAGCGCGGTTGGCGCTTGCGGATCTCCGCGCACAGATCCAGCCCGCTGGAGCCCCGCAACCGGACGTCGAGCAAGGTGATATCGGGCTCCTGCTCAGTGATGATCTTTAACGCGAGCTCCGGTTCGGTGGCCTCACTGACGATCTCCACCTGATCGGAATAGACAGCTAGCATCGCCCGAAGCCCGTCGAGCACCATCTGATGGTCATCCACAACAACCACACGCAACGGGCCAGCTGGCCTGCTCATGGCAACAGCCTACGCACTGCCGGTAGCGGAGCGGGAATCAGCGAGGTGGCCAATGATCGCGAGTCCAACAGGTCAAAGCGAACCCTGCGGCAAGTACAATGTGTTAATTATCCGCCCGAGGGTTGGTCATGGTGCCGCAGATACCCGAGAAATCCACTGACGAGGTGGTCGTCGTCAGCGCGGATCCTGAGAGTGGTCGCGAGCGGGTGATGCGCGCCGCATATGACCTGTTCAGCCGCCAGGGCACGCGCACTGTCGGGGTGGACGCGGTGATCAGTGAAGCGGGCGTCGCGAAGATGACGCTGTACCGGAACTTCGCTTCCAAAGATGATCTTATCCTCGCGTTCCTCGAGCGTCGCGAAACGCTGTGGACGGTGGGTTGGGTCCGCGCGGAATCTCAGCGCCGGGGCGACACCCCGGTGCAGCGACTGCTGGCCATATTCGACATCTTCGGTGAGTGGTTCGCCCGCCCGGACTTCGAGGGCTGCTCCTTTATTACCACGCTGCTCGAGGTGACCAACCGGGACAGCGCGGTTCGCCAGGCCAGTGTCCTGCACCTGGCGAACATTCGCGGTTACCTGTGCGAGCTCGCGGCCGAAGCCGGCGTGGCGGATCCCGATGCGTTCGCCCGCCAGTGGCACATTCTGATGAAGGGATCGATCATCGCCGGAGCCGAGGGCGACACCGAAGCCGCAGCCCGTGCCCGCGAGCTCGGCATTCTGCTGCTCAATAAGCACGGACTGGCTTCCGAATAACTGCCGAGGTGTGGCGACCAGGAGACGAGACAGTGAGTGCACAGCAGCCCCGCACGGTGCTGGCGGAGCTACTCGCCGGCCAGGTGGTGGTCTGCGATGGCGCGATGGGCACGATGCTGCATACGGCCGGGGTACCGCTGGACCGCTCATTACCAGAGCTGAATCTATCGCGCCCGGCTTTGGTGCGGGACCTGCATGCCGCGTATGTCAGCGCAGGCGCCTGGATCCTGCAGACCAATACGTTTGGCGCAAACCGCCTGCGACTCGCCGCAGCCGGATTGGAGGCCAACGTCTCAGAGATCAACGTTGCGGGCGCCCGGCTGGCGCGGGAGGCGGTTCAGCGCGCTGGGCACCCGGTGCTGATCGCGGGATCAGTCGGGCCGGCGGTGAGCGCTCCGGCGGTGCGCCGGGTGCCCGCGAGCCACCGCGCGAGCACGCTGCGTGAGCAGATCGCTGCGCTCGGTGACTGGGTCGACCTGCTGATCCTGGAGACCTTCGGCGACCTGGAGTCCCTGGTGCAGGCAGTCGAGATAGCCGCGTCGGAAAGTGACTTGCCGGTGATCGCCCAGCTGACCTTCGGCGACGACGGCCGGACGCTGCGCGGCGAGGATCCCGCGCAGGCGGCTGCCGTGCTCGCCAAGCTGCCGGTGGCCGCGCTGGGTGCGAACTGCACGGTCGGGCCCGCAGCCCTCGTGGACGTCGTCGATGAGCTAGCCCGGAACACCGGCCTGCCCATCTCTGTTCAGCCCAATGCCGGCTTGCCGCAACGGCTCGGTAGCCAGGTTCGCTATGCGCGCAACGCGGCGTACTTCGGTGACGCTGCACGGCGGTTCGTCGCCGCGGGGGCCACCTTGGTGGGCGGATGTTGCGGGACGACACCCGCCCATGTACGAGCGATCTCGCATGCCGTCGCCGGGCTGCCCCCGGCGCAGCGGAGCCGCACAACGCGCGCTGTGGCGCGGCCCACCGCACCGACCGGGATCCAGCTGGCGCAGCCGGCTCCTGGCTGGCCCTGGGACGGCGAGCTGGTCGTGGCTGTCGGGTTGCAGGCTCCCAATGGCTCGCAGGTACCCCAGTTCCTCGAGCGGGCGACCACGTTGCGCGCGGCCGGTGCGGGAGTGCTGGCCATCATCGAAGCCGCCCCGCCGGCGGCGCGGATCAGCCCGGTGGGCGCCGCCGTGGTGGTCAGCGACCGGGTCGGCAGTGCGGTGCTGTTACCGGTGGAGGCCGCCGATCGCAACCTCGCCGCTTTGCAGGCCGACATGCTCGGGGCGCATGCCCTCGGGCTGCGGATGGTGGTGTGCCGGACCGGCAGCGTGCGGGTGTCCGGCGACTACCCCAGCGTTGGATCCGGATCGCCCTGGGACGTTGACTCCGTCGGGTTGGTGTCCATGCTCGCCGCGCTCAACGAGGGCATCGACTGGCGGGGTGTCGCCATCGCCGAGCGCACCCGGTTCGTCATCGGTGCCACGCTGGGCACCGCGGTCAGTAATCTTTCCCATGAGCTGGACCGGGTCGAGGCGAAGGTACGCGCCGGGGCGCATTTCCTGGTCACCGACGTGGTTTACGACGTCGAGGAGGCGAGCCGGACGCTTGGCGCGCTACGGGCCCGCGGGGTCACCCTTCCGGTGCTCGCGACGATAGCGCCTTTCGAAGACATCCAGACTCTGCAGCGGCTGTCCTACGAGGTTCCAGAGGTGTCGATCCCGCTGTCTGTGCTCGCTGCGGCAAAGCGCAACCGGGACAACCCCACAGAGACCGTCGAGCACGCGGTGAGCACCATGGAGAAGTTGCGAAACCTGATCTCCGGTGTCGTGGTGGCCGTACCGAGCGGAAGCGACGAGCTGGCGTCGCAGCTGGTGAGCGCTCTGTCGCAGCTGCAGGCGAAGCCGTGATCCCCGCGGGGGCCTACGATCCGGTTCCCGATCGGGGCGCCGCGGCCGAGCACAGCGGCCTGTCCCGGGAGAATTCGATCTACCGGCGGACCATGGCGGTCTGCGACGAGTTGGCCGATGCGGCGTTGGGCGGGGCAGATCCGGTCCGGCTCACCGAGGTGTTCGCCCGGTTGGTGGGCAAGCGAATCGTGTTGCTGGACACCGGATTCCGGCTGCGCGCCCAGGCCGGCGGGTCAGATTCGTTGCAGGGGCTGCGCTGGAACCGCACCGATCCCAGCGTCGACCGGCTACTGCGCGCCCTGGAAGCCGCGCGGCGGCCACTGCGGATTCCGGCGATCCCCGGCTCGTTGTTGGACCAGGCCTGCTTGGTGACCCCCGTCGTTGTCCGCGAGACCATCCTGGGATACCTGCTGGTGCTCGATGAGGGGCCCGCGGCCAGCGGTTACGGGGCAGTGCCCGACGACGCGGAGTTCCTCACCAGCACCTACGCGGCCACCCTGTTCGCGTTGACACTGGCCCATGAGCAGACCAGCGCCGAGTTGGACCTGCGCTACCGCAGCAGCGTGGTCGACGCGCTGGTCTCGGGTCATTTCCTCGACGCCCAGGATGCCCGGCGAAAGGCCCGCTCACTGGGTCTGCGTGATGATGCCGTGCTGCGCATCGCGATGCTGCGCCCGGCGCCGTCGGAGCTGGATTGGGCGCAGCGGATCGTGTCGATATTGCCGGGCGCGGCTGCAGCGCAGCGCGACGGCGCCCTGGTAGTGATCGTCCCAGGCGACCCCGGTGCTGCGGCATTCGCGGCGCTGTGCCAGCTAGAGCCGGGCGTCACCTGCGGGGTGAGCGAGCATGTGGACTCCCCGGAGCTCGTTCCTCGTGGGGTGCGCCAAGCCGAACGAGCGATCGATCTTGGGCTGCGGCTGGGCCGGGCTGGGCAGCTGGTCCGCTACGACGAGCTGGGGATCTACCGGCTGCTGTGCACGATCGGGGACATGCAGCAGCTGATGGGCTTCGCGCGTGGCGTCCTCGGGTCGTTGCTGGACTACGACACCGAGCACCGCACTGAGCTGGTGCACACCCTGTCGGTGTATTTACATCACCACGGCAGCCACAAGCAGTCCGCCCGGATGCTGCACCTGCACACCAACACCGTCGCCTACCGCGTAGCCCGCATCGAGTCGATCACCGGGCTTGCTTTGGGCGACCCGGATGACCGGCTGGTCGCGCACGTCGCCGTCAAGATCATCGAATCTCAAGGCTTCCGCTGAGAGCGCTCTGAGTCTCCCGAGCTCAACAACAGTGCTGTTCGGCGGTCCCCGGACGACTCTGCTGTGGAGTTCGGGAACTCTGGGGCTGGGTCGGTCGGTCAGGTGAGTCGATGCTCAGCGCCGCGGGGGGCGCAGGGAGCCGATTACCAGCAGCAGGCCAACGAGCAGTGCCAGCGCGGCGAGGACCCAGCGGCCGTCCACCTCGGGAAGCCACGTGACGCCGCCGAGCAGCGCGGTGGCGGCGATCCCCAGCGAGCCCACTCCGGCGACCAGCGTGAGCAGATCCGGTCCGCGCCGGGGGGTCAGTGCCTCGTCGTGGGGGCGCGGGCCTGGTGCAGTCTGGGGGTTAGTTTCGGGGCTAGTCGCCTCGTTCATGACTCGCGCTCCACGTGTATTTCGCCGATACCGGAGTGCACGTTGAGGATCACTTTGCCACCGCCGGGACCGTCGAGTCCGTTGTCGGTGACGTCCACCCGGTCACTGCTGGTCTGGCCGAGGCAGTCGACGTGCCCGACCTGGGTCTGGCAGCCCACCTGGGCGTCGATGTTCGGGGGCAGGTAGACGTGAGTTTCCCCGATCCCCACATTGACGCTGGTCCGCACAGTCTGGCCGGGGGTCAACCGCAGCCCGGTGAGGTCCAGCCGGCCATTGCCCAGGGTGACCGCATAATTCGGCTGGAGCTCGGCGGCCGTGACCGGGTCCCAGTAGCCACCGCCGACCTTGACGCCAGCGGCTGGTGCGGCGTGCAGCACCCAAGTGAGCAGGGCCAGCGGAATGGCGACGAGGATGAGTCCCCGACCGCTTTGCATGAAGGCGCCCACGACCAGGCCGAGCCCCACGACACCCAACAGCAACGCGGCGATCCCGGCCGCCGAGAGCCCAGGCGTGAATGCCACGGCGATACCGCCAGTCAGCAGCGCCAGCCCGAGCGTGATCGCAGTGATTTTGGATCGAAGACCCTGCGGCGGCTCGGCGGGCACCGGCGGCGCGGCGGGTTCCGGTAGGTCCCAGGCGAACGGAGCCGCGCCCAGCGGGTCCCACGCCGGCGGAGCAGGCTGGTCGGTCGCCCTGCCGGTAGCCGGTGGTGCCGTAGCTGCAGTCGCGGCCGTTGCGGGTTCGGTCGCGGCCGGTGCCGCCGACGGTGTGGGTGCCCCCGGAATCTCACCCAAAGAGGCCCGGGATCGGTGCAGGAGCACCAGCGCGCCCAACGCAACGAGGAGTCCCAGGACACCGGACGCGCGGCCGCTGAGCACTGCCGCGGTCGCCGGAAGCAGAAGCAGAACGAGCACTACAGTCAGCGCGGCGGACATCGAGCTGCGCCCGCGTCGGAACCTTCGCTTGGCGCCGGAAGCCTGGTCACCTTCGGCCGGTAGCAACAGCCAGCCCAGCAGGTACAGCAGTAGTCCGGAACCACCGAACACGGTGGCCACCACGAATGCCACCCGAACCAACACCGGATCGATGGCATACCGGCGGCCGATCGCCGCCGCGACGCCGGCGACCTTCCGGTCGTCGGCTCGCCGGCGCGGCCTGGTGGCCCAGAAGTCCCGTACCGTGTCCTGCACCTTGATGTCGCTCACGTCATCGAGCCTGACGTTGACCGATGGCGAGCACCATCAGGGGCCACCCTGATCCGCCCCCGAATCAGGGCACACCGGGGTCGACCCTGATACCCCGGGCAGGCCCGCGCGTGTGACCATGAGTACGTGAGTACACCAGCCGATCAGGTGACCGGCGACCGGCGGCGCGCGCAGCCGGTGGCTGGGCCGCCACGGTTGTGCCGGCATCGATCGGACCGGGTCATCGCTGGGGTGTCCAGCGGGATCGCTGAGCATCTCAGGGTGCCGGTGCTGTGGGTCCGGGTGATCTTCGTAGCGCTCGCCGGTCTCGGCGGCGCTGGACTGATCGGTTACGCGCTGCTGTGGGCGTTCCTGCCGGCGACCGAGGCGGGTGCCCGGCGACCGTGCAGCACCCGGGTCAGGCAGCAAGCGGTGGGTCTGGTGCTGCTCGGCGGGGGACTGGCACTGGCCGGGGCCGCGTGGGGCACCGCGTGGGGTGGTTGGGTGACCGGGCCGCTGGGGATCGCCCTGGTGGGTGCCGGCGTCGTCTGGCGGGAGGCCGACGCCAGCCAACGGACCCGCTGGCGCAGTGGCGCGGGGGTGCTGCTTGGTGGCGGCCGGATGGCACTGCTCCGGGTGCTGGCGGGGATCGCGCTGGTGACCAGCGGGATCGCGGTGTTCCTGCTCAACCAGGGCAACCTGGGCCAGGTCCGCTTCGCGCTGCTGGCCGCCGCCGCGACCCTGGTCGGCGTGGCTGTGCTGACCGTGCCCTGGTGGTTGCGGCTGATGCGGGCATTGGGTGAGGAACGTCGGGCCCGGATTCGCACTGAAGAGCGGGCCGAGATCGCCGCGCACCTGCACGACTCAGTACTACAGACGCTCGCGTTGATCCAGCAGCAGTCCGACTCGGCCCGGGAGGTCCGCCGGCTGGCCCGCGGCCAGGAGCGGGAGCTTCGTTCCTGGCTCTACGGACCCCAGGGCTACGGGACGGTGGCGCAGACCCACACCGGCGGTACGGCGCCGGCCTTCGCCGCGACGCTGCACGCCGCTGCCGGCGAGGTGGAGGACACCTACGCGGTGACCATGCAGGTCGTCGTCGTGGGCGACTGCGCCCTGGAGGACCCGCTGCCCTCGCTCGTGCAGGCCAGCCGGGAGGCGATGGTCAATGCGGCCAAACATGCCGGAGTCGCTGAGGTCAGCGTCTATGCCGAGGTCGAGCCCGGCCAGGTGCATGTTTTCGTCCGAGACCGCGGCGCTGGGTTCGATCCGGATGCCGTCGCCGCCGACCGCCACGGGCTGACCGACTCGATTCGCGGCCGGATGCAACGCCACGGGGGTACGGTGACCCTGCGTACGTCGCCCGGTGAAGGCACTGAGGTCCAGCTGGCCGTCGCTCGCCGGAAGGGCGGAGAAGAGGCATGACTGCCGAGACGAGCGAGGACCGCGCCATTCGGGTCTTCCTGGTCGATGACCACGCATTGTTTCGCACCGGGGTGAAGGCCGAGCTGACCCGCGCCGGTGCCGCCGATCCGGACGGGCCGCCGGTCGTGGTGGTCGGCGAAGGCGGATCAGTGCAAGAGGCGGTCACTGGGATCGGGCACCTGCGCCCCGATGTCGTGCTCCTCGACGTCCACATGCCCGACGGGGGCGGCGCGGAGGTGCTGCGCCGGGTCCGTCCCGAAGCGTCCGACGTGGTGTTTCTCGCGCTGTCGGTGTCCGACGCGGCAGAGGACGTGATCGCCGTGATCCGGGCCGGAGCCCGCGGTTACGTCACCAAGACGATCTCCGGAAGGGACTTGGCAGCGGCGGTGCGCCGGGTGCACGCCGGCGACCCGGTGTTCTCCCCGCGGCTAGCTGGTTTCGTCCTCGACGCCTTCGCCCAACGGCCCGGCGCGGCCCCGGTCGGCGACCCGGAGGTGGATCTACTCACGCCCCGGGAGCGCGACGTGCTGCGGCTGTTGGCCCGCGGCTACGCCTACAAGGAGATCGCCGCAGAGCTGTTCATCTCGATCAAGACCGTGGAGACGCACGTCTCGTCAGTACTGCGGAAAACTCAGCTGTCCAACCGCTACGAACTGTCCCGTTGGGCAACCGACCGCCGGTTGGTGTAGCACTCACGAGTCGGGTTTTGCGGAAGCGGCGAGCGTGGACCCGCCGATCCGCGCGGCCGACTGGATCAGCACCCGGCCGTCGGGTGAGTTACCCATGGTGAGCCGGTAACGTTCCAAGGTCCGATTCCGGTTCGTCGGTTCGAACACCAGGTTCACCAGCACGGTATTGCCCTGCACGGCAACCGGGCCGCGGATGCTGAGTCGGTTGATCCCGTTCCAGAACTCGGTGTAGTGGCCGAAGCCTTGAGCGCGTTCCGCGGTACCGAGGTATTGCCACGCCACGGTGGTGTCCTGGGGCAGCAAGCCGTAGTAGGTGCGGACCGTTTGCTCCAGCTGCGCTGGTTGCGCTTGGGCTGGTGGTAGCGGCGTGGCCGGCTTGGGTAGGGCGTGGGTGTCGGGCACTGGTGGAGTTGCGGGGGTGGCTACTGCCAACTGGCCACGTCCGGCGGTAGGCACGGCCGCTTGCGAGGTCACGCCGAGGACGGCGGCGAGCAGGACAAGACAGCCCGCCGCGGCGAACAACACCGCCGGCCGCCGCGACCAGGTGGCCTTGTGGGCCGCTGGTCTGCGCACCGCCGTAGTGCGGCCCGGCGGGCTGGCGGGCAGGTCGACGGCGGTCAGCATCGTCGAGTCGAGGGCAACGGTGGGGTGCGAGCGCAGCGGCTTGGACGCTGCCGGTCGGGGTACGCAATGATTGGCCACCGCCCCGAGTGCCGCCGCTGCTTGCGCCATCGTGGGACGCGCCGCTGGATCGTCGGCCAGCAGCTGCATCAGGAGGGTGGACAACAGCCCGGCTTGCTGTGCGGGCCGTACCCGGCCTTCGGCCACGGTACGCAACATCGCCAGGGTATTGTCGTCTACCCCGAAGGGCGGTACGCCTTCCACCGTGACGTAGAGGGTGGAGCCCAGCGAGAACACGTCGCTCGCAGGTCCAGGCGCCTCGCCACGGGCCACCTCGGGAGCGAAGTAGGCGGGGGTGCCCGCCAGCACACCCGTGCTGGTCACGGTGGCATCCCAACTGGCCCGGGAGATCCCGAAATCGGTGATCTTGGCGGTCCCGTCCGCACCGAGCAGTACGTTTCCCGGCTTGACATCCCGGTGCACGATCCCCGCTTCGTGGGCCGCGGTCAGTGCGGCGGCGACCTGTTGGCCAATCCTGGCCGCCTCGTCCGGAGCCAGTGTCCCGTACTCGGCGAGCACCGCGGCGAGGCTGCGCGAGGGCAGATACTCCATCACCAGCCAGGGAACCAGCTGGCTGCCGGCGCCGGCGCCGGTGTCGAGAGCCACGTCGTAGACGCAGATGGCGTGCGGGTGCTGCAACCGAGCTGCAATGCGGCCCTCGCGCATCGCCCGATCCGTGGCCGTCTGGGCTTCCGCATCCGGCAGTCCGGGGGCGATCAGCAGCTCTTTGAGCGCTACCGTGCGGTTGAGTCGTTCGTCGTGCGCTCGCCAGACTGCGCCCATCGCACCAGTGGCGACGCGTTGCTCCAGGCGGTAGCGACCGGCGACGAGCCGGTTATCGGGATTCACCTATGGCGCTCCTCGCTCACGACCTCAGGCTAGGCCCATCGCCGTGTACCAACCCGTCCTTCGTCGAGGGCATCGGTGTTCGGTAGCTCCAGGAGGACGGGCGGTGCCCACCGCTACCGGCCAGCAGGTCAACCGCCGCTGTGGTATCGGGTCCGGGTGCTTTGGAGGGCCTGGTAACCCACCATCCCGCTACCGGCGCCGGCCAGGATGGCCAAGATGTCGGCAGCTGGGCCGCCGGTGGCGAGCAATAGCGCAAGTAACGCTACGCCGAGGGTGACCGTCGCCACCGGAACCCGGCTGCGGACGTACTGGTTGACCGGTTCGCCCCCGGCGCGCCGGTTGGCGGCGGCCCCGAGCATCGTGAGGTATCCGCCGTGCGCGACCGCGGCAAGCAAGCCGGCCAGCGCGGCGAGGACAGCAATGAGATTGAGCACCATGAAGCCAGTGTGCCTCGATCGGCGGGGACAGTGCCGCGGGGCTCAGGTACTCAGTGGCCGAGCCGACCACGCCCGAGACGCAGCAGCAGCATCGCCAGCTCATGACCCTCGGTGCCCAGTTCCCGGTAGCGTTCGAGGACGGCCATCTCACGGCCGTGCACCACCCGCGGGCCTCCGGCGGCTCGGCGGGCGGCGCCGATCGCCTGAGATACCGCGGTGCGTCGCTGCACCAGGCGCAGGATCTCGGCGTCAAGGTAGTCGATCTCGGTGCGCAGCGCGGCGAGGTCGGTGACGGTGTCGTCGTTGCCGCCGGTTTGACGGCCGTCGACCGGGGGGGCTGTCGCGCTGGTCGCGTGTTGCGACATCTCGGTGGTCTCCCGATTCTGTCCCGGGCCCGCGTTCCCCGGCAGCAACGACGCCCCGGGTCCGTGGACTCCGGGGCGTCGTGGTGGTCTGTGTGTGAGCGTCACACCATCACGGGCACCGGAACCGGTACCCGTAGAAAAAGCGATGAGAACACATCACGACACAAAGTCTGCCACGTTGCGGGCTCCGCCGTCCACCTTCTGCGGCGTGGGTCCGCGCGCAGTGCAGGCTCGGAGAATGCCGCGTGCAGTGCACGCTCTAAAACGTCAGTGTCTCCCGGTACCGTTGTCGCCACGATGAGTGCTTCTACTGCTGCCCCCCCACAAAACCTGCTCGCCGGGCTGAACTCACAGCAACGCGCGGCGGTGGAGCACGCCGGTTCCCCGCTGCTCATCATCGCGGGAGCCGGGTCGGGTAAGACCCGAGTGCTCGCCCACCGCATCGCTTACCTGCTCGCCCAGCGCGGGATCACCCCCGGGCAAGTCCTGGCGATCACGTTCACGAACAAGGCCGCTGCGGAGATGCGACAGCGGGTCACCGCGCTGGTCGGCCGGCGCGCCGCGGTGATGTGGGTATCGACCTTCCACTCGATGTGCGTGCGCATCCTGCGCCGGGAGGCGGGTCATCTCGCCGGCCTGACGTCGAGCTTTTCCATCTACGACTCCGACGACACCCGCCGCCTGATCACGATGGTGGCCCGGGACCTGGACCTGGACCCGAAGCGCTATCCCGCCCGCACCCTGGCGGCGAAGATCTCCAATCTGAAGAACGATCTCGTCGATCCCGATTCGGCAGCCAGCGCAGCGGGAAACGATCTCGAGCGCCGGGTGGTAGAGGTCTACGCCAGCTACCAGCAGCGGCTGAGCATGTCCAACGCGCTGGATTTTGACGATCTGATCATGCGCACCGTTGAGCTGCTGCAGACGCTCCCCGACGTCGCCGAGCACTACCGGCGCCGGTTCCGCCACGTCCTGGTCGACGAGTACCAGGACACCAACCACGCGCAGTACGCCCTGGTTCGTGAGCTGGTTGCTCCCGTGGCAGACGGCGAGGTGCCGGGCGAGCTGTGCGTTGTGGGCGATGCCGACCAGTCGATCTACGCCTTCCGGGGCGCCACCATCCGCAACATCGAGGAGTTCGAGCGGGACTTCCCGAACGCTCGAACGATCTTGCTGGAGCAGAACTACCGATCCACGCAGACGATCCTGTCCGCGGCGAACGCGGTGATCGCGCGCAACTCCGGCCGGCGGGACAAGCGGTTGTGGTCGGCCGCCGGGGATGGTGAACTGATCGTCGGCTACGTCGCCGACAACGAGCACGATGAGGCGGCGTTCGTCGCATCGGAGATCGACCAGCTGGTCGACAGTGGCGCCGCGCGGTTCGCTGACGTGGCGGTGTTCTATCGAACCAACAACTCCAGCCGGGTTTTTGAGGAGATGTTCATCCGGCTCGGCCTGCCCTACAAGGTGGTCGGTGGGGTCCGCTTCTACGAGCGGCGTGAGGTTCGCGATGCGCTGGCTTACCTGCGGGTGTTAGCGAATCCTGAGGACACCGTGTCGCTGCGCCGGATCCTCAACACGCCCCGCCGAGGGATCGGCGACCGCGCGGAGGCCGTGATAGCCACCTATGCCGAGCGCGAGCAGATTTCGTTCGCCGCGGCGCTGCGGGCGGCCGCGGCCGGCCACGACATCCCGCTGCTCAACCCGAGATCCCGCAACGCGATCGCGCCGTTCGTGGTGCTGATCGACGAGCTGCGGGAGAAGGTGGCGGCGGGCGAGGAGGTCGCAGAGATCCTTGAGGCGGTGCTGGAGCGCACCAGCTACCGGGCCGAGCTGGATGCCTCGGAGGATCCCCAGGATGGTTCCCGGCTGGACAACCTCACTGAGCTGGTGACGGTGGCGCGGGAGTTCGCCAGTGAGCCTGCGCCGATCGTCCCGGTTGACGACGGTGGCGCCGAGCCGGGGTCGCTCGCCGCGTTCCTGGAGCGGGTGGCGTTGGTCGCCGACGCCGACCAGATCCCGGACGATGACGGCGCCTCCGGTGGTGTAGTGACCCTGATGACCCTGCACACCGCCAAGGGACTGGAGTTTCCGGTGGTGTTCCTCACCGGCTGGGAAGACGGGATGTTCCCGCATCTGCGCGCGCTGGGCGATCCCGCTGAGCTTGCCGAGGAGCGGCGGCTCGCCTATGTCGGGCTCACCAGGGCCCAGCACCGGCTCTACCTGTCCCGGGCGATCACCCGATCTGCCTGGGGGCAACCGATGACCAATCCGGCGTCGCGTTTTCTGGCCGATGTGCCCGCGTCGCTGGTGACCTGGCGGCGCGAGGAGCCCGGTCGCGCTGGGCCGGTGGGGCGCACGGCCTCCGGCCGTAACAGCGACGTCACCGGCGCTGACTCCGCGCAGGCCGGCGTCGCGGCCCAGGGTCTGCGCTCGACCCCGTTCAGGGGCTGGCAGAACACCCCGGCGCTGTCGCTGGACGTAGGGGATCGGGTCACCCACGACAAGTACGGCCTGGGCACCGTGGTGGCCACCGACGGCACCGGCCCCCGGGCCACCGCGACCATCGATTTCGGCTCGGCGGGGAAGGTCCGCCTGATGCTCATCGGCGGGGTACCGCTAGCGAAGCTGTAGTTGCGGGTTTCCCAGTCCTGTAAACAGATCGTTTTCGGGCGTGGATGCTCCCGTGGTGTCCCGGGTGCGGATGTAGGCCTCTGTCCCGAACGCATAGTGAAACTGACTGGCGGGGAGCTTTCCGGCCGGTTCGCAGCCCCGCAGTGCATAGTGCGCGAGGATGCCGCCGGTCGAGGTGCACTCGTCATCAGGATGTGCATGGACCGCCATCAACCTAAACGGTGCCGCCGCTGCCCCACTCATCCGCGGAGCATCTCGCCTCGCGCACGCCGGTATTTGCCGTGAACTCGACAGGGTCCATGTTTTCACCCGCCGAAAGGTCCGCCTATCGAGTTCACGGCATCGATCGGGCGTGCGGGAGCCGCCTGGGGCACAGGTGTCAGGGGTGCCCACTAGATTTCGAACGTGTGTTCGATTACACTACCGGGGGTGCGGGATGGACGAGCGGTTGAGGCGGGTCTTGCGGGAACGTGTGGAAGCGTACTTGCGCGACGTCGAGGGGCTGCTTCGCGGGCCGGCGCCAGCGGCGGCCTGGCCAGCCGTGCGGATTCAACTGCTGCCCCTCGCCGCGGGCTGGCGGTCCCTCCTCGCGCAGCACGGCGCCGGCCTGCGCGGACGCTGCCGGCATTGCGATCGGTCGTTTCGCCCGGTTCGCTACCGCCGCCCGCTGTGCTCGGTATGGCGCACCGCGCATGCCCACCTGATCGGCGGCTGGCCATCGGGTGGCGGCGAATAAGCTGGCGAGCAATGCCCTTAGAAGTCGATGCCGTGTTCGTGCAGCCAGATGATCGGGTTGATCTTTTTGCCGGCCGCGTTCCACACTTCGAAGTGCAGGTGCGGCCCGGTCGAGTTGCCCCGGTTGCCCATCTCGGCGATCTCCTGGCCCGCTCGGACCTTCTGGCCCGCCACCACGAGCGAGCGGTTGATGTGCCCGTAGACGGTGATCGTGCCATCGGAGTGCCGGATGCGGATCCACATGCCGAACCCGCTCGCTGGCCCGGACTCCGCAACCACGCCGTCCGCCGCGGCGACGATCGGCGTCCCGATGGCGTTTGCGAGGTCGATCCCGTAATGGAACACCCCCCACCGGCCGCCGAATCCCGAGGTGAAGACACCCTTCGTGGGCATGACGAACCGTATCCTGCTGGCCTCGGCCTGCTGGGTGGCGCGCTCGTCCCCCAGGCGTTGCCCCTTGACCATCGCCTGTACGGCCTCGACTGCGGCAGAGTCCGTAGGCCGAGCGACCGGGAGATACTCAGGTGCAGGTGCGGGGCCGCCGAGACCTATCGCCGCCGACGCCTCCTGCGCAGACGCCACCAACGTGGCGTCGTTGGAGATCGTGACGGCGGCATGGTCGATCGTCTGGCTCGCGGCCACGAAGGCACCAGCCGCAACGGCTGCCACCACCACCCGACCCCGCGCGGCCGGGGAGGGGGCCGTGATGCGGCGCGCCACCCGGACACCTGAGGTGCTAGGGCCCAGCGCCGCCGCACCGACCAGAGATGGTCGTTGGCCGCCTGGGGAGCGGTGTCGAGCCAAGACCTGCCTTTCCTGTCTCAGCGAGTCCGGGCAGGTACCGGGCGAGGGATCCCCCGGGAGCTGGTGTGGACCAGCCCGCGATCGGTCGTGCTCGGACAGTGGCCGTGGACCGCGGGAACGTAACGGAGGGCGACTGGTGCGGGCAAGGCGCCGTTCCGTGATACGTCCGGCTTTATCGGCCAGCGTTGGTTCTTGCGCGCTGGGCGGTCGGTCGTTGCGAGAATCACGAGGCGGAGCTGGTCGCCAGGCTGCTCACCACGGTGCGCACGCGGTGGATCGACCGGTGCACCAGCAGGATTCCGCGTTCCCGTTGTTCGCACCTCGGCGGTTATCAGACCACGCTCGGTAGCGGTAAGTCGTTGGTGCGGTAGCAATCCGGTCACGAGCTACCCTTGGCGCAATGAGCGGACGTATCCGGGTCGTCGTCGCCAAACCGGGACTTGACGGGCACGACCGTGGCGCCAAAGTCGTGGCGCGGGCTCTGCGCGATGCCGGCATGGAGGTCGTCTATACCGGGCTGCACCAGACGCCAGAGCAGATCGTGGAAACGGTGCTCCAGGAAGACGCCGACGCGGTGGGACTGTCGGTGCTTTCCGGCGCCCACATGACGCTGTTCGCCAGGGTCATCGAGCTGTTAGAGAGCAAGGGCGCGACGGACGTGCTGGTCTTCGGCGGTGGGATCATCCCCGAGCAGGACATCCCGACGCTCACCAAGCTCGGGGTGGCAAAGGTCTTCACTCCTGGTGCCACGACCTACGAGATCGTCGACTGGGTACGCACGGCGCTTGCCGGTACCTCAGTAGAATGATCGCGCAATGATCACAAATGAGTGATCTTTCCCACGGGTGCCGGTGCGCTGCCGGTGCGGGGTAGCTGGATAGGGTCAACCGCGTGGATTTGTACGAATACCAGGCGAGGGATCTGTTCGGCGCCCACGGTGTCCCGGTGCTGCCTGGTCGCGTCGTCACGACGAGCGAGCAGGCCCGTGCCGCTGCCGCGGAGCTCGGCGGCAACGTCGTCGTCAAAGCACAGGTCAAGACCGGGGGTCGCGGCAAGGCCGGCGGCGTTCAGCTGGCCGCCACGCCGCAAGAGGCGCAGCGTAAAGCGGCGGCGATCCTTGGCATGGACATCAAGGGTCACACCGTGCACCGCGTGCTGGTGACACCTGCGAGCGACATCGTTGCGGAGTACTACCTGTCGTTCATTCTCGACCGCACCCATCGCACCTTCCTCGCGATGGCCAGCGTGCAGGGCGGGATGGATATCGAGGAGGTGGCAGCGACGGCACCGGAGGCGCTGGCCAAGGTACCGGTGGACCCGGTCGCCGGCGTCGATGCCCGCAAGGCCGTTGAGATCGTCGAGGCCGCGGGGTTCCCGGCGGAGGTGGCCCAGCCGGTGGCCGAGGCTGTTCGCAGGCTGTGGGATGTCTTCGTCGCCGAGGACGCGACCCTGGTCGAGGTCAACCCGCTGGTCCGCGACGTGCACGGGTCGATCATCGCGCTGGACGGGAAGGTCACTCTCGACGACAACGCCGGGTTCCGCCACCCCGATCACGCGGAGCTGGCCGACCTGGCCGATCAGGACCCGCTGGAGGCCAGGGCCAAAGCCCGCCACCTCAACTACGTCAAGCTTGACGGGCAGGTCGGCATTATCGGAAATGGTGCCGGCCTGGTCATGTCCACCCTTGATGTCGTCGCCTATGCAGGACAGGCGCATGGCGGAATGAAGCCGGCCAACTTCCTCGATATCGGCGGCGGTGCGAACGCCCAGGTGATGGCCGACGGATTGGACATTGTCCTCGGTGATCCAGACGTGCGTTGCGTATTCGTCAACGTCTTCGGTGGGATCACCGCGTGCGACCAGGTAGCCACCGGCATCGTGCAGGCTTTGAGCATTCTGGGCGATGCTGCGGCGAAACCGCTGGTGGTGCGGCTGGATGGCAATAACGTCGCTGAGGGTCGGCGGATCCTCGCCCGAGCGGCCCACCCACTCGTCACGATGGTTGACACGATGGACGCCGCGGCGGACAAGGCTGCCGAGCTCGCGGCACTGACTTTCGCCAAGGGAGCCTGACCGGTGGCAATCTTGCTGACCAAGGACTCGAAAATAATCGTCCAGGGAATGACCGGCTCGGAGGGCCGCAAACATACCCAGCGGATGCTCGATGCGGGTAGTCAGGTCGTCGGCGGCGTTACGCCGGGCAAGGCCGGTCAAACTGTTGATTTCGCCGGTGCGGCGCTGCCGGTGTTCGGGTCTGTGGCCGAGTCGATGGCCGCGACCGGGGCCGACGTCAGCGTGGTTTTCGTTCCGCCACGTTTTGCCAAGGCCGCGGTGAGCGAGGCAATCGATGCCGGCATCGGACTGGTCGTCGTCATCACCGAGGGAATCCCGGTGCATGACACCGTCGGCTTTTGCGCGCAGGCCAGCAAGAACCCAGCGCGCACCCGCGTTGTCGGCCCGAACTGTCCCGGGGTGATCAGTCCAGGTGCCTCGAATGCGGGGATCATCCCGGCTGATATCACCGGATCGGGCCGGATCGGTCTGGTCTCCAAATCCGGCACCCTGACCTACCAGATGATGTTCGAGCTGCGCGACATCGGTTTCTCCACGTGTGTGGGAATCGGTGGTGATCCAGTTATCGGCACCACTCACATCGATGCCTTGCGAGCCTTCGAAGACGACCCCGACACTGCGGCTGTGGTGATGATCGGTGAGATCGGCGGGGACGCCGAAGAGCGCGCCGCCGACTACATCAGGGCCAACATCACCAAACCGGTAGTCGGTTACATCGCCGGCTTCACCGCCCCCGAAGGTAAGACCATGGGCCATGCCGGCGCAATTGTCTCTGGTTCCGCCGGCACCGCCGAAGCCAAGAAGGACGCCTTGGAGGCGGCCGGGGTCGCGGTCGGCAAAACACCCAGCGACACCGCGAAGCTGATGCGCGAGATCATCAAATCGCTGTCCTGAGCCCGTTCGGTGTCCGTGGGAGTAGCTCGTGCGCTAGCCCGATCCGGTTACCGAGGGGCGCGTCGGCGAGGTGATCGGCGTAGCGCGGTGCCACGGCTGCGAGGGTGGGAATCGTGAGCCTCTTGCTGTCGCCGGTGGTGTCCGATGACCCGGCCCGGGATCCGGCAGGCGAAGGCACCCGACCTGGCCTGGGGGCGCTGATCGGCGCCGCCTGCCTGCCCGCCGTCGCCAGCTACCTAGCCGCTGCTGCTGCGCTCGCAATCCTCACCGCCGCCAGCGGAGCAGACACCTCCGTGGCGGGGGTGGCTCAGCTGGGGGCGGTGGGCTGGTTGGCTGCGCACCACGTGCCCCTGATCATCCAAGGCGCGCGGCTCGGCGTCTTGCCGCTGCTGCCCACGCTGGTGCTCGGCGCACTGGTCGCCTGCGGCGCGGCCGGGGTCGCGGGCCGGTCCGGGATCACCCAGCCCGCCGACGCCGGCTGGGTGGCCGCGACGATCGCCGGTACCCACGGCGTCATGGGTGCTGTCCTGGCGCTTGTTGCCACCCCGGCCACGATCACCGCGGATCCCGCGCAGGCCGCTGTCGGTTGCGCGCTGGTCGCCGGTGTCGCCGCCGGCCTCGGTCTGCTACGGCCCTGCGAGTTGCTGCCAGCGGCGCTACGACACGCCCCCGGATGGGTACGGCCCGGCCTGGAGGCCGGGGTGTGGGGGCTGGCGATGGCGCTGAGCGCCGGCTTCGGCGCAGTGCTGTTGGCTCTGGTGGTGTCCGCGCCTGAGGTCGTCGAGATGTCGGGGCCCGACATCGTAAGCGCCTCCGGGCTGATCATCCTGTCGATCGGGTACCTGCCGAATGCGGCGATCGCCGGACTGTCGTGGCTGGCCGGGCCTGGTTTGTCGGTAGGCGCATTGTCGATCAGTCCGGTCGCCGTGCACGCCGGGCCAGTACCGGCGGTGCCACTGCTTGCCGCGCTGCCGCAGGGTCCGGTGCAACCCTGGTGGGGTGTAGTCCTTGCGGTACCACTGCTGATCGGGGCCGCAGTGGGGCGCCGTTGCGTCGCCGACGGTCAGAACCGGTCCGAGCGGCTGCGGGTCCTCGCGATGGCCGCCACAGCGCTCGCGGTCGGGAGCTCAGTGTTCGGTGCGCTGGCCGGCGGGCGGCTCGGCGCAGCGGCGTTCGACCCGGTCGAAATTCCCTTCGGAGCGCTCGCAGTAGTCCTGCTGCTCGCCACGCTGCTGGGCGGCGGCGCCGCCACGCTGCTGCCCTGTCGTGGCAACGACGAGACACCCGAGGACCTCCCGGACACCGACCTCGAATCCGGCCCTGCGGACCCGGGCCCCAGCGACGCTGCGCCTTCCGAGCTCCACAGCAGCGTTGCCCCGGTGGGCGCGGACAGCTCTGCTGTGGAGCTCGGGAACAGTGGAGCGGGAGGAGACTGAGCTGGTGACCCGTACACTCGGCCGAACAGCACTGCGGGATCGCGGCGAGGGAGCGGGATGGCCAGGCGTGCGGGTTCCGGCGGCAACGATGCGGACGTGATCGTGGTGGGGGCGGGGCCGGCGGGTTCGACCGCTGCCGCTTACCTGGCTCGCGCCGGCTTGGACGTGCTGTTGCTGGAGAAGTCCACGTTTCCCCGGGAGAAGGTGTGCGGGGACGGGCTGACCCCCCGAGGTGTCAAGCAGCTGATCGATCTCGGCATCGATACCAGCGTCGAGGCCGGCTGGTTGCACAATCGGGGCCTGCGGGTGGTCGGCGGCGGAGTGACGATCGAACTGCCATGGCCCGACCTGGCCAGCTTCCCGCCCTACGGCGCGGTACGCACCCGACTGGACTTCGACGAGATGTTGGCGCGCCACGCTGAGAAGGCCGGTGCACGACTGCATGAGCAGCACACGGTCACCGAGGCGATCACCGACGAACGCAGCGGCCGGGTCCTCGGCGTGAAAGGCAAGCAGGGTCCGGACAAGCAGCCGATGCACTACCGTGCCCCGCTGACGTTGGCCTGCGACGGGGTTAGCGCCCGGCTCGCGCTCAGTCTCGGTATGGACAAGCGCAAAGACCGGCCGATGGGTGTCGCGGTGCGGCGCTATTACACCAGTCCCCGCACCCATGACGACTTCCTGGAAAGCCACCTCGAGCTCTGGGACCACACCATCCCCGAGCAGCCCAGGCTGCTGCCCGGCTACGGCTGGATCTTTGGCATGGGCGATGGGACGTCCAATGTCGGCCTGGGGATCCTGTCGACGTCGACGGCGTACGGCAAGACCGACTACCGGGCGCTGCTGCGGTCTTGGTTGGACAGCACCCCAGCGGAGTGGGGTTTCCGCGAGGGCAACGCCGCTGGCAAGATCGCTGGTGCGGCCCTGCCAATGGGTTTCAATCGCACGCCGCACTACCGCAACGGCTTGTTGCTGGTCGGAGACGCCGGCGGCATGGTCAACTCGTTCAATGGTGAGGGCATCGCCTATGCGATGCAGTCCGCCCGGTTCGCCGCCGAGTGCACGATCCAGGCACTGGCCCGGCCAGAGGGGCTGGCCCGCGAGCACGCGTTGCGGCGGTATCCCGCTGCGCTGCGCGAGGAGCTGGGTGGCTATTTCCGGTTGGGCAATGGATTCAGCCGGTTGATCGCCCATCCGGCCGTGATGCGTGCCGCGACCCGCCACGGCTTGCCGCGCCCGACCTTGATGCGCTTCCTGCTCAAGCTGCTGGCCAACCTCTACGACAGCCGGGAGGGCGACGCGATGGATCGGGTGATCACAGCGATGACCCGGCTGACTCCGAGCGTGTGATCGGCAACCGCCGCGTCGCGGATAATGCCTGATCGGACCAGATTTTAGGTTAGCCTCAGGGCACCGCGTGACCGGTCCGCACGTAGGGTAGATGGAAGACCTTCATGAGACGCGGTGGGACGTTCATGAGACGCCGAAGGAGGGGACGGTAGTGCTGCAGCCCTATGTGCCCCTCGTGTTGCTGCTCCTGCTAGCCGCGGGTTTCGCGGTCTTCTCCATCGTCGCGGCGCCCTATATCGGGCCGCGCCGGTACAACAGGGCCAAGCTCGATGCCTACGAGTGCGGTATCGAGCCCTCTCCGCAGCCGGTCGCGGGAGCCGGACGGATGCCGGTGGCCTACTACCTCACCGCGATGCTGTTCATCCTGTTCGACATCGAGATGGTGTTCCTGTACCCGTTCGCGGTAGCCGCGGACTCGCTCGGAATCTTCGGTCTGGTGGAAATCGTTCTGTTCATCGTGACGCTCGGATTCGCCTACGCCTACGTGTGGCGCCGCGGTGGGCTGGACTGGAACTGATCATGGGTCTGGAAGAGAAGCTGCCCAGCGGGATCCTGCTGACCAGCGTGGAGAAGCTGGTCAACTGGACCCGGAAGTCGTCGCTGTGGCCGGCTACGTTCGGCCTGGCTTGCTGCGCGATCGAAATGATGACCACTGGGGCCCCGCGATACGACCTGGCCCGTTTCGGTATGGAGGTCTTCCGCGCCTCCCCCCGGCAGGCCGATCTGATGATCGTGGCGGGTCGGGTGAGCAACAAGATGGCTCCGGTGCTGCGGCAGATCTACGACCAGATGCCCGAACCGCGCTGGGTGCTCGCAATGGGGGTCTGTGCCTCCTCCGGAGGAATGTTCAACAACTACGCGATCGTGCAGGGTGTGGATCACATCGTCCCAGTGGACATGTACCTACCGGGTTGCCCGCCGCGTCCGGAGATGCTCATCGACGCCATTCTCAAACTGCACGCCAAGATCATGGATGAGCCGCTCGGCCCGAAGCGCGCCGCGGAGAAAGCCGGCCAGCGCACCGAGACGGTGGCGTCGTCGGTTCGCTACGGCCCACAGAAGGAACCCAGACCATCGGGCAGCGGCCGGTCGAAGGTCATCGAAGCTCGGAAGCAGTGAGCAATGACGACGGACAAGAATAATGGCCTGGCTCCGGGTCATCCCAGCTCGGCTGGGATGACCTCAGCGCACCAAAATGAGCACGAGGCGCACGGTGGGGTAGTCGCCGGCCGGGCCCGGAAGGGAATGTTCGGGGTTGTCGGCTCCGGCGATACTTCCGGCTATGGCGGGCTGACCCTGCCGGCTTACGCACCATCCGCGGCGCAGCGGCCCTACGGCGGCTGGTTCGACGAGGTCACCGACGAGCTGCTGGCCGCGATGCACGAGCGCGGGATACCCGTCGAGGCGATCCAACAGGTCACCGTGGATCGCGGTGAGATCACCTACTACGTGCGCCGGGAGCATCTGGTGGCGCTGTGCCGCACCCTGCGCGATGATCCTGCGCTGCGCTTCGAGCTGTGCAGCTCGGTCTCCGGCGTTGACTACGGCACCGAGGTTGCCCAGCGGCTGCACGCGGTTTACCACCTCACCTCGATGACCTACCGGCGACGGATCCGCCTGGAGGTCGCCGTCGATGTCGACGATGCCCACATACCCAGCGTGGTCGAGGTCTACCCGACCGCGGACTGGCAGGAGCGGGAAGCCTGGGACATGTTCGGCATCATTTTCGACGGCCACCCGGCACTGACCCGGATTCTCATGCCCGACGACTGGGACGGACACCCACAACGTAAGGACTACCCGCTGGGCGGGATCCCGGTGGAATACAAGGGCGGCGCCGAGATTCCACCGCCGGATCAGCGGAGGGCGTACTCCTGATGACGCGACGGCAACAGGGGAATAACAAGGAAGCAGCGCACACGGTCGGCAGCGGAACCGCCGACACGGTCAGCGACGCCACCAGCCCGGCCGATCCCTACGCCGCGACGGCGCGGGAGACCACCGAGGGCCGGGTGTACACCGTCACCGGCGGTGACTGGGACACCCTGATCGAGGACTGGAAGCACGACGAACGCATCGTCGTCAACATGGGGCCGCAACACCCGTCCACGCACGGCGTATTACGGCTGGTCCTGGAGCTGGAGGGCGAGGTCGTCACCCAGGCCCGCTCGGTGATCGGCTACCTGCACACCGGTATCGAGAAGAACTGCGAATACCGGAACTGGACCCAAGGCGTCACCTTCGTGACCCGGATGGACTATCTGGCGCCGCTGTTCAACGAGGCCGGCTACTGCCTGGCCACCGAGAAGCTGCTCGGCATCACCGCGCCGCGTCGCGCCCAGGTGATTCGGGTGCTGCTCATGGAGCTCAACCGGGTGGGCTCGCACCTGGTGGCGATCGCGACCGGCGGGATGGAGCTCGGCGCACTCACCGGAATGACCGCCGGTTTCCGCGAGCGCGAGGAAGTCCTGCACCTCCTGGAGTTCCTGACCGGCCTGCGGATGAACCACGCGTTCATCCGGCCCGGCGGCGTCGTCCAGGACCTGCCCGAGGGCTACGACACCAAGATTCGGGATTTCCTGAAGGTGATGGACTCCCGGCTGCCGGACTATGACAAGTTGCTCACCGGCCAGCCGATCTGGAAGCAGCGCCTGCAGAACGTGGGCTACCTACCGCTGGACGGTTGCTTACAGCTGGGTGTCACTGGCCCGATCCTGCGCTGCGCCGGCTTGGAATGGGACCTGCGCAAGGTGGAGCCCTACTGCGGCTATGAGGAGTACACCTTCGAGGTCCCCACCTCTACCGACGCCGACTGCTACGCCCGCTACCTGCTGCGGGTCGAGGAGATCCACCAGTCACTGAAGATCGTCGCCCAGTGCCTCGACAAGCTGGAGCCCGGCCCGGTAATGGTGGAGGACCCCAAGGTCGCGTGGCCGGCGAAGTTGTCCCTCGGCGCCGATGGGCTGGGCAACTCGCTGGAACACGTCCGCAAGATCATGGGACAGTCGATGGAGTCACTGATCCACCACTTCAAGCTGGTCACCGAGGGTTTCACGGTGCCGCCCGGTCAGGTGTACTGCTCAGTGGAGTCGCCGCGCGGCGAGCTGGGCTATCACCTGGTCTCCGATGGGGGCACCCGGCCACTGCGGGTGCACGTCCGAGACCCCAGTTTCGTCAACCTGCAGTCCATGCCGGCAATGAGCGAGGGCGGCCTGGTGGCCGATGTCATCGCCGCGGTGGCATCGATCGATCCGGTGATGGGAGGCGTGGACCGATGAGCCGCGCCAAAAAACGAACGGGCAACCCAGCGTTCACCGCACGGCCGGTAGCAGCTGAGGGGGCCGCGGACCAGGCCGCGCCGACGACTCTGACCACGGTGCAGGACGTGCCGGTGGAGCGACCCGTGCGGGTGGACACCAGCGTATTCGACGAGCAGACCTGGCGGCGAGCTGAAGAGATCATCGCGCGTTACCCGCGATCTCGATCGGCGCTGCTGCCGATGCTGCACCTGGTGCAGAGCGTCGAAGGGCACGTCAGCCAGGCCGGGATCGTGTTCTGCGCGCAGCAGCTGGGCCTCACCACCGCCGAGGTGAGCGCGGTGGTCACCTTCTACACCATGTACAAGCGCCAACCCAGTGGCGAGCACTTAGTCAGCGTGTGTACCAACACGCTATGTGCGGTGCTGGGCGGCGACGACATCTACGCTCGGTTGCGCAAGCACCTCGGGGTGGGCCATGAGGAGACCGCGGGCGAGCCCGGCTCGAAGGGCTCGATCACGCTCGAGCACGCCGAATGCTTGGCCGCCTGCGATTTGGCTCCGGTGCTGCAGGTCAACTACGAGTTCTATGACAACCAGACTCCGGAGTCGGCCGTGGCATTGGTGGAGGCGCTGCGCCGTGGGGATCGGCCGGCGCCCACTCGCGGTGCGTCGTTGACGGATTGGCGCAGCGTCGAGCTACAGCTAGCGGGCTTTTTCGGTGAGCCCGAGGAGTTGCGTGCCGCGGTGGACGCGCCCTCCGCGGCGGCCGAGACGCTGGCCGGCAACCAGCTCGCCCAGGACAACGGCTGGCAGGCGCCGGCGATGCCCGACCAGGCCCCGCCGCTACCCGACGTTGCCGCCAAGAAGTGACCACTACAGCAGGAGGAGCCGTGACCGAGCGGACACTCACCCCGGTGTTGACCCGGCGGTGGCTGTCGCCGAAATCGTGGACCCTGGACACCTACACCGAGCTTGGGGGTTACACCGCGCTGCGCACCGCGCTGGCTGCCCAGCCCGATCAGTTGATCCAGCTCATGAAGGACTCCGGGCTGCGCGGTCGTGGCGGGGCGGGTTTCCCCACCGGCATGAAATGGGGTTTTATCCCGCAGGCCAAACCAGGCGAGCAGGCCAGCGGCGCGGCGGCCAAACCCAAGTACCTGGTGATCAACGCGGACGAGGGTGAGCCGGGCACCTGCAAAGACGTGCCGCTGATGATGGCCGACCCGCACTCGCTGATCGAAGGCTGCATCATCACCAGCTACGCGATCCGGGCCCACCAGTGCTTCATCTACGTCCGAGGCGAGATGCTGCACTGCAACCGTCGCTTGCACCAGGCGGTCAACGAGGCCTACCAGGCCGGCTACCTGGGCAAGGACATCCTCGGCTCAGGTTTTGACCTCGACATCGTGATTCATGCCGGTGCCGGTGCCTACATCTGTGGTGAGGAGACCGCGCTGCTCGACTCGCTGGAGGGCCGGCGTGGCCAGCCCCGGCTCAAGCCGCCGTTCCCAGCCACCTCCGGGCTCTACGAGGCGCCCACCGTGGTCAACAACGTCGAGACCATTTGCAGCGTGCCCTACATCGTCAACGGCGGGGCGGACTGGTTCCGCACCATGGGCACCGAGAAGTCGCCCGGCCCGAAGATCTACTCGATCTCCGGGCACGTGCAGCGCCCCGGACAGTACGAGGCCCCGCTGGGAATCACGTTGCGGGACTTGCTGGAACTGGCCGGTGGGATGAAGGGCGGCCCGCTGAAGTTCTGGACGCCGGGCGGGTCGTCCACGCCGATGCTGACTGCCGAACACATGGATGTGCCGCTGGACTTCGAGGGCGCCGCGGCGGCCGGTTCCATGCTGGGCACCACCGCAGTGATGGTCTTCAACACGTCGGTGAGCGTGCCGTGGGCCGTGATGAAGTGGACCGAGTTTTACAAGCACGAGTCCTGCGGTAAGTGCACGCCGTGCCGGGAGGGCACCTACTGGTTGACCCTGACATTGCAGCGGATGGTGCGCCACGAGGGCACGGCCGCGGATGTCGAGACCATGCTCGACGTGTGTGACAACATCCTGGGCCGGTCGTTCTGCGCGCTCGGGGACGGCGCCGCCAGCCCCATCATCAGCGGCATCAAGTACTTCCGCCAGGAGTTCCTGGACCTGTGCGCCAAGCAACCCGGATACGGACGCCCGAACAACCTGGCCGAAAAAATGGCGGGGTCGCACCGATGACGCTGGCACAGCAGGCAGCCGGAAGTCGCGCCGTCCCTGAGGGGCATGTCCGGTTGACCATCGACGGCCGCGAGGTCGACGCGCTCAAGGGTGAGCTGGTGATCCGGGCTTGTGAGCGACTGGGCATCATCGTGCCGCGGTTCTGCGATCACCCCCTGCTCGACCCGGTCGCCGCCTGCCGCCAGTGCCTGGTCGAGGTGGAGATGGGTGGGCGGCCGATGCCCAAGCCGCAGGCCAGCTGCAGTCTGACGGTCGCTGACGGCATGGTCGTGAAGACTCAGCACACGTCGGCGGTAGCCGATAAAGCTCAGCAAGGCGTCATGGAACTCTTGCTGATCAATCATCCGCTGGACTGCCCGATCTGCGACAAGGGCGGCGAGTGCCCGCTGCAGAACCAGGCGCTGTCCAACGGCCGCGCGGACTCCCGGTTCGTGGAGAAGAAACGGACTTTCGCCAAGCCGCTCCCGATCTCCACCCAGGTGTTGCTGGACCGGGAGCGCTGCGTGCTGTGCGCGCGCTGCACCCGGTTCTCCGAGCAGATCGCCGGTGACGAGTTCATCGACATGCTCGAACGTGGCGCTGATCAGCAGGTCGGGGTAGCCGCCGACAAGCCCTTCCAGTCCTACTTCTCCGGTAACACCATCCAAATCTGCCCGGTCGGCGCGCTGACCAGTGCCGCGTACCGGTTCCGGTCCCGACCCTTCGACCTGGTCTCCACCCGCGGGGTATGTGAACACTGCGCGAGCGGCTGCGCGCTGCGCACCGACTGGCGCCGCGGCATCGTGATGCGCCGGCTCGCTGGACTCGACCCGCAGGTCAACCAGGAATGGAACTGCGACAAGGGCCGCTTCGCCTTCGCCTACGCCAGCGCCACGGACCGCATCACCCAGCCGCTGGTCCGGGACTCCCACGGCGGTGGGTTGCGGCCAGCGTCCTGGACCGAGGCGCTGCAGGAAGCGGCCACCGGACTGCTGCAGGCCCGGGATTCCGGTGTCGGAGTACTCACCGGTGGCCGGCTCACCGTCGAAGACGCCTACGCCTACGCGAAGTTCGCCCGGGTCGCACTGGCCACCAACGACATCGACTTCCGGGCCCGGCCGCACTCGGCCGAGGAGCTGACCTTCCTCGCCGCGCACGTGGTGGGTGTCGGACCGGACACCGGTGGCGTGACCTACGACGACCTCAGCGCCGCACCCGCAGTGCTCTGCGTGGCCTTCGAGCCTGAGGAAGAGTCGCCGATCGTCTACCTCCGATTGCGGCGTGCTGCCCGCGATCGCGAGATGCCGGTGTGGCACCTCGGCCAGTTCACCACCCCCGCGGTGCGCCGGACCTTCGGCACGTTGCTGCGGGTGGCGCCAGGCGGTGAGCCCGATGCCTTGGACACGCTGGACGGCCCAGCCCGCGACGCCTTGGGTGCGCCGGGAGCGGTGCTGCTGGTCGGTGAGCGCGCGGCCGAGGTGCCCGGGTTGTACTCCGCGGCGGCGCGGTTGGCCGGGAGTACCGGCGCCCGGCTGGCCTGGATCCCGCGGCGAGCCGGTGAGCGGGGTGCCCTGGAGGCCGGCGCCACGCCGACGTTGCTGCCTGGCGGCCGACCGGTCACCGATCCGGTGGCCCGCGCGGAGATCGAGAGCGCCTGGGGTGTGACGCTGCCGAGCCGCCCGGGTCGCGACACTGAAGACATCATCGCGGCCGCCGCCGCGGGGCAGCTGGGTGGGCTGGTCATCGGCGGCGTGGATCCCGCCGACCTTCCGGATCCGCGGCTGGCCAAGCAGGCGCTGAGCCGGGCCCCGTTTGTGGTGAGCCTGGAGATGCGGTCCTCGGCGGTGACCCGGGCGGCCAACGTGGTGCTGCCGATCGCGTCCGCGCTGGAGAAGTCGGGCAGCTACCTGGACTGGGAGGGTCGCCGCAGGGAGTTCGGCACCACGATCAGCTCCGGGATAGGTCCGGCCCGGGGGGGCGCCGCGACCATGCCGGATTGCCGGGTACTGGACAGCCTGGCCGTCGAGATGGACGTCGATCTGTTCACCCAGACCCCGGCCGCCTCATGGGCCGGGCTCGCCGCGCTGGGGACCTATGCCGGAACCCGGGTGGGTTCCCCGCAGGTGGCCGCGGCGCCGGTACCGGAGCTCCGCGAGGGCCAGGCGTTGCTCGCTACCTGGCGGCAGCTGCTGGACAACGGGTCGATGCAGGACGGCGAGCCACATCTGGCCGGGACCGCACGGACTGCCGTGGCGCTGATGTCCGAAGCCACCGCCACAGAGCTGGGGGTGCACCTCGGTGGCCAGGTCACGGTGTCCACTCAGCGGGGCTCGGTGACGCTGCCGGCTGCCGCCGCTGACCTGCCCCCGGGCGTGGTGTGGGTCCCGGGTAACTCCGGACCCGCTACCGTCCGGAGCAACCTCGGCGCCGGCCACGGCACCGTGGTCACCGTCCGCAGCGGTAACGGCGCCCCGGCCGGCACTGCAAGAGCAGCCAAGACGCCCCGGGGAGGCAGGTCATGACGCCCACCGAAGCACTGCTCAGCGATGACCCGCTGTGGTTGATCATCGTGAAGGTCCTTGTGATCTTCGTGTTTCTCATGGTCATGACGTTGTTCATGATCTGGATGGAGCGCCGGGTGGTCGGACGCATGCAGCAGCGCCCGGGCCCCAACCGGGTTGGGCCTTTCGGGTTGCTGCAGTCCCTGGCTGATGGCCTGAAGCTGGCGTTTAAGGAGGACATCCAGCCGGCGATGGCCGATCGCTGGGTGTACATCCTGGCGCCGATCATCTCCGCTATCACGGCGTTCACGGCGTTCTCCGTGATCCCGCTCGGCGGCGAAGTGTCGATCTTCGGTGAACACACGGTTCTACAGATCACCGACCTGCCGGTCGGGGTGCTGGTGGTGCTGGCCTGCTCGTCGCTGGGTGTCTACGGGATTGTGCTGTCCGGCTGGGCATCGGGCTCGCCCTACCCGCTGCTGGGCTCGCTTCGCTCGGCCGCCCAGGTGATCTCTTATGAGATCGCGCTGGGGATGTCGATCGTCGCGGTGGTGCTGTATTCGGGTTCGCTGTCCACGGCGGATATCGTGGCCGCGCAGTCGCGCCAGTGGTGGTTCGTCTTCCTGCTGTTTCCCAGCTTCGCGGTGTTCTGCGTGTCGATGGTCGGCGAGACCAACCGCGCGCCGTTCGACCTGCCCGAGGCGGAGTCAGAGCTGGTCGGTGGTTTCCACACCGAGTACTCGTCGCTGAAATTCGCACTGTTCTTCCTCGCCGAGTACGTCAACATGGTCACCGTCTCGGCGATGGCGACCACGCTGTTCCTCGGCGGCTGGCACGCCCCCTGGCCGCTGGCTGGCGGAGCGCTGGACGGCGGCTGGTGGGGACCGCTGTGGTTCATCGGCAAGCTGCTGGCGTTTCTTTTCATATTCGTGTGGCTGCGCGGCACCCTGCCCCGGATGCGTTACGACCAGTTCATGTCGCTGGGCTGGAAGGTGCTGGTGCCGGGCAGTCTGGTGTGGATCGTGCTGGTCTTCGCTGCCCGGGCGCTGCGCGGCGCCGCGGTCACGCCCGGCGAGATTCTCGTGGTGGGCGGCTTCTTGCTAGTCATCCTCCTGGTCGTCGCCTTCCTGCTGCCGCAACGCCAGCCAGTCGAGCGAACCCATGAGGTGACCACCGCCGGTTCTGACTACCCGTTGCCCCCGCTGGATTTGGTGGTGCCGCCATCGCCGCCACGGCGCGCCGCAGTGGGTGCCGGCGTATCGAGCACTGCAGTGTCGGGCCCTGCTGGATCAGCCAATGGCGCGCCGCCGCCGAGGCAGGAGGACGGCCATGGGACTACTTGATCCGGTCAAGGGTTTTGGGGTCACCTTCTCGACGATGTTCAAGAAGGTGGTGACCGAGGAGTACCCCGAGGTCAAGAAGATCACTGCACCGCGCTTCCACGGTAAGCACCAGCTCAACCGGCACCCGGATGGGCTGGAGAAATGCGTGGGCTGCGAGCTGTGCGCCTGGGCCTGCCCCGCGGACGCGATCTACGTCGAGGGCGGGGACAACACAGAAGAGGCGCGCTACTCGCCGGGGGAGCGGTACGGCGCGATCTACCAGATCAACTACCTGCGTTGCATCGGGTGCGGCCTGTGCGTCGAAGCGTGCCCGACCCGTTCGTTGACCATGACCAACGAGTACGAGACGGCCGACGACAACCGCCAGGACCTCATCTACACCAAAGAGGACCTGCTGGCGCCGCTGCTGGCCGGGATGGAGCAACCCCCGCACCCGATGCGACTGGGTGAGACCGAGCAGGACTATTACGTCCAGGGTCCAAGCCTGGAGCGCCGTTCGGGTGCGGTGGGAGAGGAGCACGAGTGATCGGTCTCGGGGAGACCATCGCGTTCTGGATCCTGGGCCCGCTCGCGCTGGCTGGTGGGCTGGCCATGGTGTTAGCCCGCAATGCGGTGCATTCGGCGCTGTGGTTGGCGCAGACCATGCT